>JANYJL010000214.1 GCA_025361845.1 Rhizobacter sp.
TCCAAGCTGCGCGCCACCGGCGGCGCGGGCTTCGATCTGGCTCAGCCTTCGCAAGACCGCATCACCGGCCCGCAGCAGGAGTTCGGCATCTACAAGCCGATGGACCTGAGCAAGGTGAAGACCGAACTCTTCATCGCGCCGATGCTCGAAGCCACCAAGATCAACACCACGCTCGGCGGCAAGGTGTACGGCCTGCCGCACATCTGGGGCACCGACGGCCTGGTGGTCAATACGAAGCTCGCCAAGATCACCGACTACCCCGACCTGTGCAAGGCCGACGTGAAAGGCAAGACCGCCGTGCGCCTGAAGCGGCCCACGCTGCTCGCCTTCGCCTTCGCCTCCGGCAAGGACCCGTTCGCGCTCTACAACGACCCGAAGGCCTACACCGCGCTGATGGACGAAGTGGGCAAGACGCTCACCGCCTGCAAGGGCAACCTGAAGTTCTTCTGGGACAACAAGGACCAGTTGCTCAACGGCATGCGCGCCGGTGAAGTGGTCGGCGCGATGATGTGGGACACCGGCGGCTGGAAGCTCCAGAACGACAACCCGGACATCCAGTTCGTGGCCCCGAAGGCCGGCGCGATGGGCTGGATCGACACCTTCGCGCTGCCGGCCAAGGGCAAGAACGACGCGGCGGCGTATGCCTGGATCAACTTCAACATGCGGCCCGAGATCGCTGCGAAGGTGGCGGGCTCGGCGGGCAACTTCACCGCGTCGAAAGGCGCGGATCAGTTGATGGAAGCCAAGCTCAAGTCGCAGTTCGCGGCGAGCTTCCCGGAAGCGGCGTTGAAGAACGTGCGCTGGTACCCGGCGGTTCCGGCTGGCATTGAAGAAATCGAAGGCAAGGTGCTCGACCGAGTCAAAGCTGCCAACTGATGGCAGCCACGCCGCCCGACCTGGAGGCGCGCGCCGTCGCGAAACGCTTCGGCGCCTTCACGGCGGTGAACGAACTCTCGTTCAGTGTCGCGCGCGGCAGCTTCTTCTCGATCCTCGGCCCCTCGGGCTGCGGCAAGACGACGCTGCTGCGTTTGATCGCCGGCTTCCAGGCGCCCGACGGCGGCGACATCCTGATCGGCGGTGCGTCGATGCGCGGCGTGGCGCCGAACCGGCGGCCGGTGAACATGGTGTTCCAGCACCTCGCGCTGTTCCCGATGATGTCGGTCGGCGAAAACATCGGCTACGGCCTCGCCCGCCGCGGCGTCGCTCGCGCCGAGATCACGCGGCGGGTCGGCGAGATGCTCGAACGGGTGAGCCTGCCGGGTGCGCAGGAGAAGCGCGTCGATCAATTGTCGGGCGGCCAGAAACAGCGTGTCGCGATCGCACGCAGCCTGGTGTTGGAGCCCACCTTGTTGCTGCTCGATGAACCGCTCGGCGCACTCGACCTCAAACTGCGCGAGCACATGAAGATCGAGCTGAAGCAGTTGCAGGCCGCCTTCGGCACGACCTTCGTCTACATCACGCACGACCAGTCGGAAGCGCTCGTGCTCTCCGATCAGGTGGCGGTGATGAACGCCGGCCGCTTCGAACAACTCGGCTCGCCGCAATCGCTCTACTACGAACCACGAACACCCTTCGTCGCCGGCTTCGTCGGCGCCAACAACCGCATCGTGGGGCGCGCCAACGATGTGTCGGGCGATGCGGTCGAACTCGTCACGCCCGAAGGCCTGTATCTGTACGGCCGGCGCATCGGGCCGCTCGCGACCGGCGATGCGGTCGAGGCCTTCGTGCGCCCCGAAGTGGCGATGCTCGCGCGCACCGCGAACGATCTGCCCGAAAGCACCACCCGCTACGCCGCCGAAGTGGAAAGCCTGCTGTTCGACGGCGCCAATTCGGCCGTGCTGCTGCGCGAAACCCGCACGCGGCTCGAAGTGCGCATCGCGCTGCCGCAGACCGGCCAGTTCAAGGACCTGCGTGTCGGCGAATCGGTCGCTTTCGGCTTCGACCCGCAACGCGCGGTCTGCTTCAAGGCAGGCGCATCTCATGCCTGAAACGTCGGGCCGCTCGCGCCTGCTGCTGGCCTTGCTGCTGGCGCCGGCTGTGCTGTGGCTGGTCGGGCTGATCGTGCTGCCGCACCTCGAGCTCGGTGTGCTCTCGCTGCGCGCGCGCGTCGCGCCGCGGGTCTACGAACCGAGCCTCGCGCAGTACCGCACCTTCTTTGAGGAGCCGCTCTACTGGCACACCTTCGTGCGCACCGCGGTGATGTCGGTGCTGGCCACCACGCTGACCCTGCTGCTCGCCTTCCCGATCGCCTGGACGATCGCCAAGATCGCGCGCGGTCGCACCCGTTCGCTCCTCTTCGTGCTGTGCCTGATCCCGTTCTGGGTGAGCGAAACCGTGCGCACGCTCGGCTGGATGATCCTGCTGCGCGAATCGGGCGTGCTGCCTGCGCTGCTGGTGCGCCTGGGCCTCGCCGATGTGCCGCCCGAATTGCTGTACCGCGACGCGACCGTGCTGGTCGGCCTCGTCTACACCTCGCTGCTCTTCATGGTCGTGCCGCTGATCGGCGCGCTCGACACGCTCGACGATTCACTCATCGAAGCCGCCTACGACCTCGGCGGCAATGGCTTCGACATCCTGCGCCGCATCATCATCCCGCATGCCGCGCCGGGCATCACGGCGGGCTGCATCGTCGTCTTCATGCTCACGCTCGGCAACTACCTCACGCCCACGCTGCTGGGCGGCAAGAACTCGCTGTGGTTCACCGAGCAGATCTACACCCAGTTCATCACCCGCTTCAACTGGGAGCAGGGCGCGGCCTTCGGTTTCCTGCTGCTGGTGCTGTCGACGGCCATCGTGTGGTTCGGGCTGCAACTCGCCGGCCAGAAGTTCGGCGATGTGATGCGGCGGACTTGAGCGCAGCAGCATGATCCCCTCGCTGCCCCGCCCCGCCTGGCTGCGTGCCGCCACCAGCGGTTATGCCATCGCCTTCTTCGCCTTCCTGTTCCTGCCACTCGCCGTGGTCGCGCTGTTCGCCTTCAACGACGCGCCCTATCCCGCGCCGCCCTGGCGCGGCTTCACGCTCGACTGGTTCGTCGGCAACGCTGGCGTGGGCAAACAGCGCACCGGCCTGTTCGGTGATGCGCCGCTGCTGCACAGCCTCTGGACCAGCAGCGTGGTCGCGTTCTGGGTCACGCTGCTGTCCGTCGCTGTCGGCACCGTCAACGCCTTCCTGATCGAGCGGGCACGCTTTCGCGGCAAGCAGGCGCTGTCGCTGCTGATGCTGGCGCCGCTGGTGATCCCCGGCGTGATCCTCGGCATCTCGATCCTCGCTTTCGCCAGCCGCATCGCGCAGTTCGCCGACGACACCTGGGGCCTGGAGCTCGAGTTCCTGCGCCCCGGCCTGCCGCTGGTGGTGCTGGGGCAGTTCTCGTACATCGTCGCGATCGCCACGCTGACGATCAGTGCGCGCCTGAAGCGCTTCGACATCACGCTCGAAGAAGCGGCCTACAACCTCGGCGCCACGCGCGGCGCGGTGCTGCGCACCATCACCCTGCCCTACCTGCGGCCGGCGATGATCGGCGCGGCGGTGATCTCCTTCCTGATGTCGTTCGAGAATTTCAACACCACGCTGATGCTCGTCGGCTCGGACGCGCCGCTCACGGTGCTGATGTACGGCCGCATGCGCGAAGGTGCGAGCCCGGTGCTGAATGCGGTGAGCCTGTTCCTGATGCTCGCCTCGGCGGTGCTGGCCCTGCTGCTCACGCGCGGCGGCGAACGCAAGGACTGAAACCCCGCCGCTTGACCAGGATCAAGCCGCGCGCGCAGTGCCTGCATAGAGTGGCTGGTGATGCGCGAACCCGCGCCCCGGAGACCGCCATGACCTACCGCAGCATCCTCGTCCTGCTCGACCAGGACATTCATTGCGCCGCGCGCACGGCCTGCGCCGTGCAGCTCGCCAAGGCGCTCGAGTGCCACCTCGTCGGCGTCGCGCCCACCAGCCTGGTCGATCTGCCGGCCTCGCCCGAGGCGGCCGCCTCCCTCATCGAACTCGCCGCGCGGGTGTGGGACACGTTGCGCGAGCAGGCCGATCAAGCGGCGAAACTCTTTTCGGAGACCTGCCGCACCGCCGGATTGAGCTCCTTCGAAGCCGTGGTCGACGAGGCGGACAAGGCGCCCTCGCTCGTGCGCCACGCCCATTGCAGCGACCTCACGGTGCTGAGCCAGGCCGACCCGTCAGCATCGGGCTTTCGCGCGACGAAGGAGGTGGTTGAACAGCTCGTGCTGCACAGCGCGCGGCCGACGCTGATCCTTCCGTATGCAGGCCGCTTCGAGCGTGTCGGCAGCCAGGTGCTGGTCGCCTGGGACGACAGCCGCGAAGCCGCCCGCGCCGTCGCCGATGCACTGCCTTTGCTGCGCCGTGCCACCCGCGTGCAGGTCATCAGCTGGAACGAAGCCGCCGACGACGCCACGCTGCGCGCGCGCCTGGATGCCTTGCGCCGCTGGCTGATGTGGCAGGGCGTGGTGGCCGAGGTGCAGGCCGACACGACGCCGATCGACATTGCCGACACCATGCTCTCGCGCGCGTCCGACATGAATGCCGACCTCATCGTGATGGGCGCCTACGGCCACGCGCGCTGGGCCGAATGGGCGCTCGGCGGCGCCACGCGCGGCATGCTCGAATCGATGACGGTGCCCGTGTTGATGTCGCACTGACGTCGTACTGACGGCGTACTGATCGGCCGCTGCGGCGGGGCCTGAACGGCCGGGC
>JANYJL010000234.1 GCA_025361845.1 Rhizobacter sp.
CCTACAACCAGAAGCTGTCGGTGAATCGCTCCGATGCCGTGAAGGCCTACTTGGTGAGCAAGGGTGTCGAGAAGAACCGCGTCTACACCGAAGGCAAGGGCGAGAAGCAGCCTGTGGCCGACAACAAGACCAAGGAAGGCAAGGCGAAGAATCGCCGTGTCGAAATCGAAGTCGTCGGTACCCGCACCAAGAACTGATCGCGTCTCGCGTCGGTCCTCAAAGCCCCGCCTAGGCGGGGCTTTTTCATGTTGTCGCTACCATTCGTCCGATGAACGCAGACCCGCAAGAAATCGCCAAGTTCAGCGAACTCGCTCACCGCTGGTGGGATCCCGAGAGCGAGTTTCGCCCGCTGCACCAGATCAACCCGCTGCGCCTGGACTGGATCGAAACGCATCAGCGTGTGGCGGGCAAACGTGTGCTCGATGTCGGGTGTGGAGGCGGCATCCTGTCGGACGCGATGGCCCGCCGCGGTGCCCACGTGTTGGGCATCGATCTCTCGAGCAAAGCCTTGAAGGTGGCGCAACTACATGCGATGGAAGCGGCGACGCCATCGGTCGAATTCCGTGAGGTCGCGGTCGAGGCGCTGGCACAGGAGGGCTCGGCTCAGTTCGACATGATCACCTGCATGGAGATGCTCGAACACGTGCCGGACCCCTCGTCGATCGTCGGCGCTTGCGCCACGCTCGTGAAGCCGGGCGGCTGGCTGTTCTTCTCGACCTTGAACCGCAACGCCAAGTCCTTCCTGTTCGCGATCATCGGCGCCGAGCACGTGCTCAAGCTGCTGCCCAAGGGCACGCACGAATACGCCAAGTTCATTCGGCCGAGCGAGCTGGCGCAGTGGTGCCGTTCAAGCGGGCTGGAGCTGACTGACACGCGCGGCATGGAATACAACCCGATCACGCGGCGTTACTGGTTGTCGGGCGATACCAGCGTCAACTACATGATCGCGTGCCGCAAGCCGGCATGACGATCGTTTGCCGGGCGGTGCTGTTCGATCTGGACGGCACCTTGATCGACAGTGCGCCCGACCTCGCGGGTGCGGCCAACGACATGCGTGTCGCGCGTGGCCTGCCGCTGCTGCCCTATGCGCGGTTGCGACCGATGGTCGGCAGCGGCGCGCGTGGCATGGTCGGCCGTGCTTTCGGCGCTGTGCCGGGCGATGCCGAATTCGAATCCCTGCGCGACGAGTTCCTGTCACGCTACGAAGCCCGCATGGCACAAGAGACGCGCGTGTTCGAAGCGATGGCCCCCGTTCTCGAGCACTTGCAGTTGCATCGTCTGCCATGGGGCATCGTCACCAACAAGGCGACACGCTTTTCCGAACCGCTGGTCGCTGCCATGGGCTTGCACGAACGTGCGGCGACCCTGGTCTGCGGCGACACCACTCCGCACGCCAAGCCGCACCCCGCGCCCTTGATCGAAGCGGCCCGTCGCATGAGCCTGGCCGTCGCCGATTGCATCTACGTGGGCGATGACCTGCGCGACATCCAGGCCGGCCGCGCCGCTGGCATGGCGACGGTCGCCGCGGCTTGGGGCTACCTCGGCGAGGGCGAGTCCATCGAAGCCTGGGGCGCCGACCACGTCATTCAATCGCCCGGCGAGCTCTTGACTCTGCTCGGCCTGGCCTAAGATACGAAGTTCAGGGGCTGACCTGGCTTCGACGTGGGTGCGGAGTTGGAACAGGGCATGCCGAGCACCAGTTCGCTCGTAAATCCACTGGAAACAAAGTAACTGCGAACGACTCTACGTACGCTCTCGCCGCTTAAAACCGGTGAGCTTCGCAACAGTTGGCCGATGGGCTGGGTCCGAGGGGTAACCTGAGGGCTGCGAAGTCATACACATGGGCTCGTCCTGAGGTGGGTCACTCATCACAGGATCAAATCAAGTGACTCGGGGTGCTGGTAGCGTGCTGCTGCGCGACCAGAACCTCTAAAACCAAATCAGTCAGCTAAGCACGTAGATCTGCCTGACGATGGCTTGCGGACGGGGGTTCGATTCCCCCCAGCTCCACCAAAACAAGGTCCCCTGAGGTCCACAGAGGTACAGAAACCCCTAAGTAATCAACGACTTAGGGGTTTTTTCTTGTCCGCAGAGTTCCTGAAAGTTCCTGCGTGGCAAAAGACCTGATATCCGGCGACTCGATGCTTCGCGCCATCAAGCCGGGTGACAGTCATGCTGAACAAGGTCGACCAGAACGACGCCGCCGAAGCGAAGAAGGCGCAAGCAGCGGCGCTGAAGGCCCACGGCGCCGCTCATGCTGCATCGGCAGGGGCGCGGGTGCTTGAGCAGCGAATCGACGGCTACACGGCCGCCGTCAGCGGCCAGGCCAAAACGCTGGCCGACCTTGACGGACTGGAAGCCGCAGCACTTCGCCGCCTACCTGCGCGCCGTGGTTGACGAACCCGTTGCGGCGTTCAACACGCCGGCTGCGAAGTCACCTTCAGGCGTCCTGGTCGCGTACGACCGCGCCCGAGTGCAGCAGCCGGAACAGTTCGCCCTGATCCGTGTGCGCATCAAGGCCGATGGCGTGGCTACCTCCGGCTGCGTCAGGGCTTCTTTTCCTTGTCTTTCTCCAGCGATTCGGCGAAGCCCTTCATTGGGTCGTCCTTGCCGTTGTCGCTGGCTTCCGGTGCTGAGGCGCCGGGAGCGGCGGCCGACGCATCCGCATCGGCGGGCTTGGCGGACATGGCCTCGTCCTTGTCTTCCTTGGACTTCTCCTGCAATTGCTCGAAAGCCTTGTCCACATCGACCTTCGGCCCGTTGTCGCCACCGCGGGACACAAGCCCCGGGAACGCGATGATCAGGCCGACCATGATGATCTGGATGATGACGAAGGGAATCGCGCCGTAGTAGATCTGGCCGGTCGTGACCTTCGCGACCGGCTTGCTGGTGATCTTGTCGGTGTAGTCGTTGGTGGGCGCCACGCTGCGCAGGTAAAACAGCGCGAAGCCGAAGGGCGGGTGCATGAACGAGGTCTGCATGTTCACTGCCAGCAGGACGCCGAACCACACCAGGTCGATGCCCAGCTTGTCGGCTACCGGGCCGATGAGTGGAATGACGATGAAGGACAGCTCGAAGAAGTCGAGGAAGAAAGCCAGGAAGAAGATCAGGATGTTGACGACGATCAGGAAGCCGAGCTGTCCGCCCGGCAGGCTGGTCAGCAGGTGCTCCACCCACTTCGGGCCGTCCACACCCTGGAACGAGAGGCTGAACACGGTCGAGCCGATCAGGATGAAGAGCACGAAGCACGAGAGCTTCATCGTCGTCTCCATCGCCTGGCGCATCAGCTTGAGGTCGATGCGGCGCCGGCCGATGGCCATCACCAGCGCGCCCACCGCGCCCATCGCACCGCCTTCGGTCGGTGTGGCGATGCCCAGGAAGATCGTGCCCAGCACCAGGAAGATCAGCGCCAGCGGCGGTATCAGCACGAAAGTGACCCGCTCGGCCATGCGCGACAGCAGGCCGACCTTGAGTGCCTTGTTGATCACTGCCAGCACGAAGGCCGCACCCACGCCGACGCACATCGACACGACTATGAGTTCATCGGTCGGCGTGGTGTCGGGCCGCGTCTTGGCGAACAGCACCGCCAGCGCTACGGACGCGATGGCCAGCAAACCCAGCGAACGCAGGCCGGACGTGCCGTCGTCTTCGCGGATCGAGCGGGCTTCGGCGGGCAGGGCCGGTACCCAGGTCGGCCTGATGAAGCTCACGAGCAGGATGTAGCCCACGTAGAGCGCAGTGAGCACGAAGCCCGGGATGAACGCGCCCTTGTACAGATCGCCGACGCTCTTGCCCAATTGGTCGGCCATGATGATGAGCACCAGCGAGGGCGGAATGATTTGCGCCAGCGTGCCCGAGGCCGCGATCACGCCGCTGGCCACACGCCGGTCGTAGCCGTAGCGCAGCATGATCGGCAGCGAGATCAGGCCCATCGAGATCACCGATGCCGCCACCACGCCGGTGGTGGCCGCGAGCATTGCGCCGACCAGGATGACCGCATAGGCCAGGCCACCGCGGATCGGGCCGAACAGCTGGCCGATGGTGTCGAGCAGGTCTTCGGCCATGCCCGAGCGTTCGAGGATCAGGCCCATGAAAGTGAAGAAGGGAATCGCCAGCAGGGTGTCGTTCTGCATGATGCCGAACATGCGCAGCGGCAGTGCCTGCAGCAGCTGCGCGGGCAGCATGCCGAGCTCGATGCCGACGAACCCGAAGAACAGGCCGCAGGCCGCCAGCGAGAAGGCGACCGAGTAGCCGAACAGCAAGAAGATGATCAGGCTGCCGAACATCACCGGCGCCATGTTGGTGGTGAGAAATTGCATCATTTCTTCACCCCGGCCGTCTTCGAACCAGACAAGAGGGCCGCTTCACGCGCGGCAACTTCCTTTTGCAGCAGGAACTCGGCGAGTTCCTCCTCGGCGGTCTTGCCTTGCAGCTTCTGCGTCGGGTCGGGCACGAGGCCTTGCAGGAACGCCAGACGCTTGATGAGTTCGGACAGGCCCTGCAAGCCCAGGAACACGAAGCCCAGCGGCAGCAGCGCGAACACCGGCCAGCGGATCAGGCCGCCGGCGTTGGACGACATTTCGCCCGAGGTGTAGGCCTTGATGACGAGCGGCATCGACAGCTCGATGACGACCACCACGAAGGGCAGCAGGAAGGCGCAGATGCCGATGATGTCGATCCAGATTTGTGTGCGCTTGGAGAAGCGACCGGCGATCACATCGATCTTCACGTGCTCCTGGTTCAGCAAGGTGTAGCCGGAGGCGAGCAGGAAGACCGCGGCGAAGAGGTACCACTGGATTTCGAGAAAGCCGTTCGAGCTGACGTTGAAGGCCTTGCGGACCGCGGCATTGACCGCGCTGACGAGCACGGCCACCAGCACGAGCCAGCGCACCGAATGACCGATGCGGCGGTTCAGCCGATCGATCAAGGCAGATAACTTGAGAAGGGTCGACACGCAGCAGTCTCCGAAGGAAGCAGCCGGCGCGCGTGCTGCGGCCAGCGGTGCGCGATCAGACTACGGAACGCGCGCGGCACGCAACCGGAGTAACCGCTAGACGGATGCGGCGTGAAAGAGCTTGCCCGAACGTGCGCCGCTGCGGCAGAACGCGAGGATGGGCTTGTGCAGCGCGGCCAGCAGGCGCGCGAAGGCGGCGATCTGCTCGGGCGTTTGCACACTCGGTGCAACCGGCAGATGGGCGTAGGCCAAGCCTGCGGCGTGTGCCGCGGCCTCGATGCTGGCGCTGGTCGGCTGGTCCGGGCCGCCTTCGAAATCGGGGCGGTTGTTGATCACGCTCTTGAAGCCGGCTTGCGCGGCCCAGGCCATCGCGGCGGCGTCGAGTTGGCCAGCGACGCAGACCTCGGCGCTGAGTTGTTGGACTGTGGGTGCGTTCACGGTGCGAGCGCCTTCTTGACGGCTGCGGACACCGCGCCCATGTCGGCCTTGCCGGCGAGGCGCGTCTTGACCGCGGCCATCACCTTGCCCATGTCACCCGGGCCGCTGGCACCGAGTTCGGCCACGATGGCCGCGACCTCGGCAGTGATGGCATCCACGCTCAGGCGCTGCGGCAAATAACCTTCGAGCACCAACAACTCGGCGGCTTCCTTCTCCACCAGATCGGGCCGGTTGCCGGCCGTGAACTGCGTGATTGAATCCTTGCGCTGCTTGACCAGCTTGTCGACGATGGCGATGACGGCCACGTCGTCGAGCACGATGCGTTCATCCACCTCGCGTTGCTTGCAGGCCGCGAGCAGGCCGCGGATCGTCAGCAGGCGCGGCGCGTCTTTCGCACGCATGGCGGTCTTCATGTCTTCGGTGATCTGGTCTTTCAAGCTCATGATTGCTCCTGGCCAAGTACCTGTGCGTAAACGAATCGTTCGGGATCAAGAAACGACAAAGCCCGCAAGGTGCGGGCTTCAGTGGCGTGGACCGGTAAAGGCCCGGCGCCTCGGATCAGAACAGCTTCTTGGGCAACTGCATGCTGCGAACGCGCTTGAAGTGGCGCTTCACGGCCGCTGCCTTCTTGCGCTTGCGCTC
>JANYJL010000261.1 GCA_025361845.1 Rhizobacter sp.
CCCTTCGAGCCCGAGGGCGGTGCGTACGCGGCGGGTGGGCATGGGCACGACCATGGTCATGAGCATGATCATGGCCACGCGCATGCACACGCGCATGCCCCTGCGCCGAAGGGCAGCTGTTCGTCGCTGACGACGAGGTGCATCAGCCGCAGCATGTCGGCCAGCACGTGGTCGGGTTCGAGCAGCAGGCAATCGGGGCGCAGTTCGAGCTGCACGTGGCGGTTGCCGAGGTGGTAGGCGGCACGCATCAGATCGAAGGGCGAGCCGTGGCCAGGTTCGGTGCGCACCACCATCACTGGCTGCGGGGTCGCGACCACGCGCAGCAGGGAGCCGTCTTCGGCCACCAGCACGTCGCCACCGCGCAGCACGGTGCCGCGGGCCAGGAACACGCCGAGTGCGCGGGCTTGCGAGTCGGTGGCGTCGAAGCGACTCTTCTGGCGGGTGTCCCAATCGAGCACGACTTCGGAGGCGCGTTTGGTCAGGGCGGGCGCGAGGCCACGGCCTTGCGGGATGAGCTTGTTGATCGTGAGCATGGGTGACAATCGGTTGGCTTGCGGCGGTGGGTGCAGCGTACCCCAAGGCGCGCCACGTCGATGGCGCCGAACCGGCCAGGGCATCGGGAGAGACCATGTCGATTCGAATCAACGGGCGGGTGGTGACGGGGCGCAGGGCACGCGGCGGCGTGGTTGCCGCCGCCGTGTTTCACTGTGCTGCGCGCGCCCTGGCGCAAGACGCCGTGCCGCCCACCACCGCGGCGAGCGGTGTGTCGCCGAAGGCCTTCTCCCTGCTCGCGCAGACTGGCACCAAGCTGGCCGAGAGCGCAGGCGACCAAGTGGCCGACGCGGTGCGGGGCCTGTTCTCACGCCACTTCGGCGCCGGCAAGAAGGCCGCGGCGGCCGAGGCGTCTGCGGCCTCGGCGCTCACGACCGCGGTGATGGACTACCGGCCGCGCGAAGTGATCGATCAAGCTTTCAGACTTCAGCATGACCCTGCCACGCCCTGAGTTTCGTCGTGCTTGCAGGCTCGCCGTGGCGGCGTTCTGCGCCGTGGTCGGTGCCAACGCGTTGGCCGCCGACCGAGGTTTGTCGATGACGATCAGCCAGTACCGCAACGCGCCGACCCTGCCCGGCGTCGTGCTCGATCGCGCCAGTGCGCGGACGATGTATCAGCAGCTCGGCTTCAAGGGCCCGCTGCGCGAGCTGGCCGATGCCGAGCTCGATCTCGCCGGTATGCGCAGCGCGCTCGAACGCCTGGTGAACGACACCCAACCCGGCGACCGCGTGTTCCTCTACTTCTCCGGCCACGGCACCAGCAGTGCCGCCGCACCCGCATCCGCATCGAACAACGGCGCCCGCTGCGAGCAGTCGCTGTTGGCGCAAGACGCACAACCGCTGCCCGGCAGCGAGATTGCACGCAGCCTGCAGGCGCTGAACCAGAAGGCCGGCCAGGTGGTGATGGTGGTCGATGCCTGCCATGGCGGCGGCGTGGCGCAGAGCGCGGCGCTGGGCGGTATCACCGGTCTGGCCAAGGGCTTGACACCCAAGTTCTCGGCGCCTGCCGATGCCTCGGCGGCAGTTGCGGCCGAGGCCTGCGCGCAGCCGAGCAAGCTGTTCGCCCATGCTGAGCCGCCGAAGCGCCGGGGCGACGTGAACCTCGAGCGCAACTTCGTCTACCTCGCTGCCGCGCGCGAAGACGAAGTTGCCTTCGACGACGCTGGCCGCGGCGGTGTCGCCACCCAGGCCCTGCTGCGCTGTCTGGCGCAGCCGGCCTTCGCCGACAACCCGCTGGCCGCCTACGACGATCTGCGTGATTGCGCTCAGCAAGACGTGGCGCGCAGCCTGCCCGACGACCCGCGCTTCGGCGTGCCGCACCTCGTGATGGTTGGCAACGAAGCGCTGGCCGTGCACCCGCAGGTGGAGGTGTTGATCGAGCCCTCGGCCGATGTCGCCCGCAACGAAGCGCCAGCCGATGCCTTGCAACGCGCCGCCTCCGGTGCCGATGCGCAGTGGCATGTCAGCGCCGCGCTCACCTCCACCAGACTGCACATCGGGCGCGATGCGCTGGCCCTGTCCGTCACGAGCGAGCGCGACGGTTATCTCTACGTCGTGCACGCCGGCTCGGACGGCCGCAGCCTCGACCTCATCTACCCGCAGCGTGCCGGCGACCCGAACACCGTGCGCGCCGGCAGGCGCTTCGACGTGCCGCGCCAGTGGCGCAGCCGCGGCCCGCGTGGCACCGACCGCCTGATGGTGCTGGTGGCCGAGACGCCGCAACGCTCGGGCGATCTGCTGACGAAACTCGGCCTCGGCCTCGGCCACTACGCCGCCGCGGCCTGCCTGCGCAACCTGGGCAGTGACGATTGCCCCTCCACCGCCGCCGGCCCGGGTGCGGCACCGGCCTCCTTGCGCTTCGGTGCCGCGCTGCTGTCCGTGAACGAACGCTGAGCCTGCGCGGCGCGTTGCCGAGCTGCGCAGCAGGCTCGACCTGGGCGCCACGCCCGCGGGCCGTGAGCCGGTTCTGCCACCCGCCCTGCTGCACGCGCTGACCCGATGGCTGCCGCAAGCCCCGCCCCGATACGGTGTGGTCCCGGCCTTGCTTAGTCTGCTACGGTCCGGATGCACTTAGCATCCTTACCCCGAACCGCCTCGACCATGCACGCCACGATGCCCCCGCCCCTCAGCCGCCGCAAACGCGTGCTGGTGATCCAGTATTCACAGACCGGGCAACTCACGTCGGTAGCCCAGCAGATGATCGCGCCGCTGCGCGAAGATCCGGCCATTGAGCTGCATGTCGAATCGCTGCGCCCGCTGCCGGTCTATCCGTTCCCCTGGCCGTTTTTCCGCTTTCTGGATGCCTTCCCCGAATCGGCCCTGATGCAGCCGCCCGCGCTGGCGCCGCTCACGCTCAATGGTGACGAACACTTCGACCTCGTGATCCTGCCCTACCAGGTCTGGTTCCTGGCGCCTTCGCCGCCCATCACGGCCTTCCTGCGCCACCCGGTCACGCGGCGATTGCTGCGTGGCAAGCCGGTCGTCACCGTGATCGCCTGCCGCAACATGTGGATGCTGGCGCAGGAGAAGCTCAAGGACCTGCTGGCCGAGTGCGGCGCGCGGCTGATCGACAACGTCGTGCTGATCGACCCGGGTCCGACGCTGGCCACCTTCTTCACCACGCCGCGTTGGCTGTGGACGGGCAACAAGGCCGGTTTCTGGGGCATGCCGCCGGCGGGGCTGAACGCGGCGCAGATCAAGGGCACGCGCCGCTTCGGGCTGGCGCTGTGCGATGCGTTGCACCACAGTGCCGAGCAGGGCACGCAGCCGCTGCTCGCCGGCCTGGGCGCGGTCACGGCCGACCCGCGTCTCTACATCAGCGAAAAGGCCGGCACGCGCAGCTTCTTCGTCTGGGGCAAGCTGCTGAGCGCAGCGGGCGGGCCAGGCAGCCCGCAGCGGGTGCCGCTGCTGGCGCTGTACGTGACTTTCCTGATCCTCATGATCATCACCATCGTGCCCACCAGCCTGTTGCTGCAAGCCCTGCTGCGGCCGATGCTCGGGGGTTGGCTGGGTAGAATCAAGCACCAGTTCGAGATGCCCTCGGGCTCTGCCACGGACCGTTTGCCACTCTATGAGGACTGATGTTTTCCTGACCCGGACGGGCGCCTGTTTGCCCCATGCAGCGGTCGGCAACGACGACATCGAACGGATCCTCGGCTTGATCGGCGGCAAGGCCTCGCGCGCGCGGCGCATCGTCCTGCGCAGCAATGGCATCGAGTCGCGCCATTACGCCATCGACCCGGCCACCGGCCGCCAGTCGATGAGCAATGCGCGGCTCACCGCCGAAGCGATCCGCGCGCTCGGTGACGTGGGCCCGGTCGACGTGCTCGCCACCGGCACCTCGCTGCCCGACCAATTGATTCCCAATCATGCGGTGATGGTGCACGGTGAACTCGGTTGGCCGCGGTTGGAAACGGTGTCGTGTGCGGGTGTTTGCCTGGCCGGCACGGCCGCGCTCAAACATGCGTGGCTCGCGGTGCGCGCCGGCGAGGCGCGCCGTGCCGTGGCCACCGGCTCGGAGCTGGTCTCACCCCTGCTCACCGCGCGCCACTTCGAGGCCGAGCTGGAATCGAAGCTCGCCGCGCTCGACAAACACCCCGAGATCGCGTTCGAGAAAGACTTCCTGCGCTGGATGCTCTCCGACGGCGCCGGCGCGGTGCTGCTCGAAGACCAGCCGCGTGGCCCGCTCTCGCTGCGCATCGACTGGATCGACCTGTCCTCGGCGGCGAGTGAACTGCCGGTCTGCATGGTCGCCGGTGCGATCAAGAACGCCGACGACAGCTTGCGCGGCTGGATGGATTTTTCGACCGCCGAATGGGGCGGGCGTTCGGTCTTCGCGATCAAGCAGGACGTGCGCCTGTTGAACGACCACATCGTGCGTGCCACGCTCGGCGAACCTTTGGCCGCGGTGATGGAAAAGCGCGGTCTGCGGGTCGAGAACATCGACTGGTTCCTGCCCCACCTCTCGTCCAACTTCTTTGTGCAGCCGGTGCAGCAGTGCCTGGCCGACATCGGCCTGCCCATCCCGCGCGAGCGCTGGTTCAGCAACCTCACGCGCAAGGGCAACACCGGTTCGGCTTCGCCCTTCATCATGCTCGACGAGCTGTTCCGCTCCGGGCGCATCCAGCCTGGGCAGAAGCTGCTGATGTTCGTGCCGGAGAGTGGTCGTTTCTCCAGCGGCTTCATCCACATGGAAGCCGTCTGATGGATCAGGATGCGGTGCCTCAAGAAGGCAACGCCACGCTCGCCGGCCAACGCAAGCTGATGTACGCCCGCGGGGCCGATGGCCGCACGGTGCTCGTGCCTTCGCGCGGCTGGGAGGCCGAAGAGATCGTCACCTCGCAAGCCATCGATGCCTTGATCGAACAGGCGCAGGAAGCGCGTGCGCGTGTGCTCGCCGGCATCGCAGCGCCGCTCGAATACTGGATGTACGAGCGCCGCATGGATGTGGCCTTGCTCTCGCAGACCAGCGGCTTCTGGCAATGGCGCGTTCGCAGGCATCTCACCCCGGCGGGCTTTGCCGGCTTGTCCGCGAAAGACCGCCAGCGTTACGCCGATGCCTTGGGCATGAGCGTGGACGCCATCGAGAAACTTCCATGACCGAAGCGGCCTTCGAACACCTGCACGCCGCCCACTGCGAAAGCGGGGTGATGGCCAACCTGATGCGCCACCACGGCGTGCCGATGACCGAGAGCCTGGCATTCGGCCTCGCCTCCGGTTTGTCCTTCGCGTACCTGCCCTTCATCAAGCTCTCGGGCCTGCCGCTGATCGCCTACCGCATGCCGCCACGCTCGATCATCAAGGGCCTGATGGGGCCGATGGCGGCACGCTTCAAGTTCGAGACCTTCCGCTCGCCCGAGGCCGGCCAATCGCGGCTCGATGCGCTGCTGGCCGATGGCCGCATCGTCGGCCTGCAAACCTCGGTGTATTGGCTGCCGTACTTCCCGCCCGACATGCGCTTTCACTTCAACGCGCACAACCTGCTGGTCTACGGCAAGTCGGGTGACGACTACCTGATCAGCGACCCGGTGTTCGAAGAGACCGTGCGTTGCAGCAGCGCCGATCTGGCGCGTGCGCGTTTCGCCAAGGGCGTGCTGCAACCGAAGGGTTTGCTGTACTACCCCGAAGGCATCGGCCGCAAGGCGGTCGAGCCGGCCGCGGTACTGAAGGCCATGCGCAAGACCGTGCGCATCATGCTGGCGCCCGTGCCGATTGCCGGTGTGCGCGGCATGCGCATGCTGGCGAACAAGGTGGCCGCGCTGCCGGCGGAGGCGAAATCGAGCGCCGCCTACGTCGGCCACATCGTGCGCATGCAGGAAGAGATCGGCACCGGCGGCGCGGGTTTCCGCTTCATCTACGCCGCCTTCCTGCAAGAGGCCGCGGCGATCACGGGCATGCCGCGCTTCGGAGAATTTTCCGAGCGGCTCACGGTCATCGGCGATGGCTGGCGCAACTTCGCGCTTGCCGCCGCCCGCATGATCAAGGGCCGCGACGTGCTCGACCCGAAAGCCCTGGCCGGCCGTCTGCGCGAGTTGGCGAATCAGGAAGAAACTTTCTTCCGTGACCTGAAGGCCGCCCTGCGCTGATGTTGGCGATCCAGCACCTCGGGTACCGCTACGCCGGGGCGGCTGCCGTGGCGCTCACCGACGTGTCGCTGAAGGCCGAACGTGGCAGCGTGCTCGGCCTGCTGGGGCCGAACGGCGCCGGCAAGACGACCCTGATCTCGCACCTCTCCGGCCTGCTCGATTTGCAGAAGGGCAAGGTGTTGATCGACGGCGAGCCGCTCGCCGCCGTGCGGGCGCGCACGCCGACACGCATCGCCGTCGCGCCGCAGGAGTTCGCGTTCTATCCGATGCTCAGCGTGTTGCAGAACCTCGACTGTTTCGCCAGCGCGGCACGCATCGCGCGGTCGAAGCGGGCTGCGCGCATCGCGGCCTGCATAGAAACCGCCCAGCTCGATCGTGTCACCACGACGCGCGCCGATCAGTTGTCGGGTGGCCTGAAGCGGCGCCTGAACCTCGCGATCGCCTTGCTGCCCGAGCCCGAGCTGATCCTGTTCGACGAACCCACGGTCGGTGTCGATCCGCAGACCCGCGCCTTTGTGCTCGAAGCCATCAAGCGCCTGGCCGAGCAGGGCGCCGCGGTGATCTACACCTCGCACTACATGGACGAGATCGAGGCCATCGCCGACCGTGTGCTCATCATCGACCAGGGCCGCGTGCTGCGCGAAGGCACGCTGGGCGAGTTGCTTTCCGAAGGTGAACTGCTGCTCGCGCTCACCGCCGATGGCATCTCGCCGCAAGCGCTGCGCGAGGTCCTCGGCAGCTACGGTGTGCTCGAACCCGCCGGCCCGGCGGCGCAAACGGTGCGCCTGCGGCTGGCCGCGCCGCACCGGCCGGCCGATGTGCTGAGCGCGCTCGATGCCATCGGCGCGCGCGTGCAGCACGCCGAGTTCGGGCGCTACAACCTCGAACAGCTGTTCATGGCGCTGACGCAGCGCCCGCTGAGGGACTGACCGTGTTGCTCGGCCTCATCCGCAAGGAACTGCTCGCGCTCAGCCGCGACGTGCATGGCCTCGCCGCGCTGTTCGCGATGCCGGTGCTGTTCGTCATCGTGATGTCACTCGCGCTGAAGAACGTCTACGACCCACCGCTGCGCGCGCTGCGCCATGCGATCGACGTGCGCGACAACGGCCCCTTCGCAGCCGAAGTGGGCAAACTCTGGGCGCCCGGCCACGGCCCGGCCGAAGCCTTGCCACCGGACTGGGAGGCACAGCTGCGCTCGGGCAAGTTGAAGTACGTGATCGTGCTCGACGAGGGTTTGTCGAAGGAGCTGGCGGTGCTCGGAACGCCGGGCGAAGCGCGCATCCATCTGCTCACCGAACCCGGCATCGACGGCAACCTGTTCAACGCCCTGCGTGCCGAATTGCAGGCCGTGGGCGGCCAGTTGAAAGCACGCGGTGCCTTGCAGACCCTCGGCGAAAACATCTCGCCGACCAGCACCAACACGCACAAGCTCGTCAGCGCCGAGCGTTACGCGAGCGGCGGGCCGCGGCCGAGTTCGGTGCAGCAGAACGTCTCGGCCTGGCTCGTCTTCGGCATGTTCTTCGTGATCGCCGCACTCTCCAACCTGTTCGTCGAAGAGCGCCGTTGCGGCGCGCTCGCGCGCTTGCGCAGCCTGGGCGTGCCGGCCTCCGTGCTGCTGGCCTCGAAGGCGCTGCCGTACTTCGCCGTCAACCTCGTGCAGGCGGTGCTGATGCTGATGGTCGGCGCGTGGTTGATGCCGCTGCTGGGTGGTGATGCACTCTCGTTCGCGCAAGTCCACTGGCCGGCACTCGTGCTCGTGGTCTGCGCCATCAGCGCGGCCGCCGTGAGCCTGGCGCTGATGCTCTCGTGCCTGGTGCGCACGCAGGCGCAGGCCTCGGCCGTCGGGCCGGTGTTGAATGTGCTGATGGCAGCTCTCGGCGGCATCATGGTGCCGACCTTCGTGATGCCCGCGGCGATGCAGACCCTGGCCGCACTCTCGCCGATGAACTGGGGCCTGGAAGCGCTGCTGACCGTGCTGCTGCGCGGCGGCGGTGTGGCCAGCGCGGCGCCGCTGCTGTTGCGCCTGCTCGGCTTCGCGGCATTGATGCTGCTGGCGGCCTGGCTGCTCTTCAAGAGGAACCCGCGATGACCGTGACGAGCAACCTGGCCGAGCTGACCACCGAACTGAAGGCGCTGATCCTGGACGCTGCCGAAAAGCCGGCGCCTTCGGGCGGGCTGATGGACGACGAGCTGCTGTTCGGCCCCGGCAGTCGTCTCTCGCTCGATTCGCTCGATGCCTTGCAGATCTCGATGGCGATCCAGCACCGTTACGGCGTGCGCATGCCCGACAGCAAGGAAACACGCCGCGCGCTGAGCACTGTCACGGTCTTGGCCAAGCATCTGCAAACACGGGCCGGCTGAGCCGATGAACGAGGTCTACGTTTCGGGCTGCGGACTCGCCAGTGCGCTCGGCGCCGACCTCGTGCAAGCCGTTCAAACGCTGCGCGATGGCGGCGTACCCACCGTCAATTTCGAAACCGCGCCGGGCCAGACCACGCCCTTCTTCGCGATCGCGCCGAGCGACGAAGATTGGTCCACCCGCGCGCGCCGCCTGGTGCGCGCCGCGGCCGCCGAGAGTGGTGCACTGGACGCACGCGACGGCACGCTCTTCGTCGCCTCCACCTCGTTCGACATGGGCCGCCGCGAACATGGCGATGCCTTCGAACTCGACATCCAGGAGTATTCCGAACGCCTGGGCGACTGGCTCGATTGGCGCGGCCCGATCCTCACCGTCTGCACCGCCTGCACCTCGGCCGTCAATGCGCTGCTGAGCGCGAGCGCCCTGGTGCGTGCTGGCGACGCGGACGATGCACTGGTGGTCGGCATCGAGCTGTCGAACCAGTACACCGTCGGCGGCTTCCGCTCGATGCAGTTGCTATCGCCCACGGCGGCCCAGCCTTTTGGCGCCGCGCGCAACGGCCTGGTGCTCGGCGAAGCGGTGGCCGCCCTGCATCTGTCGAACCTGCCCTCGCGCTGGCGCCTGTGCGGTGGTGCCAACGTGGTCGATGCGAGCGACCCGGCCGGTGCCGTGAGCAGCGCGGTCGCCACGATGTGCCGATTGGCCTTGGCCCGCAGCGGCTTGCGAAATAGCGACATCGACCTCGTGAAGATGCAGGCCGCCGGCAGCCAACACAACGACGCCACCGAACTGGCCGGCCTGCGCCTGGCCTTCGAGCGTTTGCCGGCGCTGGTGTCCCTCAAAGGCTGGCTCGGCCACACGCTCGGCGCGGCCGGTGCGGCCGAGATTGCGCTGCTGCTGGCCTGCATCGAAGCCGATCTCTGGCCGGCGCCCAACTACCCGCTCGACCGGACGCTCGAAGCGGGCCTCGCTGGCAGTGCGCCACCGCGCCTGCGCCACGTGCTTGCCAGCATCCTCGGTTTCGGCGGTGGGCATGCGGCGGTGGTACTCGAAGACAGGGGTGCCTCTCGATGAACACCTGGCGAACGCTCGCGCACCACGACGCCGCGGTTCCCGACGACTGGCGCGAACGTTTGATCGCGCGGCTGCCGGAGCGCCCGCGCCGCATCGGCCTGTGGGCCGAACTCGCGCTGCACGGTGCCCGCACGTGTCTCGATGCCGCCGGCGAAGACACCCTGCCACCCGGTGCCTTGTTGTGCGTCGCCAGCCTGCGTGGCCCGGTCGAGGCGACACGCGCCGCGATGGCCGAGCGCGCCACGCGCGGCTCCCCGATGCCCTTCACCTTCCTGCAAAGCCAGCCCAGCCAAATGCTCGCCGCGCTGTGCCAGCACCTGCACTGGGGCGGTGACGCGCGCTTCGTGCTGAGCCGCGATACGCAGGCCCTGCTGCGCCTGGTGCAGCTCGAATGCGGCCCCGCCGGGCTCTTGCTCGGGCGGGTGGACGAAGGCGCAGTGCCGCACTCCGAGTGGTGGCGCATGGTGCCGGGCGACGCCGAATTGCGGGGTTGAGCAGCGGCCGCACCCGAACGCGGGGTTGACCTGTGGTCTGGCCGACGGGACCATGCATCCATTGCCGAACGCCTGGATGAACCGCATGGACACGCCCCCGCCGAACCGGCCCGTTCCCTTCAAGCCCATCGAGCCGAACGACGCGCAAATGCTCGCCTGGCTGCGCTTGCGCCAGGAGATGCTCGAGCTGCATGCGCGGCTCGAGTACGTGAAGCTGATGCTGAAGATCGGGGCCTGAGCGAGCCCACCTGCTCACTCTATGATGGCGGCCGCCCCGGCCGTGTTTCGGTCTTCACCCACCGGGTCGGATCGGAAACTTGATGCGAGGCAGTGCCCTGAACCTGGACAGCCGGTCTTACCGCGGCAGCGGCGGCATCGTCTTCATCGTCATGGCGCTGATGTGCTTCGGCGCGCTCGACACGACGACCAAGTTCGCATCGGCCACCGCACCGCTCGTCATGGCGCTCTGGATGCGCTACCTCGTGCAGGCGGGCTTGACGACAGCGATGCTGTGGCCGAGCCGCGGGACACGGCTCTTCCGCACGGCGCGTCCGGTGCTTCAGTTCGTGCGCGGTCTGCTGTTGCTGACTTGCAGCGGCATCGCCTTTCTCAGCCTGCGTGTCATGCCGGTCGGCGAGTTCACGGCCATCGCGATGCTCACGCCCTTGCTGCTGACCGTGATCGCGGCCGTGATGCTGCGCGAGCAGGTGTCGTGGTTGCGCTGGCTGTGCGTGGTGGGTGGCTTCGGCGGCGCGATGTTCGTGATCCGCCCGGGCAAGGACCTGTTCCATTGGGCGATGCTGCTGCCGCTGGTTCTGGTGGCGGCCAACACGGCGTTCCAGGCCTTGACCAGCCGCATGGCGCGGACCGAGGACCCCGGCACGATGCACGCCTACACCGGCATCGTGGGGCTGCTTCTGACGTCTTCGGCATTGCCGTTGGCGTGGCAGGCCTTGCCGCGGACCATCTGGGCCGCGATCGTGCTGATGGGTGTGCTCAGCACGCTCGGGCACTTCCTGCTGATCATGGCCTACACGCGTGCCCCGGTGGCGATATTGACTCCCTACCTGTACCTTCAGATCGCCTTCGCCGCCCTGGGCGGCTGGCTCGTGTTCGCGCATGTGCCCGACGCGTGGTCGCTCGCGGGCATCGCCCTGGTCGCGGTCAGCGGCGTGTTCGGCACCTGGCTCACCGGGCGCGAACGGCTGGCGCGCAAGCAGCTCGAATCGCCTGAATCCTCCATCGCGGCGATTGCCGGGGCCGATGCGAACTAACCCCGATCGGGCCGTGACGAATCGGCGGCCTGGCCGAGTGCCGCGAGTGTCTCGAGATGCCGTGCCAGAACGAAAGCCTCGGCGGCGCGCACGCTCGGTATGCGTGGCCGCAGCACACCGCCAAGTTCGGTGACACCGCCGCCGAGGCAGACACCCTCTTCGAACAGGTCGAAGCCGGTCTTGTCGATGGCGAGCGGCGGATGCGCGCCGTGCGGGCAAGGCGTGAAGCACGGGAAGCGCGCCGGCCGCGCAACGATGTGGTGGCGGCCCATGGTCAGCGGGATGTCGGCTATCAGCGGCCGGGGGCCGAGCGTGGGCCGTGCTGCGGCCACCGGGCCGCGCCGATGAAACGCCAGCCATTGGGCGCGAACCTCGATGGCGTGCGGGCACTCCGTCTCCGTGCAGGTCAGGCGCAGCAGCACCGCGCGCTCGACACGCAACTCGTCACACCAGAACTGCTCGCGGCGCTGGCCGCGCGCATCGATGCGTGCCGCCACCGCGACCGTGTGCGCGCCGTGGGGTGTCGTCACCCTGGACGTTCCCTTCCAGCGGGTGCCGAAGGGAGCCGTTGTCGGCACCCGGCGATCGGTTTCGTCGATGAGTTCAAGAACATTCATGGCGCATCCTCCTTGGGGTGGGGACGATGCGCCGCGGCCCGTGGCAGCGTCAAGGGATAGACCGGGTCGCGACCCCCGGGCTTTGCTTGCGCGCAGCGAGGCTGCGTGCTAGCCGGTTCACTCGTTCACGCCGGCCGCGGTGCCGGTCACGCAGTGTTGCCCCGGCAGCTTGCCCACCACGTTCCTGGCCTCGCAGGGGGTGGCGGCCCCATAGGCAATCGCTTATTCTTCACACGAGGTCCGGGATTTGGCGGCGCATACGCCGGTCGCCTGCCTTCGGGCCGCGCCAGAGGGGGCGATGAGCGAAGAAGCTTATCCGGACGCATTGCCTGTCGGGCATCGGTTGCATTGGTATGGGCTCGAGCATGTGCTCGGCCAAGGCGGCTTCGGCATCACCTACCTCGCCCGCGACACCAACCTCGACCGCCGCGTCGCGATCAAGGAGTACCTGCCCGGCGACTACGCGCGGCGCCGCCCCGACACCACCGTCTGGCCGCGCACCGAGTCGCACGCCGAGCGCTATGCCTGGGGCCTCGAACGCTTCGCGCTGGAGGCGCGCACCCTGGCGCGCTTCGATCACCCCAGCATCGTGCGCGTGCACTCGGTTTTCGAGGCGAACAACACGGCGTACATGGTGATGCGTTTCGAGGAAGGCGAAAACCTCGCAACGTTGCTGGACCGGGTGGGCACGCTGCCGGAGAGTGCGGTACTGAACAGCCTCCTGACGATCCTCGACGGTCTGCAACTCGTGCACGACGCCGGCTTCATTCATCGCGACATCAAGCCCGAGAACATCTACGTGCGCAAGGACGGCACGCCGGTGTTGCTCGATTTCGGTTCCGCACGGCAGTCGCTTGGGCGTGCCAAGACGATGACGATCCTGGTGGCGCCGGGGTACGCGCCCCTGGAACAGTATTACGGCGACGCGGCCACGCAAGGCCCGTGGACCGACATCTACGGGCTCGGCGCCACCTGCTACCGGGCGATTGCCGGGCGCGCGCCGCTGGATGCCATTGCGCGCGCGAAAGGGGTGCTGGGCAGCGCCCGGGAAATGCTGGAGTTGGCGGTCGATGCCGGGCGCGGGCGCTATGGCGAACGGCTGCTGGCGGCGGTTGACCATGCCATGCGCTTGAGCGAACGGGATCGCCCGCAAAGCATCGCCGAGTGGCGGCGCGAGATTGTTGCAGCGCCCGCGCCGGCCGTGGTGTCACCCGGGGCTGTCGCGCCGGCTCCACCGGCCGCGCCACCGCCATCGGCGGCACTGTCGACGCCTGGATCTCTGCCCCTTGCAGGCGACTCACCCGAAGCACGCGCCGTGCCCCCCGCTCGGCGCCCGGCGCTGACGTGGGGTGCACTGGCAGGGGCGAGTGCACTGGCTGCAAGTGCCGTCATGGTGTTGCCCGTGTGGCGAAACACGTCGACGCCGGTGACGATGGCTCAACCTGTGGCGCCAGCGCCGTCGGCAGTGGCTTCGGGTGCGGGTGCGGGCGCGCCGGCTGCGCCTGCTCAAGCTGTCACGAGGATGCCGGTCGAGACGCACGTCGTCGCGCCTGGCAACGCGGACTCCGCAGCCATCGCATCGCCAACGCCGCCCACGCAGACCTCACCACCAACGGAAATTGCGATGAATCGCCGCGGGCCGCCAGCACCCGGTGGAGCGGGAACGAAACATGTGCAGACGGTGTCGCCCGACCTCGGGGTCATGAACATGAAGCCGGTTCCGCCGGTATCGAAGGAATCGACACCACCGCCGATGGCAGCGGCGTCGGTGCCGCTCGATACTGGCCCGCTGCCCTCCGCAGCGGTGGCCGTGGCCCCTACGCTGCCGGTGACATTGACGACCCCGGCGCCCGCCGTGATCCCGTCGGTGGCCATGCAGACGGGGTCGCGCGACGGCGGAACTGCACACCGGGCCCGCGACGAGCAACTCGACGCTGCCGATGCCGCGTTGCGACGCGGTGAGCATGCAGCTGCGGCGGAAATTCTCGCGCCCTTGGCACGGGCAGGCGTGTTCCGGGCGCAGGCGATGCTCGGGCGAGCCTACGAGGGGACGTCCGGGCCCAACGCCGACTACTTCCAAGCCTATGTCTGGTACAGCGTTGCCGCGCGCAACGGCGAGCCCAGCGCGTCGGCATTGAGAGACAAGGTCGCGGGCAAGTTGCAGCCTGCCGAGATTCAGCAGGCCGGACGACTTGTCGAGACGCTCAAGTGATCGATCTCGTCCACCGCCGACACCATCAACTGATCCTCCAACGCAAGTACCCCCATGAGCCGGAAGTCGAATCTTGCATCGAGGGCTTGCGCACTGCTGCTGCTCGCCTGCGCGCTGGCCGGCTGCGCCAGCGACCAGCAGAAGATCAATGCCATCACTGCGGTCAACCACGGGTTTCGTGTCGAGTACGAGAAGGTGCTCGCAGAGCAAGGCTCGCGCGTCTACAAGCTCGGCCGCGCCGACGCGTTCGTGGCGATGCGCGTGGCGCTCGCCACACTGGGGTTGCACACCGAACACCAGGACATGGCGCTGGGTTATCTGGCCGTCGCTGCGAAGGCGCCGCTGCCGCTGACCGATGAAGAGTGGCGCGACGCGTCGCAGGTCGACCTGCCGCTGCTGCGCCGCCTGATCGAGCCGCATGTCGGCATCGCGGCGAACTTCGTGCAGTTCGAGCCGCAGGGACTGGAGGTGGTGATCAACGCCACCTTCCTCGAAGGCGCCAACAGCACCGAGGTGTCGCTCACCGTGCGCCTGCGCGAAATCGCTCCGCCACGGTCGGGCTGGCCGCGGCGCGAATACGTGTCGCCGCGCGTGCTGCACGTCGGACTCGACAAAATCTTCGCCGCCTTCGAGCGCGAAATTCGCGCCGGCCCGCAGCGCTGAGGCGCGCTGCGCCTGCCGGCGAACCCTAGCCGCGCAGGCCGGCGTGGACGGCCTGCGTTTCCGATGACGGCAGACCGGCCACGCGCGCTGCGAGCACGGCTTGCAGGCGCCGATACGTTGCCTGCGCTTCGGCCAACTCGCCACGACGCTGCTGGCATTGCATCAAGTGGCGGTAGAAGCCCTCGCACAGTTCGTCGGCGTCGATGCAGCGCAGGTAGCAGTCGACTGCGGTGGCGCCGAGCCCGCCGTCTTCCCAGCGCTGCCCCACGTTGCTCAGCGAGCGCAACAGGCGGGCACGCAATTGTTCGCGTCGCGCCATGTAGGCCGGTTGTTCGGCCTCGTCGGAGAGGAACGGGCCCGGGTAGAGCGCCAGCGCTTCGTCCACCAGCGCGTGCAGCGCAGGGTCGGGGGCACGCATGTCGCTCGCGCGCAGCCGTGCATCGAGTTCGGCGAGCAGGTGGTCCAGCGCCCAGGTGTCCAGCCAGCACAGCGAGGCATTCAGGCTGAGCCGGCCGTCGCTCAGCCGCAGGGCGTCGTCTTCCTCGAAGATGCGCCGCAGCCGATGCAGCGTGGCCGTGAACGACTTGTGCGCATAGTCCGCATCGACCCGCGGCCACAAGGCGTCGGCCAGCAGATCGGCGCGCACCTCGCGGCCGCCCATCGCGACCAGCACCTTCAGCAACTCGACCGGCCGGCCGGGCCCTTTGGCCGAGAACTCAACTGGCTCGCCCGCGCGCTGCAAGGCGAAGCGCCCCAGTGTCGTGATCTGGAACGCCCAAGGCCACTGCCGCAGTCGCAACGCCGCGGGCGGTGGCGCGAGGCGCGCCGACTTGATGAAAGTGCGTGTCTGGTCGATCGCCATGCCGCGGCGCAGGGCCACCGCGCACAAGCCGCCGAGCACTTCCGGCGCCAACCCGGCAACGTGGTGCACACCCAGTTCGCGCGCCAGTGCCAACCCGGCTTGCAGCGGCACCACGGCGGCGGGCTCGTCGTCGAACGCGATGCTGGCCGAGGCCTGTGTCAGCAACACCGCCAGGCACGGCAGCGGGCTGGCCAGGCGTGTCGCCAGCGCCTCGGCACCGCGCACATGGGCCTCGGCGCCCGAGCGGTCGCCCGCGGCCGCGAGCAATTGCGAGATCGCCAGGCGCGCCAGGCACTCGAGCCACGGCAGGCCGACCTCGACGGACAGCAGCGCTGCGGCCCGCAGATTGCGCAGCGCCACGCCCGCGTTCCCTTCGGCGCGTGCGAGCCAGCCGCGCAGGAAATGGACGAAGGCGCGGTCGCCGCGCCGCAGTGTCATCGTCTCGACACGGTCGAGCTCGGCGCGTGCCAGCTCGACATCACCCAGCCCGAGCGCAGCGGCGGCGCAGAGCATGCGCAGCCAGGCATCGCTGCCGTGCACGGCGTCGGCCTCGCTGGCCGCCAAGCCGTCGCGCGCTGCCGCCAGTGCGGCGGCCGGCTGGCCGTCCACCAGCTGGCGCAAGGCATGGGCCAGGGCCAGCGCGATCCGCGTGGTGCCGCTGTCCGGATCGGTGCCTCGGGCGATCGATCCGGCAGCGCCGATGTCGCCTCGCAACAAGGCGGCGGTCGAGCGCGCAAGCTCGCCGTGGACCCCGGCATCTGCGTGACGCGCGTGACCGGGCTGCGCCACGCTGCGATGGCCCGGGTCGCGCCACAACCGGGCTACCGTGACGGCGACTGGCGTGGCCGCGTCCTCACCCGCCGCCGCGTCACAGCGGTCGAACTCGACCAGCCATCGGTCCAGCTCGCAGAGATCGTCGAACCCGGCGAGCACGGCCTCGATCACGCCGACGCAGCAGCGCGCCATGCCACGCGCTTCGGCGCTGCGCTTGAAGAGCTCGAATGCCGCCTCGAACCGGCGCTGCGCGACGCGCGGGCTGGTGTGCAGGAGCGCCGCGCCGTGGGCCTGCAACAGCACGGCGTCATCGCCGAGCAGCGGCGGCGGCAGCAGTTCGAGCCAGGCGGCCAGGGTGGCGTGGCGTCCCTGTGCAAGCATGCCGTCGGCCTGCTCGGCGGCAATGGCGGCGACGTCCGGCCAAGCCTTGCATTCGACGAACAGCGCGATCGCATCCTCGGGCTGGCCCGACTCGCGCAGCAACAGCGCGGCGCGCCGCAAGGCATCCGGCCCCAGGGCATGCGGCAGGTCGCGGGCCGCGCGGCGCAACAGGAATTCGCGCAACAGGGGATGAAACAGGAACACCCGCCGGCCCGCGCCAACGAGTTCCCGCACGAAGTAGTCGTGCAAGGCCAGGTTGAGCAACACCCGCCCGGCCGATTCGTCGCCGGACAGCACGCGAGCGACCTCGATGGTGACGCGCGGCAGACAAGCGATCTCGAGCAAGAGGCGCTGGGTCGAGGGTTCGAAGCGCTCGAAGATCTCTCCGGCCAGGTAGTCGAACACGACCTGGGGTGGCGCTTCGCCCGGCGACTGCCCGTGCCGCTCGGTGAGTTTGTGGTGCTCGACCATCAACACGAGTGCGGCCGCCCAGCCATCGGCGCGTTGATGCAAGTGCAGCAGGCTGTCCGGCGTCAAGGGTTTGCCGCGCAAGCGCGCCATCTCGGCCAGCTCCGCTGCGGTGAGCTTGAGATCGTCGACGCCCAGGCACACCATCTGGCCGCTCACCTGCAGCCGCGCCAGACCGACCGGCGGCGGCGTGCGGCTGGTGACGATGACGCAGCAGTGGCGCGGCAGCTGTGCCAGGCCCGCTTCGAGGATGGCCAACAAGGGGCTGTCGGTCGACAGTTCGTGCAGGTTGTCAAGCACCAGCGCGGTCGGCCCGGCGGCGCCTGCAAACAGCGCGCGAAAGAAGCGCCGTGCGAATGCCGCGACATCGCCGCGATGTTCGGGACCGAAGGTGGGCAGGACCGCGCCGTCGGCGCGGAGCTTGCGCGTGGCGTGCGCAAGGAAGTGAAGGAAGGTTTCGCCGTCGTCGTCGTCGCGGTCGACCTGGTACCACGCCCACCGGCAATCGCGCGATTCGACATAGCTCGCCGCGAGCGTCGTCTTGCCGAAGCCCGGCGGGGCCGAGATCCAGGCGACGCTGCGTGCTGGGCCGCCGTCGAGACGCGCAAACAGCGCGTCGCGCTGGACCACGCCGCTGATCTCTGGCCGGGTCGACTTGGCGAACGCTGTGGTCGATGAACCTGGGGTCATGGCCTTCCCATCCGGTTGCTTGCGCGTGCGCCCGGCGCCGCTCCGCTGACTGTACAGGCGCCAGATGCGATGGCGACCTGGGCGTGCCTCGACGCTAGCGCATCGGGGCCAACGCGCCGCTCACCGATGACTTACAGATGAACGAACGCACCGATCGGTCCTCTTGATCTGTATGTCATCGGTGATCGATCGGTGAGCGGGTCGTCAGGCCGGCGGGACGATTCTTCGTCCGGGGCGCCGAATTCACGGTGCACCACCGAGTCATCGAGGTCCAACGAGGAGATCCTATGAAGCCCATCAAGTCATGGAGTACGACGCTGGCCGCGGCACTGCTGCTGGCCGCCTGCGGCGGTGGCGGCACCGACGGCCCCACCACGGACACGACGTCCAGTGCGCTGAACGCCAGGCGCCCGTTCACGTCGGTGGTGTCGTTCGGCGACAGCCTGAGCGATGTCGGAACCTACACCCCCGCCACCGCCATCCCGGGCAGCAGCCCGCCGATCTACCTCGGTGGCAAGTTCACGACCAACAGCGCCACCAGCAAGATCTGGGTCGAGAACGTGGCCGCGCGTCTCGGGCTCATGGTGACCCCGGCCCAGGTAGGTTGGAACGGTCGCGTGCAGGACTGCCCGGCCGCCGCGCAAGGCCTGGCTGCAACCTGCACCGCCTATGGCCAGGGCGGCGCCCGGGTCACCGACCCCTTCGGCATCCGCCATGACATCGGCGCGCTGACCGTGCCCATCCAGGTGCAGATCGACCGTCACCTGCAAAACTTCAAGACCTTCAAGTCGACCGACCTGATCCTGCTGTGGGCCGGTGCGAACGACCTGCTGTGGCAGATGGAGCAGGACCCGGCCAAGAATCCGGAGAGCTTCGTCGTCAAGCTGTTCACGATCCAGGCGCAGGCCCAGGCCGGCCAGATCACGCCCGCCGAGGCCCAGACGCGGATCGGCCAGGCGCTTGCGGCGTCGCAAGCGGTCATGCGAACGGCCGCGCTCGAGATGACGGGCTACATCCGAACCCAGATCCTCGCCAAGGGCGGCAAGTACGTCGCCGTGCTGACCCTGCCCGACCCGGCGGTGACGCCGGAGGGCGTGGCGACGACGGCGCTCTCGCCTGTCCTGGGCGCCGCCTTGACCGCGTTCTCGGATGCCTTCAACCAGGGCTTGAAGGATGGCCTGAAGGGGCAGGCAGTGCAGACGATCGACATCCGGACCTTCATCAGCGATGTCGTCGCCCACCCGTCCAACCATCACATCGTCAACGCAACCGTGCCCGCATGCGACGCTGAAAAGATGGCGAGGATCACCGGCGGTGCGGTGACCGATGGCTTCTCGCTGTTCTGCAACGCGACGCCGGGTGCGGCCTACAACGGCATCCGTGACGGAGCCAACATATACAGCTGGTTCTTCGCCGACCAGAACCACCCGACCGTCGGCGGATACCGACTCATCAGCGACGAGGTGATGCGGCAGTTGAAGTCCGTCGGCTGGCTGCGCGGCCAGGACAGCGAAGACTTCCTCTGACATCCAACCGCCCGGTGTTGCCCGGCCTGTGGCCGGCCGGCACCGGGTGGGTGGCCGGTGGTAGCGGTGATTCCTGCGAACAGCGAGGTGCTGCATGAACAAGCTTCTTTGTCGCCTGGTCGTTGCACTGGTCACCGCCTCGCTGGTGGCGTGCACCTCGCTGCGCACCGTCGTCGACACGAACTCTCCACAGGCTGCGCCGGCGAGCTCCGAGTCGCCGCTGGCACCTGGCGATGTGGTGACGGTGGCGACGACGACGGGAGCTCTGACTCGTCTGCTCGTTTCGGCGGCGACTGCCACGTCCATCGATGGGACACAGGTCGATTCCAAGCAGGCGGTGCACATCGAACTCGCCGACGTCACCAAGATCGAACGCCGCGAGTTCAGCGGCATCAAGACGCTGCTTCTGGTGGTGGCGATCTGCGCCGTTCTGTACGCCATGACGGTCGCCGCGGCCGAAGCCGCACTGGCGTCGAACATCTGACACGGGATCCAGCGCCCCGCAGCGATCACAAAGGAGCTCGGCCATGTTGCATCGCCATGCATTGATTTCTGTCGCTGTCACCGTTGCCGTCATTGGCGCACTGCTTCTGTGTTCGTGTGGCGGGGGTTCGTACGATGGAGCCCGCGGAGCCTGTGTCGTCGACGGCACCCGGTCGTGCGTCGACGACACCTCGGCGGACAGCTGCCGGACCTACCTGCACGGCGACCACTTCTACGAGACCCGAAGGTGCAAGGACCTGGGGTTCCCGCAATGAGCGCCGCCCCCGCCGCAGCGAGTGGCTCGATGCCTCGCGTCGGCCTGGGGCTACGCGGGTGTCGGCGCCGGTGATGACGCTCGCCGAAGCGTTGGCCGACGGCATCGCCCCTTGATGGTTCGCCGCCTCAGCCCAACAGGGGCGCCGCGTGGTCCGGGCCATCGAGTGCGAACACCAAACCTCAGCCCGGCCGCGGAGCCGGACGTGTGTTGACGAAGGCGCACAGCACGGCAGTCAGCAGCGCGAGCGTGACGTGCAGGCCATAGACCGCGTCGAAGTCGCTGCGTTGCACGACACCGTGGCCGAGCAGCAGCACCGTGATCGCGACGCCGATCACCGCGCCGATCTGCCGCGTCGCCTGGTTCACTGCGCTGCCGACCGCGTAATGCTGCGCCGGCAGCTTGCTGACCGCCGCGCCCGAGAGCGAAGGCAGCACCAAACCCACGCTCGTGCCGGTGAGCAGCAGGCCGGGCAGCCATTGCACTGCATACGAAGGCTCGGTGCCGGGCACGAGCAAGAACCACAGCCCGGCCGCCGCGTAGAGCAGGGCGCCGCCGACGAGGAAAGGCCGGTGCCCGTAGCGCCCCGCGAGGCGGCCGGTGACGATGGCGATCGGTATCACCATCAGCGGGCCGGGCGCGATGGCCAGGCCCGCGCGCGCCTGGCTGTAGTGCCACACGTTGTTCATGTAGAAGAAGAAGGTGAAGAACATCATCGCGAAGGCGATGCCGAAGGTGAGCGTGGCGGCATTCACCGCGCTGTAGGTGCGGTGGCGGAACAGGCCGAGGTCGACGAGCGGCTCGGCCACGTTCTTCGCCCAGACGATGAAGGCGACGAACGCGATCACGCCGGTGCTGGCCGCGGCGATGAGTTGTGTGCGTGACCAGGCCGGCGATTCCAGTTCGACGATGGCCAGCGCGATGGCGCCGACCGCGACCATCAGCAGCACCATGCCGACGACATCGACCTTGCGGGGCTTCGCCGCGCGGGCCGATTCACCGAGCAGGGACGCGCCGAACCACAGCGAGAGCGCACCGATCGGCAGGTTGATGAAGAATGCCCAGGGCCAGCCGATGCTCTGCACGACGAAGGAGCCGAGGCTCGGGCCCACGGCCGCGGCGAAGCCGGCCACTGCACCCCACAGGCTCACCGTCACCGCACGCTTGTCTTGCGGAAACGCGGCCAGCACGATCGACAGCGAGGCCGGCGTCAGCAGCGCCGCGCCCACCGCCTGCAGCACGCGTGCGGCGATCAGCCAGCCGACGCTGCCGGCCAGGCCGCAGGCCGCCGAGGCGGCGATGAACAGCGTCACGCCGAGCATGAACACGCGTTTGCGGCCGTGCGTGTCGGCCAGCCCGCCGGCGGGGATCAGCATCGCCGCGAAGACGACCGTGTAGGCGTTGAGCACCCACGACATGTCGGCGGCCGTGGCATCGGGGAAACCTGCGCGCAAGGCACCGAAGGCCGCGTACAGCATCGTGCTGTCGAGCGAGACCAGGAAGGCCGCGACGCTCGCGACCCAGAACACCGGCCAGGGCGAAGCCTTTTGGATTGACGTCGGAACGGTGACGGCGGGTGCGGTGGCATGTGTCACGGCGGGTCTCCGGTGGCGGGTGGTGCGGGCGGGCTCAGGCGGCTTGCGGCATATAGCTCGGCGTCGGCGCCGTGAGGCCCTGCTTGACGAACCGCGTGCGTTCATCCGCCAGCACTTCGTCGAGGCCGGCTTCGAGCCCGTCGAGCGCGCGCTTGACGATCTCTTCCGCGCTCGTCTTCGGGCCGTCGATGCCACGCGTGAGGTCGGTGTCGACAAAGGCCATGTGCAGCGCCAGCACCTGGGTCTTCTGCGCCGCCAGTTCGTGGCGCAGGGCGTTGGTCAACGACCACGCCGCCGACTTGCTGGCCGCGTAGGCCGCGAGCTGGCCGCTGTTGATCCACGAGACGATCGACAGCACGTTGAGCAAGGCGCCGCCGCCATTTGCCGCGAGCACCGGCGCGAAGGCCTTGCTCATGCGCAGCATGCCGAAGAAGTTGGTCTCGAACTGGCGGCGCGCGACCTCGTCGCTGTCGGCCGCAAGAAAGCCGCCGAAGTGGCCGACCCCGGCGTTGTTGATGACGAGGGTGACATCGCCTGCACGCGCCACCGCCGCAGCGACCTCGTCGGGCTTCGTGACGTTGAGGCGAATGGCCTCGACGCCGGGCAGGGTGATGGTCGATGGATCGCGCGCGCAGGCGTAGACCTTGCGCGCGCCGCGGGCCAGCAGTTCGCGCGCGAAGGCCAGGCCGATGCCGCGGTTGGCGCCGGTGATGAGGACGGTGGTGTTGTCGATTTTCATGATGGGTTCCTTGGGGTCGGGCGGTGAAGTGTGAATATGATGATTGTCATATTCGTGGGTAAACGAAACGGAAGGTCGATGCCTTCAGGATGAATGGGTCAGTGGCCGGCCGCAGCCGGGATGTCGTGCTGGAGGATCAGCGCCTTGCGTGCGGCCGAGAGCAGCGCACGCCCTTCGGCGTTGTCGCCCAGTGCGCGCCCCAGTTGCAGCGAGCCGACGAGCGTGCCGGCCACCACACTGGCCGTCGCACGCGGTGCGGCCGGCAGGGCGGCGCGCACCGCGGCGATGAGGCGCTGCACGCGCACGGCGGAGGCCTCACGCACGGCGGGCGATTGGCGCGGCATGTCGCAGCCGAGTGCGGCCACGGGGCAGCCGGTTTCCAGCGATGCGAGGTGTGCGTCCGCGAGATAGGTTTCGACCAAGGAGCGGAAGCTGCTGACGCCTTTGGGGGCGCGCCGCTCGGCCGCGCGTGTCACGGCAGCGAAGCTCTCACGGCCGGCACGTTCGAGCGCCTCGACGAGCAAGGCGTCGCGTGAACCGAAGTGGGCGTAGAAGCCGCCGTGGGTCAGCCCGGCTTCCTTCATCACATCGGCGACGCCGACACCCGCGTAACCATGCCGGCGGATCGCCCGCGCGGCGGCATCGACGATGCGCTCGTGGGTTTCTTCCTTGCGGCTGTTGGGGGTGCGGCTCATGGGGCGAATGCGACTAATATGACGATTATCATATTTTGTCGCAAGCGGATTGTCAAATCGGATTCGAACCTCGCCTCAGGCCGGAACCAAGCAACTGCGCAGTTGTGCAGAGAAGGCCTGAGCATGAGCCGCCTGCGCTGCCCAGTTGCACAGGGGCTTCGCTTCGGCGGCTCAGAACAGGAAGTAACGCTGCGCCATCGGCAGCACGGTCGCCGGCTCGCAGCCGAGCAGCACGCCGTCGGCGCGCACCTCGTAGGTCTGCGCGTCCACCTGCATCGCCGGGGCGTAGTGGTTGTGCACCATGTCCTTCTTCTTGACGCTGCGGTTGCCCTTCACCGCGGCCACCGCCTTGTGCAGGCCGAGCACATCGTTCAAGCCCGCGCCCACCGCGGCCTGGCTCATGAAGGTGAGGGAACCGCGGTGCAGCGCGCCACCGAAGGCACCGAACATCGGCCGGTAGTGCACCGGCTGCGGTGTCGGGATCGAGGCGTTCGGGTCGCCCATCGCGGCCAGCGCGATGAAACCACCCTTGAGCACCAGGGCCGGTTTCACGCCGAAGAACGCCGGTTTCCACAACACCAGATCGGCCCACTTGCCGACCTCGATGCTGCCCACCTCGTGCGCGATGCCGTTGGCGAGGGCCGGGTTGATCGTGTACTTGGCGATGTAGCGTTTGACGCGCGCGTTGTCGTTGCGTGCTGTGTCACCGGCGAGCGCGCCGCGCTGCACCTTCATCTTGTGCGCCGTCTGCCAGGTGCGGATCACGACCTCGCCGACGCGGCCCATGGCCTGGCTGTCGCTGCTCATCATGCTGATGGCGCCCAGATCGTGCAGCACGTCTTCGGCGGCGATGGTCTCGCGGCGGATGCGGCTTTCGGCGAAGGCGAGGTCCTCGGCGATGGCCGCGTCGAGGTGGTGGCAGACCATCAACATGTCGAGATGTTCGTCCACCGTGTTGGCGGTGTAGGGCATCGTCGGGTTGGTGGACGAGGGCAGGAAGTTTTGCTCGCCGACCACGCGCAGGATGTCGGGCGCGTGCCCACCGCCCGCACCTTCGGTGTGGAAGGCGCAGAGCGTGCGGCCCTTCGTCGCGGCGATCGTGTCTTCGACGAAGCCCGATTCGTTCAAGGTGTCGCTGTGGATCGAGACCTGGGTGTCGGTCTCTTCGGCCACGCTCAGGCAGCAGTCGATCGCGGCCGGCGTCGTGCCCCAGTCTTCATGCAGCTTCAGGCCGATCGCGCCGGCCTCGATCTGCTGGCGCAGTGCCTCGGGCCGGCTTGCATTGCCCTTGCCGAGGAAACCCAGGTTCATCGGGAAGGCATCGGCCGCTTGCAGCATGCGCGCGATGTTTTCCGGGCCGGGTGTGCATGTGGTCGCGAAGGTGCCGGTGGCCGGGCCGGTGCCGCCGCCGAGCATCGTCGTCACACCGCTGGCGAGCGCTTCGTCGATCTGCTGCGGGCAGATGAAATGGATGTGGCTGTCGATGCCGCCGGCGGTGACGATGTAGCCCTCGGCCGCGATGATTTCGGTGCCGGGGCCGATGATGATGTTCACGCCGGGTTGCACGTCCGGGTTGCCGGCCTTGCCGATGGCGGCGATGCGCTGGCCACGCAGGCCGATGTCGGCTTTCACGATGCCCCAGTGGTCGACGATCAACGCGTTGGTCAGCACGCAATCGACCGCTTCGTGCGCACCGGGGCCGTTGACACGTTGCGACTGGCCCATGCCGTCGCGGATGGTCTTGCCGCCGCCGAACTTGACCTCTTCGCCATAGAGCGTGAAGTCGCGTTCGACTTCGATCATCAGCTCGGTGTCGGCCAGACGCACACGATCGCCGGTGGTCGGGCCGAACATCTCGGCATAGGCGCGGCGTTGGATGGTCGCCATCAGAGCGCTCCCTGCACGAGGCCGCGAAAGCCGTAGACCTGCCGATCACCGGCGTAATCCACCAACTCGACCGTGCGCTGCTGGCCCGGCTCGAAGCGCACCGCGGTGCCCGAGGCGATGTTGAGGCGCATGCCGCGCGCCGCGGCGCGGTCGAAGGCGAGCGCCGCGTTCGTCTCGGCGAAGTGGTAGTGCGAGCCGACCTGGATCGGGCGGTCGCCGCTGTTCTCGACCACCACGGTCAGCGTGCGCCGGCCGGGGTTGAGAACGATGTCGGGGCCGTCGGTGAAGTATTCGCCGGGGATCATGTCAAACCCCGACCAGCAGCGAGACGCCGAACAGCGCGACGCCTGCGCCAGCAATGCGCGGCAGCCACATCGGGCTGCGTTTCATCGCCAGGCCGAGCGCAATGCCGCTGGTGTGAAGCAGCGCGGAGGCGCTCACCATGCCGGCGAGCGCCCAGGCGCCGAACGGGCCATTCAGTTCCTGCCCGTGGGCGAGGCCGTGGAAGAGCGCGAAGCTCGCGGCGATGGCCATGCCGAGCACCGCAGGCAAGGCCGCGCGGCTCGCGACCAGCAGGCCGAGCACGAGCAGCGAGGCCGCGATCATCGGTTCCACCGCCGGCAAGTTCAGGCCGGCAAAGCCCAGCAGCGCGCCGACCAGCAACGCACTCGCGAAGGCCAGCGGCGCGAGCCACACACGGCGCGCCGTGAGCGCACTCCACACGCCCAGCGCGAGCATCGCGGCCAGGTGATCGAGGCCGCTGAACGGGTGCGTGAAGCCGGCCGCGACGGCATCGGCGATGCCATGATGCGCCGCACCGTCGTTGCCGGTGTGGGCCAACGCGAGCGCCGAGCCGGTGGCGAGCAAACAGGGCAGGGCCCAGCGCAGGGCGGATGAAAGACGACGAGACATGGGCAAGGCTCCGGAGAGGGGTCGATCGAAAATCAGGCGAACTCAATCAAGCGATGGGTTGGTGCACCGTCACCAGCTTGGTGCCGTCGGGGAAGCTCGCTTCCACCTGGATGTCGGGGATCATTTCGGCGATGCCCTCCATCACGTCGGCGCGCGTCAGCACGGTCTTGCCCTCGCTCATCAGCGCGGCGACGGTCTTGCCATCGCGCGCGCCTTCCATGATGGCGGCGCTGATCAGGGCCACCGCTTCCGGGTAGTTGAGCTTCAGGCCGCGGGCCTTGCGCCGCTCGGCCAGCAGCGCGGCCGTGAAGATGAGGAGCTTGTCTTTTTCGCGCGGGGTCAGTTCCATGGCGGCGGAGGTTAGCAGGACACGTACCACGCGCGCCAGTGCCGCCGCATGCCGCTGGCACAGGCCTTGCACCAAGTCGGTTCATGACTGCCCGCGACCTCGTGATGCTTGCCGCCGCTGCCGCCCAGCCGCCGCTGGGGCAAGCCGTCGCGCCAGTGCCAGGCACCAAAGCCGTGCAACAGGTCATCAAGGTGCGCCGCGACTACAACGCCTGGGTCGCACGCGAGACGATGGAGGACTACGCGCTGCGCTTCACGCCGCGCTCCTTCCGCAAGTGGTCGGCACTGCGTGTCGCCAACACCGCCTTCGGCGCGGCCTCGTTCCTGGTGCTCGAAGCGGTCGGCGGCACCTTGCTCGTCGACTACGGCTTCGTCAACGCCTTCTGGGCAATCCTGGCCACCGGGTTGATCATCTTCCTGGCCGGCTGGCCGATCAGCGTGTATGCGGCGCGGCACGGCGTGGACATGGACCTGCTCACACGCGGCGCCGGCTTCGGCTACATCGGCTCGACGATCACCTCGCTGATCTACGCGAGTTTCACCTTCATCTTCTTCGCGCTCGAGGCAGCCATCATGGCCTACGCGATGGAGCTCGCCTTCGACATCCCGCCGGCCTGGGGCTACCTGCTGTGTTCGCTGATCGTGATCCCGCTCGTCACGCACGGCGTCACCACCATCAGCCGCCTGCAGGTGTGGACGCAGCCGCTGTGGCTCGTGATGCTGATCGTGCCGCTCGCCTACGTGCTGCACCAGCACCCGATGGTGCTGTCGCAGATCTGGTCGTTCGGCGGCGTGGCCGCGGACGGCACGCAGCCCGCCGCCGGTTTCGACCTGATGAAGTTCGGCGCCGCGATGACGGTCGGCATCGCCCTCATCACGCAAATGGGCGAACAGGCCGACTACCTGCGCTTCATGCCCGAGCCGCAGGCGCAGGGAAAGGTGCGTTGGTGGGCCGGCGACATCATCGGCGGCCCCGGCTGGGTGATCCCCGGTGTGCTGAAGATGCTGAGCGGCGCGCTGCTCGCCTTCCTCGCGCTCGGCTACGCGGTGCCGGCCGACCGCGCGGTCGACCCGACGCAGATGTACCTCGTCGCCTACAACGCCGTGTTCTCGCAATACGGCCTCGCGGTCGCGGCGACGGCGCTGTTCGTGTTCGTCTCGCAACTCAAGATCAACGTGACGAACGCTTACGCCGGCTCGCTCGCCTGGTCCAACTTCTTCGCGCGCCTCACCCACAGCCACCCCGGCCGCGTGGTGTGGATGGTGTTCAACACGGCCATCGCATTGATGCTGATGGAGCTGAACGTGTTCCAGGCGCTCGGCGAGGTGCTGGGCCTGTACTCCAACATCGCGATCAGCTGGATGATGGCCGTGGTGGCCGATCTGGTGATCAACAAACCGATGGGCTGGTCGCCGCGCGGCATCGAGTTCAAACGCGCACATCTGTACGACGTGAACCCGGTCGGCGTGGGCGCGATGGGTGTCGCTTCGCTGCTCTCCATCACCGCCTACCTTGGCGCGCTCGGGCCGATGGCGCAGGCCTTCTCGGCGCTGATCGCGCTCGTCACTGCGCTCGTCGTGTCGCCGCTGATCGCGTGGGCGACGAAAGGCAAGTACTACCTGGCGCGCACGCCCGAGATCGAGGTCGTCGATGCCGACGCCGGCAGCTACAAGCGCCTCACGCGCTGCGTGATCTGCGAACGCGACTACGAGCGTGACGACCTCGCCCATTGCCCCGCCTACCAAGGCGATATCTGCTCGCTGTGCTGCACGCTCGACGCACGCTGCAACGACCTCTGCAAGCCTCACGCGCGGCTCTCGGTGCAATGGAACGGCGCGCTGCGGGCGGTGCTGCCACGCGCCGCGTGGCCGTATCTCGAAACCGGCCTCGGCCACTACCTGCTCTTGATGGCGGTGCTGGTGCCGCTGCTTGCCGGCCTGTTCGTGATGGTCTACCAGCAGAGCCTGCCGAGCCTGGCGGGATTTGGCAATGCCGGCAGCGTGTTCGGCTCGGCGCTGCGGCTCGGCTTCGTGAAGGCGTTCGCCGCGCTGCTGCTGGTGAGCGGCATCGTCGCCTGGTGGCTGGTGCTCACGCACAAGAGCCGCCAGGTGGCACAGGAAGAATCGAACCGGCAGACCCAGGCCCTGAATGAGCAGACGCAAGTGCTGCGCAAGGAGATCGACTCGCACCGCCGCACCGATGAACAGCTGCAGCAGGCCAAGCGCAGCGCCGAGCAGGCCAACGACGCGAAGAGCCGCTACATCACCACCGTGAGCCACGAGCTGCGCACGCCGCTCAACAGCATCCTCGGCTACGCGCAGTTGCTCGAAGAAGACGCGTCCGTGCCGCCGCACCGCCGCCAGGCCGTGGCCGTGATCCGGCGCGGCGGCGACCACTTGCTCTCGCTCATCGAACGCACGCTCGACATCGCGCGCATCGAAGGCGGCAAGCTGCGCCTCGAAGCCAAGCCGATGCGCTTTCGCGACTGCGTGCAGGAGATCGTGCGCATGTTCGGGCTGCAGGCCGCGGCCAAGGGCATCCGCTTCGAGCGCATGCTGGCCGACAACCTGCCCGAGGTGGTGCGCGCGGACGAAAAGCGCCTGCGCCAGATCCTCATCAACGTGCTCGGCAACGCCGTCAAGTTCACGCCTTTCGGCCGCGTCGAATTCCGCGTCAGCCATGTGCGCGAGATGGCGATCTTCGAGATCGAGGACACCGGCCCCGGCATCGCGCCCGGCGAGCTGGAGCACATCTTCGAGCCGTTTGCGCGCGGCTCGGATGCGAGTGCGGCAGCCAGCGGCGGCACCGGCCTGGGCCTGACGATCAGCAAGATGCTCACCGACCTGATGGGTGGCGAGATGACGGTGCGCAGCACGCCCTTGGCCGCGCTGTCGGACGAAGTCACGACGACCGGCACGCTGTTCCGCATCCGCCTCTTCCTGCCCGAAGTGCATGGCGCCAAGCTCGAGCGCGAGGCGCCGCGCAAGGCGCGCATCGCCTATGCCGGCGAGCGCAAACGCATCCTCGTCGTTGACAACGAAGAGGTCGACCGCGAGCTGCTGGCCAGCGTGCTCGAACCGCTGGGCTTCGAACTGCACAGCGCGGCCTCGGGCCACGAGTGCCTGGACATCATCGAAGGTGTCGCCCCCGATGCGGTGCTGATGGACCTGGCGATGCCGGGCATCGACGGCTGGGCCACGGTGCGCGCCATCCGCGCTGCCGGCCTGAGCGGCGCGCCGATCGCCATCGTCTCGGGCAATGCCTTCGACAAGGGCCTGGAAAACGACGCTGGCATCTCGACCGAGGATTTCATCCTGAAGCCCGTGCGCGTGAACGAACTGCTCGACTGGCTGGGCACCCGCTTGCAGCTCGACTGGATCGAGGCCGAACCACTGGTGACGGTGCCGCTCGCACCCGCGCCGGGCTTGACTGCGGCGGTGCCCGATGCCACGCAACTGCGCGCGCTCGACGAACTGGTGAACCTCGGCTACTACCGCGGCATCGTGAGCAAGCTCGACGAGATCGAACGCCTCGATGTGAGCCATGCCGCGTTCGTGACCCAGCTGCGCGGCTTGGCGCGCCAGTTCCAGCTCGACGCGATGACACGCCTGATCCGTCAGGCTCTGGCCGACGGCGCCACGTCGATCTGACTGTGACTGCCATGAAAACGCTCCTGCCCGAACGCGGCACCGCCAACCGCGTGCTGATTGTCGATGACGTGCCCGACAACCTCTCGCTGTTGCACGACGCGCTCGATGAATCGGGCTACACCGTGCTGGTTGCGACCGACGGCGAGAGCGCCTTGCAGCGCGCCGCGCAGGCTTTGCCCGACATCGTGCTGCTCGACGCGGTGATGCCCGGCATGGACGGCTTCGACGTGGCGCGCCGCCTGAAGGCGAACCCCGAGACAGCGCACATCCCGATCATCTTCATGACCGGCCTGACCGAAACCGAACATGTGGTCGCCGCCTTCGGCGCCGGTGGGGTCGACTACGTCACCAAACCGATTCGTGCACAGGAAGTGCTGGCCCGCATGGCCGTGCACATGCGTGGCGCGCGCCAGGCGGTGCAGGCGAGCCAGGCGCGCAATGCGCTCGATGCCTTCGGCCACGCGACCATGGCGATCCATCTCGTCGATGACGCCACGGCGAGCCGCGCGGTCTGGCAGACGGCCTTGGCGCGGCAGTTGATGCACAGCTACTTCGACGCGCCCGCGGGGCAGATCCCCGAAGCGGTGTTCGACTGGCTGCGCACCGAAACCGAACTCGCCGCCGATGGCCGCGAGCCGCGCACGCTGGCGATCAAGCGCAATGTCGACAACGAGACCCGCCAGCTCGTCATCGCCCTGCAACAGCGCACCGGCGACGACGACCTGCTGGTCGTGATGCGCGAGGTGTCCGATGCCGCTGCGGTGGATGCGATGGTGCAGGCCCTGCGCCTCACGTTGCGCGAGGCCGAGGTGCTGTACTGGGTCGTCAAGGGCAAGACGAACCGCGACATCGGTGACATCCTTGGTGCCAGCCCGGCGACGGTGAAGAAGCACCTGGAGCGGGTGTACGTGAAGCTCGGTGTCGAGACGCGCACCGCGGCGGCGTCGATCGCGACGAATCGTTTGCGTCAGCTCAATGTGGCGATGAACGGTTAGTTTGCATTGGCCTGTGCTGCCGATCTGAGCGATCGCGCCGCGCCGGGGCGCTGTGTTGCGTTCGTGTCCCCCGAGCCGGCAAAAAAGACCCCGGCTCTCCTCCTTGACCTCACTCCACACAACGCCCCGTCACAGCGCTCACAGCACCACTGATGCCCTTGCTGGTGCTACTCGTCGCGCTCGGTCGAAGCAAGCGGCGCGATCGGGACGGCGCGCATACGCCATCGGGCGTATTTCACCGCAGCGCCCCGCTGCGTAACCTGAGTTCATCGCAACGCTGCATTGGCATGCCTCTTGCGAAACCTGCCGACGGCAACGTCGCGCCGATTCTTCCAAACCAGACCAGGAGCTAGCTAATGAACTCATCCCGCCGACTCGCCGGCAAATCCCTGACGGCCGTGGCCCTGGGCCTCGCCGCCATGGGTTTTGCCTCGAACGTTCTGGCTGCCGACACCATCAAGGTCGGTGTGCTGCACTCGCTCTCGGGCACGATGGCCATTTCCGAATCGGTGCTCAAAGACACCGTGCTGATGACCATCGACGAGATCAACGCCAAGGGCGGCTTGCTCGGCAAGCAGCTCGAAGCGGTGGTCGTCGACCCGGCCTCGAACTGGCCGCTGTTCGCTGAAAAGGCCAAGCAGCTGATCAGCCAGGACAAGGTCGTCGTGACCTTCGGTTGCTGGACCAGCGTGAGCCGCAAGTCGGTGCTGCCGGTCTATGAAGAACTCAACAGCCTGCTGTTCTACCCGGTGCAGTACGAAGGTGAAGAGCTGTCGAAGAACGTGTTCTACACGGGCGCAGCGCCGAACCAGCAAGCCATCCCCGCCGTCGAATACCTGATGAGCAAGGCCGGTGGCGGCGCCAAGCGCTGGGTGCTGCTCGGCACCGACTACGTCTACCCGCGCACCACCAACAAGATCCTGCGCTCGTTCCTGCACAGCAAGGGCGTGAAAGACGAAGACATCGA
>JANYJL010000267.1 GCA_025361845.1 Rhizobacter sp.
CCGTGCCGCCGGGCAAGTTCAACGCGGCCTATCCGGACATCTCGGCTGTCAACGGCTACGGTCCGGGCGGTTATGGCACCCAGGCGCAGCAGTACGGCAAGCTGGCCCGCGCTTATCAGCTCGATCCCGACGCGGCCTTGAAGGCGCCGTCCTGGGGCAAGTTCCAGATCCTCGGGACGAACCACCGCGAATGCGGCTACGCCACGGTGGCCGAGTTCGTGAAGGCGATGACGATCTCCGAGCGCGAGCACCTGCTGGCCTTCGTCAAGTTCGTCGCCAGCAGCCCGGCGCGCTTGCAGGCGCTGCGCAACAAGGACTGGGCGGGTTTTGCCCTGCGCTACAACGGCGCCGAGTACGCCAAGTTCTCCTACGACAAGAAGATGGCGGCGGCCTACGCCAAGTTCGCTGCGTAGTCGGCACGTGACCCCGCCTATGGCAATGCACGTGCGTAGATGAGGCACAGCCCCAGCTCGTCCCGGTATTCGCGCTCGAAGACCATGCCCACCTTTTCGGCGACACGCGCCGAGGCGTCGTTGCCCGGCGTGACGACGCTCATCAGCCGCTCAAGGTGCAGAGTCCGGTGCGCATACTCGACGATGCCGCGCGCCGCCTCCGTCGCGAAGCCCTCGCCCCAGCGCGCCTTGTCGATCAGGTAGGCGAGTTCCACCTCGGGCCGGCCGTCGATCACCCAGGGCAGCAGCCCGCAGCGCCCGAGGAAGGCGCCCGTGTTGCGCTCCACCGTGGCCCACAGGCCCAGCTCCGGGCATTCCGGGTGGCCGCTGCGCTGCCATTCCAGCTCCTCCAGCGTCTCGGCGCGGGTGCGGGTGCCGTCGGGGTAGTAGCGGCGCATCTCCGGGTCGCGGTAGAGCGCGTAGAGCGCGTCCAGGTCCGTGTGTTCGAGATGGCGAAGCAAGAGCCGAGGGGTTGTCAGGACGAGCATGTGCCGCAGCGCTCAAGGCCCGCCGCTCGTGGCCGCCATGCGCCGCTCTTCATCGATCGCGCGCAACTGGGCCAGCCGTTTGCCGGTGGACGGGTGGGTGGCGGTGGCGCCGTGGTTGCCGAGGCGGAAGAACATGTCGAGCAGATCCTCGCGCGAGTAGCCCATGTCGAGCAGGGTGCGCATCGCGTAGGCATCGGCATCGAGCTCCTGTTGTTGTGACTGCATCGAGGCGGCCCGCCCGAGCTGCGGCGCGACCGCATCGGTCTGTGCCTGGACGACCTCGCCGGGGATGAACTGCCGGTACAGCGCGATGCGTTGCGACCAGTGCCCGTTCGTCACATGGCCGAGCTCGTGCGCGATCAGGAACAGGCGGCAAATTTCCGGCAGCGCGCCGAGTGCCACGTTCATCACGATGACCCGACCCTGCGCGGTCTCGGCCACCGCGCCGACGGCGACGACGCGCAACTCCGCATCGGCGGCGCCCGCGGAAAACGCCTGCAGGCGCTGGAAGCTCGCATGCAGGGCCGCCGCGGCGGCTTCGGTGGCAGGCACCTCGGGCAGTTGCTCCAGCCGCATCTGCTGCGAGCGTTGCAGCACCTGCGCGATGTCCTCGCACCAGGCCGGGCTGCTGCCGAGCGCCAGCCCGAGCCACAGCAATGTGTTCAGCTTCATGGCGTCTCCCTCCGCAACCAACTCTAGGCGCCGCGGCGGTGTGCGTCATCCAACAAATGGGGGGCGAAGCGACTCCCCGCGCTGTCAAAAACAGTCGTCGGGCGTCACCTGCAAGCGGCAGCTCCAGCGCAGCAGCTCGGCACCTTGTTTCATCGAGCGGCGGAACACGACGGTCGCTTCATGGTCGATGGCGTCGGGCAACGGCATCGCGAGCGCGGCGCCACTCGTGTTGGTGTAGAAGTTCAGGAAGCAAGTCTGGCCCGGCTGGCACAGCAGCTCGATCTGGCGCGCGTAGGCCTCGCGGTCGCGCGCCAGCTCGGTCGGCACGATGACGAAACGCATGATGCCCTGCTGGCCGGCAACGGGCCAGGGCTCGGTGGGCGCGGCGATGGCGTGGCCGCACCAGCTTGACCCGAAGGCGAGCCCTGCCAAAAGCGCAAGCATCGCGCGCATTGCGGTTCCTGTCGTCATGCCGCAGGCTACTGCGCTCGCCCTCGCGCGCGCAAGCGGGCAAAGCCGGGGCCGCGCTGCGCCGGGTCCGTGCATGCGACGCACTTCGAACGTCAGCAGCGAGTCGCAATTCGCCCCGCAATTTGCGCGGGCCGTGGCACAGCCTTCCTCAGACGAGGCCGCAACCTCGCAGCACCAGCGCCACCACATGGTCGGTCGCACGTTTGTGGTCGGCGGCGGTGAGCTTCTGGCGGCCGAGCACAGCGCGCATCTGCACGTCGAAGTCGGCGTAGGTCTGTGTCGCGGCCCAGATCGTGAAGAACAGATGGGTCGAGTCGACCGGCGCCATGCGGCCGGCCGCAACCCAGGCATCGATCACCTTGGCCTTGCGCCGCAGCATCGCGCGCAGCTCGGTGCGCAGCAGTTCGCCCAGCACCGGCGCGCCGTGCAGCAACTCGTTGGCGTAGACACGCGAGGCATCCGGCCGCGCGGCCGACATCGCCATCTTGGCGCGGATGTAGGTCTCGAGCGCCGCGCGCGGTTCGGCCTCGGGCGCCAGGCCGTCCAGCGGCACCAGCCAATCGTGCAGGGTGCGCGCCAGCACCTCGCGGTAGAGCTCGTGCTTGCTGCCGAAGTGGTAGTGCACATTGGCCTTCGGCAGTCCCGCGGCTTCGGCGATGGCCGCCGTGGTCGCGCCGCTGAAACCAGTGCGTGCGAACACGCGCTCGGCGGCGAGCAGGATGGCCTCGCGCGCCGAGTCGCCACGCGCCTGGCGCGCGCGGCCGGGTGTCACCTTGGCGGGCGACAGCACGGCGGTCTCAAGCAAATGTGGCTTTGCCACTTTGCTTGACCCCCCGCGGGGGGCGGGCCGGGCACCGCCCGGCCCTCGGGGCTGTCATCACTTCGTCGCCGCCTCCCACACCACATGCGTCCAGGCCGCTGCACCCGGGTCTTTCTTGATGACGGGCGCGCTGCCGGCCGTCATCAGCACCTTGACCGTGCGTTCGAATGCGGCCGGCTCCAGGTAACCCATCTTCGCGGTGTTGGCCGTGGTGATGAGCTTGGCGACGTTTTCCATCTGGCGCTGCTGTACCTTCAGCGTGGCGCTGCCCGAGGGGTCGGCGGCGACGACGATCTTGGCCGCTTCAGCCGGGTCTTTCACGGCGTCGTTCCAGCCCTTCAGCGTCGCGCGCACGAACTTGGCGGTGCGCTCCACGAAGGCCTTGTCCTTCAGCTTGCCTTCGAGCACGTAGAGGCCGTCTTCGAGCGAGGCGACACCCTGGTCTTCATAGAAGAAGGTGACGAGCTCGCTTTCCTTCACGCCCGCGTCCACCACCTGCCAGTACTCGTTGTAGATCATGGTCGAGATGCAGGCGGCCTGGTTCTGCAACAACGGGTCGACGTTGAAGCCTTGTTTGAGCACCTTGATGTCGGTGTCCGGCTTCAGGTTCAGCTTGGCCATCCAGTTGAGGAACGGGTACTCGTTGCCGCCGAACCAGACACCGAGCGTCTTGCCCTTGAAGTCGGCCGGGGTGGCGACACCGCTGGCCTTCTTGCAGGTCAGCATCAGGCCGGAGCGGTTGAAGATCTGCGCCACGTTGACGAGCGGCACGCCGGCTTCGCGCGCGGCCAATGCATCGGGCATCCAGTTGACGACCGCGTCGGCCTGGTTACCGGCCAGCACCTGCACCGGCGAGACATCGGGGCCGCCGGGTTTGATCGTCACGTCCAGCCCCTCGGCCTTGTAGTAGCCCTTGGCCGCGGCCACGTAGTAGCCGGCGAACTGGGCTTGCGGCACCCACTTCATCTGGACCGTGAACTTGTCGGCCGCCATGGCGCTGCCACCGCAGGCCAGCGCGAGTGCGGCGAGCGTGAACTTGAAAGAAGAACCCATCATTGCAAAGCTCCTTGGGGTTGAGGAAACGAGGAAGTGCGGGGCGCTCATGTCGAACTCGAGCGCACCGAGGGGTGCCAGAACGCTAAAGCGCGCTCCAGCTGAACGAGCAGGGCGTAGGCCACCGAGCCGGTGACCGCCGCGACGACGATGGCCGCCCAGACCAGGGCCATGTTCATCTTGGCCGCCTCGGTGCTGATGCGAAAGCCCAGGCCCACCGTCGGCGAGCCGAAGAACTCCGCGACGATGGCGCCGATGAGCGCGAGCGTGGCGTTGATCTTCAACGCACTGACGATGAAGGGCACCGCGCAGGGCAGGCGCAGGTTGAGCAGGGTGCGGCTGTAGCCGGCCGCGTAGCTGTGCATCAGCTCGCGCTCCAGCTTGCCCGCGGCCTGCAGCCCGGCGAGCGTGGCGATCAGCATCGGGAAGAAGGTCATCAGCACGACGACCGCGGCTTTCGATTGCCACTCGAAGCCGAACCACATCACCATGATCGGCGCCACCGCGACCAGGGGCACCGTGCTCGTGAGCGAGGCCAGGGGCAGCAGACCGCGTTGCAGGAAGGGCAGCCGGTCGATCGCGACAGCGACCGCAAAACCGAGTGCCGAGCCGAGCGCCCAGCCGATCAGCACGGCCTTCAGCACGGTCTGCACGAAGTCGCGGCCGAGGATGTCGGCGTGCTCGATCAGCGATTGCACGATCAGGCCCGGCGCCGGCAACAGCACGCGGGGCACCTCGAACAGGGTCACGCCGAGCTGCCAGAAGTAGAGCAGCCACAGGCCGAAGACGGCAGCCGTCGCGGTGGCATCGAGGCGGTGGCCGTCGAGCGCGGCGACGCATCGCACGGTCCAGATCGCCAGGCCGATCATCACGAGCGCGCCGCCCATCAGCAGCGGCGCGGGCCCGCTCTCGCCACCCGGCGTGGGCAGCGCGAACCAGAGCGCCGCTGCCAGCAGCACCGAGCCGCCGAGCAGCGCGGCGACAAAGCGTCGGCTGTGCGCGGGTGCGCTCATGAAAACCGCCGCCGGCTCATCACCGCACGCTCGACGGCGGCCACCGCGGCGGTGAGCGCGAGGCCGAGCAGGGCCGACATCACCAGCGCCGACCAGATGCCGACCGTGTTGCCGTAGTACGAACCCGTCAGCAGCTTGGCGCCCAGGCCGGCTTGCGCGCCGGTCGGCAACTCGGCCACCATCGCGCCGACCAGCCCGGCTGCGATCGCCACGCGCAGCGAGGGGAACAGGAAGGGCAGGGCCGCAGGCAATCGCAACATCCAGAAGGCCTGCCACTTCGACGCGGCATAGGTGTGCATCAGCTCGGTCTCGATGCGCTGCGGCGAGCGCAGGCCCTGCACCATCGCGACCGTCACGGGGAAGAAGCACAGGTACATCGCGATCGCTGCCTTCGGCGCGATGCCGGCGAAACCGAGGCTGCCCAGGATCACCAGCACGATCGGCGCGATGGCGAGCACCGGCACCGTCTGCGAGGCGACGATCCAGGGCAGCAATGCGCGGTCGAGCGTGCGTGAGTGCACGATGGCCGCAGCCAGCACGATGCCGAGGAGGCTGCCGAGCGCGAAGCCGACCAGGGTGGATTGCGCGGTGACGGTGACGTGATAGAGCAGGTTGCGCGGCGAATCGAGCGGCCAGTCGATCAGGCTCGTCCACAGATCGGCGGCGACTTGATGTGGTGCCGGGATCACCGGGCGTTCCATCGCCCAGGTGGCGGCGATCAGCTCGGAGCTGCTGTACGCGCCCTTCGGCGCAAGCACCCGCTCGATCGCGCCTTGCGAATTGAGGCCGATGCAGCCGAGGTACCAGACGACGAGTGTGGCCAGCAGCAGCGTGCCCACCGGCATCACCCGTGCGCGCCAATCAGTCATCGCCGGCATGCCCCACGGCCAGGGCTTCGCGCACATCGTGTGCCACGGCGATGAACTCGGGCGAATCGCGCAGGCCCAGGTGCCGCTCGTCGGGCAAAGTCGAGTGGATCACTTTCAGCACCCGCCCCGGCCGCGGCGACATCACGACGATGCGGGTGGACAGATACACCGCCTCGGCAATCGAGTGCGTGACGAACACCACCGTGCGGCGCTCGCGTTGCCAGAGCTGCTGCAACTGCTCATTCAAGCGGTCGCGCGTGATCTCGTCCAACGCGCCGAAAGGTTCGTCCATCATCAGGATGCGCGGCTCGAAGCCGAGCGCGCGTGCGATCGACACACGCTGCTGCATGCCGCCCGACAACTGCCACGGGTATTTGCGCTCGAAGCCGGTGAGGCCGACGCGGGCGAGTTGTTCGAGCGCGACCGCCTTGCAATCCTCTGCGCTGCGGCCCTGGATCTGCAAGGGCAGCATGACGTTGGCGAGCACCGTGCGCCAGGGGAACAGCGCCGGCGACTGGAACACATACCCGTAAGCGCGCGCGAGGCGAGCTTCGTGCGGGCTCAGGCCGTTGACGCGCACCTCGCCGGCGGTGATGGGCTCCAGGTCGGCGATCACGCGCAAGAGCGTTGTCTTGCCGCAGCCCGAGGGGCCGATCAGCGAGACGAATTCGCCCGGCGCGATGTCGAGGTCGACCTCGTGCAGCGCCCGCACCGGCGCGTCGGCCGAGGGGTAGACGACGCTGGTCTTGCGCACCTGCACGGCCAGCTCGCGCACGGCGCTGCCGGCGGAAGGCGGAGGCAGCGTTCGATCAGGGGCGTTCATACGATCGGAGAGTGACCTGGCAACTTAACCAAATGGTCAGTTTATTGTGGCGCAGGAAAGCCAGTTCCATGCCAGTGCGCGCCGCTCGAAAACCCGCAAACGGTGCCGTGGCGGCGCACCGTGGCGGGGTCGTGCGCTGCGCCACGGTGCGTCCGGTCAGGAAAAACCAAGGGCGAACCCTGAACTTCAATGGCATGCCGATTGCATAAGATGCCCTGCCATCCTGACCAAATGGTCAGCTTCAGAGCCCACCACCGTAGGAGCCCAGCCCATGGCCGAGAGTTCTCACCCCGCTGCCGACATCCGGCCCGGCCGCCTCGGCAATGCCGCCGACTATGCGGCAGCCTTCGCCGATGCCGCACCGCGCCTCACGCGCACCCAGGCCCTGGTCGAATCGGAGCGCTGCCTGTACTGCTACGACGCGCCCTGCGCCACCGCCTGCCCGACCGGCATCGACGTGCCGAGCTTCATCCGCCGCATCGCCGAAGACAACTTGCGTGGCGCGGCGCGCACCATCCTCGAATCGAACCCGCTCGGCGGCACCTGCGCGCGTGTCTGCCCGACCGAGGAACTGTGCGAGCAGGTCTGCGTGAGGCATCACCAGGGCGGGGCGCAGCAGGGCAAGCCGGTCGAGATCGGCCGCTTGCAGCGTTACGCGGTCGATGCGGTGATGGACAAGCCGGTGAGCACGCTGTTCCCGCGCGCCACGGCCACCGGCAAGCGCATCGCCGTGGTCGGCGCCGGCCCGGCCGGCATCGCCTGTGCATTCGGCCTGGCTCGGCGGGGCCACGAGGTGGTGATCCACGATGCGCGGCCTTTGGCTGGCGGGCTGAACGAATACGGGTTGGCCACCTACAAGATGGCCGGCGACTTCGCGCAGGCCGAGCTGAACTGGCTGATGCAGATCGGCGGCATCACGCTGCAACTCGGCTGGCGGCTCGACAGTGCGGCGAAGTTGCAGGCGCTGCGTGAGGGCTTCGACGCCGTCTATCTGGCCGTCGGCCTGGCGCGCACGAATGCCTTGCGTGTGCCGGGCGAGCAGCTCGCTGGCGTGCGCGATGCGATCGAGTTCATCGCCGAATTGCGCGCCTGTGCCGACCCGTCCACCTTGCCGATCGGCCGGCGTGTCGTCGTCATCGGCGGTGGCATGACAGCGGTCGATGCCGCGGTGCAAAGCAAGCTGCTCGGCGCCGAAGAAGTGCACATCGTCTATCGGCGCGGGCCCGAGCACATGTCGGCCTCCGCTGCCGAGCAGCAGTGGGCGCAGACGAATGGCGTGACGATTCATCACGGTCTGAGCCCGGTCGAGGTTCTCGGTGACGCCGGCCACGCGAGCGCCGTTCGTTTTGCCCGCAGCGCAGGCGGCGAAGAAGTGTTCCCCGCCGACATGGTCTTCAAGGCGATCGGCCAGAAGTTCGACGACAGCAGCATCGCCGCCAGCGGCCTCGCCTTCGATGGCGGGCGCATCCTCGCCGATGCCGACGGCCGCACCGCCGCGCCGAAACTCTGGGCCGGTGGCGATTGCCGCGCCGGTGGCCGCGACCTGACGGTCGAGGCGGTCGAAGACGGCAAACGCGCCGCCGTGTCCATCCACAACAGCCTGACTGCCTGAACAAGGAGCCCGCCATGGCCGACCTGCGCAATACCTTCGCCGGCATCAAGAGCCCCAACCCGTTCTGGCTCGCCTCCGCGCCGCCGACCGACAAGGCCTACAACGTGATCCGCGCCTTCGAGGCCGGTTGGGGCGGGGTGGTCTGGAAGACGCTCGGCGAAGACGGCCCGCCGGTCGTCAACGTCAACGGCCCGCGTTACGGTGCGCTGCTCACGCCCGACCGCCGCATACTCGGCTTCAACCACATCGAGCTGATCACCGACCGGCCGCTGCGCACCAACCTCGACGAGATCAAGCGCGTCAAACGCGACTGGCCGGACCGCGCGCTGGTCGTCTCGCTGATGGTGCCGTGCACGGAATCAGCGTGGAAGGCGATCCTGCCCGAGGTGGAAGACACCGGCTGCGACGGCATCGAACTCAACTTCGGCTGCCCGCACGGCATGAGCGAGCGCGGCATGGGCGCGGCGGTCGGCCAGGTGCCCGAGTACATCGAGATGGTCACGGCATGGTGCAAGCAGTTCAGCAAGCTGCCGGTGATCGTCAAGCTCACGCCCAACATCACCGACATCCGCCTGCCGGCCGAAGCGGCGAAGAAGGGCGGGGCCGATGCCGTCTCGCTCATCAACACGATCAACTCGATCATGGGCGTGGACCCGGCCTCGCTGACGATGAGCCCGAGCACCGCCGGCATGGGCTCGCACGGCGGCTACTGCGGCCCGGCGGTGAAGCCGATCGCGCTGAACATGGTGGCCGAGATCGGTCGTTCGGCGAAGACGGCGGGCATCCCCATTTCCGGCATCGGCGGCATCGGCAGCTGGCGCGATGCCTTCGACTACATCGCGCTCGGCGCCGGCAACGTGCAGGTGTGCACCGCGGCGATGGTCTACGGCTTCAAGATCGTGCAGGAAATGATCGACGGGCTGTCGGAGTATATGGACTCGATGGGGTTCGAGACGATCGAAGATTTCCGCGGCCGCGCCCTGCCGACCGTCACCGACTGGCAGTACCTGAACCTCAACGCCATCAGCAAGGCGGTGATCGACCAGGACAAGTGCATCGAATGCGGGCGCTGCCACATCGCCTGCGAAGACACCTCGCACCAGGCCATCTCGACGATGAAGGACGGCAAGCGCCACTTCGAGGTCAAGGACGATGAATGTGTGGGCTGCAACTTGTGCGTGACGGTCTGCCCGGTGCCCGAATGCATCACCCTGCGCACCCTGAGCCCCGGCGAGGTCGATGCACGCACCGGTCTGGTGGTGAGCAGCCAACCCGCCAACTGGACCGCGCACCCGAACAACCCCATGCGCCAGTCGCAACCGGCTTGACGCCGCTGCTGCTGCGTTGCACGCTCACACCTTGATTGGCCAGGAGAGAAACCGATGTCCACTGTTCTGATCCGCGGCGGCACCGTCGTCAATGCCGACCGCGAATTTCGCGCCGATGTCTTGTGTGTCGATGGCCTGGTGGCGCAAGTGGGCGCCAAGCTCGATGCCCCGGCCGGCGCCCAGGTGCTCGACGCGGGTGGCCGCTACGTGATGCCCGGCGGCATCGACCCGCACACCCACATGCAACTGCCCTTCATGGGCACGGTGGCGGCGGATGATTTCTACGATGGCACCGCGGCAGGCTTCACCGGCGGCACCACCAGCATCATCGACTTCGTGATCCCCGACCCGAAGCAGCCGCTGATGGACGCCTTCCGCACCTGGCGCGGCTGGGCCGAGAAGGCGGCGGGCGACTACGGCTTCCACGTGGCAGTCACCTGGTGGAGCGACAGCGTGCACGCCGACATGGGCACGCTCGTGAAGGACGAAGGCGTGAACAGCTTCAAGCACTTCATGGCCTACAAGAACGCCATTATGTGCGACGACGAAACGCTCGTGAACAGCTTCAAGCGTGCGCTCGAACTTGGCGCCATGCCGACCGTGCACGCCGAGAACGGCGAGCTCGTCTACCTGCTTCAGCAAGAGGTGCTGAAGATGGGCATCAGCGGCCCGGAAGGGCACCCGCTGTCGCGCCCGCCGATGGTGGAGGGCGAAGCCGCCAACCGCGCGATCGCGATTGCCGACGTGCTGGGTGTGCCGATCTACATCGTGCACGTGAGCTGCATCGAATCGGCCGAGGCGATTGCGCGGGCGCGGGCACGTGGCCAGCGCGTTTACGGCGAGGTGCTCGCCGGCCATCTGACGATCGACGACAGCGTCTACCGCCACCCCGATTTCGCGACCGCCGCGGCCTACGTGATGAGCCCGCCGTTCCGCCCGAAGGCGCACCAGGAGATGTTGTGGCGCGGCCTGCAATCGGGCCAGCTGCACACCACCGCGACCGACCACTGCGTGTTCTGCGCGCCGCAGAAGGCCGCAGGGCGCGAGAGCTTCACGAAAATCCCAAACGGCTGCGGTGGCATCGAAGACCGCATGCGCGTGCTGTGGGACGCGGGTGTGAACACCGGCCGGCTCACGCCGAGCGAGTTCGTCGCCGTCACCTCGGCCAACTGCGCGAAGATCTTCAACCTCTACCCGCGCAAGGGCTGCATCGTCGAAGGCGCGGATGCCGACATCGTGCTCTGGGACCCGGCGGCGACCAAGACGATTTCGGTGAAGACGCAGTTCTCGAAGGGCGACTTCAATGTGTTCGAAGGGCGCACTGTGAAGGGCAACTCGACGCACACGCTGAGCCAGGGCAAGCTGGTCTGGGCCGATGGCGATCTGCGTGCGGTGCAGGGGGCAGGCCGCTACGTGAAGCGCCCGCCGTTCGGGCCGAATTTCGACGCGGCGGCCAAACGTTCGCATGAGCTGACGCCGACAGCCGTCGCGCGATAGGAGTGCCAACATGGACATGAAGACGAAAGCCAAGGTCGACGACCTGCGCATCGACGGCGAGCGCTTGTGGGCCTCGCTGATGGAACTCGCCAAGATCGGCGCCACGCCGAAGGGCGGTGTCTGTCGCCTCACGCTCACCGACCTCGACAAACAAGGCCGCGACCTCGTCACCGGCTGGGCACGCGAGGCGGGCATGACGGTCACGATCGACAGAATAGGCAACGGCTTCATGCGCCGCGCTGGCCGCAACAACGCACTGCCGCCGGTGATGACCGGCAGCCACATCGACACCCAGCCGACCGGCGGCAAGTTCGACGGCAACTACGGCGTGCTGGCCGGCATCGAGGTCGTGCGCACGCTCAACGACCATGGCGTCGAGACCGAAGCGCCGATCGAGGTCGCCTTCTGGACGAATGAAGAGGGCTCGCGCTTCGTGCCGGTGATGATGGGCTCGGGCGTCTTCGCGAAAGCCTTCACACTCGAACACGCCTACGCCGCGAAGGACACCGAGGGCAAGACGGTGCAAGGCGAGCTGGAGCGCATCGGCTACATCGGCCCCGAAGAACCCGGCGCGCACCCGATCGGCAGCTACTTCGAAACCCACATCGAACAAGGCCCGGTGCTCGAAGACCATGACCAGGCCATCGGCGTAGTGACCGGCGTGCTCGGCATCCGCTGGTACGACTGCACCGTGACGGGCATGGAAGCACACGCCGGCCCGACGCCGATGGCGCTGCGCAAGGATGCGATGCAGGTCGCGGCCAAGTTGATGCAGGAGGTGGTGGCCTGTGCGCACCGCCACCCGCCGCATGGCCGCGGCACGGTCGGCATGGTGCAGGTGTTCCCGAACAGCCGCAACGTGATTCCGGGCCGGGTGAAGTTCTCGATCGACCTGCGCAACGCGAACGACGCGCTCTGCGAGGCGATGGACGCCGACATTCGTTCTGTGGCCGCCAGGCTCAGCGCCGAAAGCGGGCTGCCGATCCAGATCGAGCCGGTGTCTTCGTACCCGGCGCAGCCTTTTCACCCCGATTGCATCGCCGCCGTCGCCAAGGCCGCCGCGGCACTCGGCTACTCGAACATGCCGGTGGTTTCAGGCGCCGGGCACGACGCCGTCTACATGGCGCGGCTGGCGCCGGCGGGCATGATTTTCATCCCCTGCAAGGATGGCATCAGCCACAACGAAATCGAGGATGCCAAACCCGAGCACATCACCGCAGGATGCAATGTGCTGCTGCACGCCATGCTGGGGCGCGCCGGCGTGGCATGAAACGTGGGTGATGGGTTGAAAGGCAGGCCAGGGAGGCCCGCCGAGGTGCACCAGTGCACGGCCGCAGTTTGACCGACGATTGATTCGCACGAGGTGGCTTTCTTAAGCCCGTATCAAGGTGGCGTGTCCACACTGCACGCTCCCGGAGGCCTTGATGACGATGCGAGACTTCGAAGATTCCACGCTGTGGCGCATCAGCGAGTTCGACCGCGTGCGCGAGCGGACCGGCACAAGCGGGTATGCGGGCCTGGCGCGTGACACGGTGTTGTCGCCGACCTTGTTGGCCGAGTTGAACGGCCTGACCTCGCTCGGCGAGTTTCCGGATGTGGTCGAGTTGCTGGCCGCCTGCCTGCGGCACCGCGAGCCGGCCCTCATCTACTGCCGCTGCGAGGGCCTGATCTGGCCGATCACCGTCTTTCCCGCCGAGGGCCTGTACCACTCGCCGCGCAACATCCTCCAGGCCGGTGACCGCGCCCTGGCGGCGCTTCAGACCGGCACGGTCGAGCCACCCGGCGTGCGCCCGCCGGGGCACTGGATGTTCGAACGTGTTGCCACCAAGGAGTGTTACCACCCGCTCGCGCCGGCCTTGTGGGCACTCGCATTGCGCGGCCCGAGCCGCGATCTGATTCGCGAGATCGGCGGTTTTGCCGCCTACCGCGCGCTGCGGGCGCCGGCCTCGGAAGGCCTGCCGACACCGGGTGCGCTGGGCGGTGCGGCGGCGCAGTTGCACCGTGAATCGGCGCCGCTGCGGCAAATCGCCCGCTGGCCCGGCATGAGCCTGGAACGCGGCGTGCGGCTGCTCAACGGCTTGTACCTCACCTCCAACCTGATGATCTCGCGCACCCACCCGAACGCGCGGCGCCAGCCCGACGCGCGCGAGCTGGACAAGGGCCATCCGTGATCCCGCCCTTGGCACCGGCCGGCCTTGGGGGTAAGTTCTGTTCTGGACACACCGGTGCTGTTCCGCACCCGTACCGCCGCTGCGCCGCGCCGGCGCCCAACCTGCCGAGGAGTTGCCGTGAACCCGCATGCCGCCTTGCCAACCCGCCGCCTGGAGCGCGGCACCTCGATCACCCAGTCGCAGCCCGGGCAAACCGCAGGCGTGACGCTCGACTCCCCGGCCTTGGCCGTGATGACCGACCTCTCGCTCGTGAAGGCAGCCACCACCCAGCCTTCGACCTCGCTGCGCCAGGCCGAGCAGGTCATGATCTACCAGGGTGTGCGCATGCTGTTCGTGGTCTCCGAGATGCCGACCGTCGAAGGCCTGATCACCACGACCGATCTGCGCGGTGACCGGCAACTGCGGGTCGTGCATGACCGCCACATGCGTTATGACGAATTGACCGTGGCCGATGTGATGACGCCGCTGTCGATGCTCGACGCGATCGAGTTCGATCTGATGAAAGTGGCCACCGTCAGCAACATGATCGCCACGCTCAAGCAGTTCGGCCGTAACCACCTGCTGGTGGTCGAAAGCTCCGGCACCCCGGGCCGGCAGCGGGTGCGTGGCGTGATCTCGCGCGCGCAGATCGTGCGGCAGCTCGGTGTCGTGATCGACGTGACCGAAGTGGCCAGCACCTTCGCCGAGTTGGGCCAGATGCTCGCTTGATCGGGGTGCGCGGCTTCAGCCGCGGGGCGCTGGTGCAATCACCGGCGCGCGCATGACACGTGTCTTGCTGCCGGTGGTGACGAGGATCACGGCTTCGCCGGGCAAGAGTGTCTCGTTGCCCTTGGCCTGCACGATCGAGCGGCGCTCGCCGTTCTTCAGCTGAACCAGGATCTCGACCGCATCTTCGCGCGTGCCGAAACGTTCGACCGCGTTGCCGACGACGGCACCGGCGACCGCGCCGATCACGCCGACGATCACCGTTTCACGCTGACCGCCGACACTCGCGCCGGCCACGCCGCCGATCACCGCGCCGGCCGCGCCACCGGTGCCGCTTTGTTCACCTTCGACGATGACGGAACGCACCGACAGCACCGTCGCGTCCTGCACCTGGGACAGGCGCTGCGCTTCGTTGCGGTTGATCACGTCCGGGCTCGTGGTCGTGCAGGCGGCGAGGGCCGCTGCTGCGCAGGCGATCCAGAGATGGCGCATCGCTCGGCCCCGCTGAATCACGCGTGCAGGCGGCTGTGCCGCGGCACGCTGGCGAGCAGAAAATCCATCTGGTCTGCCAGGATGCGGCGGCCGCGCAGGATCATGTCCTCATGCAGGTTCGGCACGTAGGGCAGGTACATCAGGGACATGCGCGCCTCTTCGGGCAAACGGCTTCCCTTGTGGCCATTGCAGGGGCGGCAGGCGGTGATGCAGTTCATCCAGCTGTCGAGCCCGCCGCGCGAGGTGGGCACGATGTGCTCGCGCGTCAGCTCGTCCACATGGAAGTGGTGGCCGCAGTAGGCGCAGACACCGCGGTCGCGCGCGAACAGCTTGGGGTTGGACAAGGCCGGCGTCTGGCGCCAAGCCCGGCTGGGCACCGAGCCGCGCACCGCGATGATGGGGTGCACCTCGATGCGCGACTGCAGGCCGGTGCGGCGCTGGGTGCCGCCGCGCAGCACGAAGAAAGTCTCGCCCAAGGTCCAGGCCACGCCATCGCTGGCATAAATGACCGCGGCTTCCTTGGCCGAAATCCACGCCTGAGGGCGCCCGGAAACGTCTAGTTGCAGCACTTCCATGATGTTCGAGCGTAATGCATCCCGGGGTGTCCCCTCAAGGGCTCGGCTTTTAAGGCGTTGGAAGCGCGCAAAATCGTGCGGGTAGGCGGCGGGTCGGGGCTGGATGCTGCCGGTCTCGCGGCGTGGCTTAGTGCCCATGCCCTAGAAAAAAAGGCGCCTCGATTGGACTTTTCCGCTCGGAAGTCTGCAAAATAGAACGACCGTTCGTTTTTAAAGAGGCTGCATGCCGACACCCCTTGCCACCGCCGCGCCCGAACTCGCTGCCCCTGCCCAGCCCAGGGCCCTGCTGAAGGGCCAGCAGACACGCGCGACGATCCTCGACGCGGCGCTCGGCCTGGCCTCGCACATGGGGCTGGAGGGTTTGTCGATCGGGGCCATTGCCGAAGTCACGCAGATGAGCAAGTCGGGTGTGTTCGCCCATTTCGGTTCGCGCGAAGAACTGCAGATCTCGGTGGTGCGCGAGTACCACGCGCGCTTCGAAGACGAGGTGTTTCGCCCGGCGATGGCAGAAGCCCGCGGCCTGCCGCGCCTGAACGCGCTGTTCCAACGCTGGGTGCGGCGTGTCTCGGTCGAGATCGATTCGGGTTGCATCTACATCAGCGGCGCCGTCGAGTTCGACGACCGGCCCGGCCCGGTGCGCGACGCACTGGTCGCAATGGTCGAGGCCTGGCACCAGGCGCTCGGGCGCGCCATCCGCATCGCCATCGACGAAGGCCACCTGAGGGCCGACACCGACGCGCAGCAGATGCTGTTCGAAGTGCACGGCCTGATCCTCGCGCTCCACCACGACGCGCGTTTCCTGCGCCTGCCCGGCGCGGTGGAGCGCGCCGGTGTTGCGTTCGAACATGTGCTGTCGCGCTACCTCGCGCCAGAAAAGGCCCGCGCCGCGCGGCGCTGAGCCGCGGCTCGCGCACTTCACCCTGCTCTTCTCCCGTCTTCTGCGTTTTTCATTCCAGGACATTCCATGGCCCAGTACAACCCGCCCTTGCGTGACATGCAGTTCCTGATGCACGAGGTGCTCGATGTCGTCGCTGAACTCAAAGCCCTGCCGGCGCACGCGGAGGTGGATGCCGACACGCTCAACGCCGTGCTCGAAGAAGGCGGCAAGTTCGCCGCGCAGGTGCTCGCGCCCTTGAACCAGAGCGGTGACGAAGAAGGCTGCACGCTCGACCGCAGCACCCATGCCGTGACCGCACCGAAGGGTTTCAAGGCGGCCTACGCGCAGTACGTGGAGGGTGGCTGGCCGTCACTGAGTTGCGATCCGGCGTACGGCGGCCAGGGCCTGCCGCAGGTGGTGAACCAGTGCATGTACGAGATGATGAACTCGGCCAACCAGGCCTGGACCATGTACCCCGGCCTCTCGCACGGCGCCTACGAGTGCCTGCACACGCATGGCTCCGACGCGCAGAAGGCGCTCTACCTCGCCAAGCTCACCAGTGGGCAGTGGACGGGCACGATGTGCCTGACCGAAGCGCATTGCGGCACCGACCTCGGCATGCTGCGCAGCAGGGCCGAACCTCAGGCCGACGGCAGCTACAAGATCACCGGCAACAAAATCTTCATCTCCGCTGGCGAGCACGACCTGGCCGAGAACATCATCCACCTCGTGCTCGCGCGCCTGCCCGATGCACCCGTCGGCTCGAAGGGCATCTCGCTCTTCGTCGTGCCCAAGTTCAACGTGAATGCCGACGGCAGCGTGGGCACGCGCAACGGCGTCTACTGCGGCGGCCTCGAACACAAGATGGGCATCCACGGCAACGCGACCGCGCAGATCGTGCTCGACGGCGCCGTGGGCACGTTGGTCGGCCAGCCGAACAAGGGCCTGGCCGCCATGTTCGTGATGATGAACGCGGCGCGTCTGGGCGTGGGCATGCAGGGCCTCGGGCTCACCGAAGTGGCGTACCAGAACGCCGCGGCCTACGCGAAAGACCGCATCCAGATGAGGTCGCTGTCGGGCGTGAAAGCAGCCGACAAACCCGCCGACCCGATCATCGTGCACCCCGATGTGCGCAAGATGCTGCTGACCGCGCGCGCCTACGCCGAAGGCGGCCGTGCGCTGGCGATGTGGACGACGCTGCAACTCGACAAGGAAATTGCCACCGACGATGAAGACGTGAAGCGCGACTGTGCCGACGTGGTGGCCCTCATCACGCCCATCGTCAAGGCCTTCCTGACCGACAACGCCTGGCTCGCCACCTCGCACTGCATGCAGGTTTTCGGCGGCCACGGCTACATCAAGGAATGGGGCATGGAGCAGTACGTGCGCGATGCCCGCATCAACATGATCTACGAAGGCACCAACACGATCCAGTCGCTCGACCTGCTGGGTCGCAAGGTGCTCGGCGACAACGGCGCCAAGCTGAAGAAGTTCGGCAAACTGGTCACCGAATTCATCGAGGAAGAAGGCGTGAACGAAGCGATGCAGGAGTTCGTGAACCCGCTTGCCGACATCGGCGACAAGGTGACCAAGCTGACCACCGAGCTCGGCATGAAGGGCTTCCAGAACCCCGACGAAGTGGGCGCGGCGGCGGTGGATTACCTGCGCGTCTGCGGCCACCTCGTGTTCGCCTACTTCTGGGCGCGCATGGCCAAGGTGGCGCTGGCCAAGCAGGCCGGTGGCGACCCGTTCTACAAAGCCAAACTGGTCACCGCGCGCTTCTACTTCGCCAAGCTGCTGCCCGAAACCGCCTCGCTGATCCGCACCGCGCGCGCTGGTGCCAAGCCGATGATGGACATGGACGAAGCCTTGTTCTGAACCCCGAAATCCAAACCCCAACAGACGGAGACACCATGATCAAGATTGCACTGCTCGCCGCGGCCCTGTTCGCGCCCAGCTTCGTCTTCGCCCAGGCCACGCCGGCTGGCCTGTGGAAGACGATCGACGACGAGACCAAGGCCGACAAGTCGCTCGTGCGCATCACCGAATCGGGCGGCGTCTTCACCGGCAAGATCGAGAAGCTGCTCGATCCCAGCCGGCAGGACGCGAAGTGCGAGAAGTGCAGCGACGAACGCAAGGACCAGCCGATCGCGGGCATGAGCATCATCCGCAACGTCAAGCAGAAGGAGGGTGATGCGGCGATGTGGGACGGCGGCGAAATCCTCGACCCGAACAACGGCAAGACCTACAAGGTGCGCATGAAGCCGGTCGACAGCGGCAAGGCACTCGAGGTGCGCGGCTACATCGGCGCGCCGCTGCTCGGCCGCACCCAGACCTGGCTGCGTGTTGAATGATTTCCAAGGAGAAGAAATGAACCGATTCCCCGTTCGCAAGGTCGCCGTGCTCGGCGCCGGCGTGATGGGCGCGCAGATTGCCGCCCACCTCGTCAACGTCAAGGTGCCCGTGATCCTGTTCGATCTGCCGGCCAAGGAAGGCCCGAAGAACGGCGTCGTGATGAAGGCGGTGGCCGGCCTCGCGAAGTTGAAGCCCGCGCCGCTCGGCATTCCGGAAGACGCGGCGCTGATCCAGCAGGCCAACTACGAAGAGCACAGCGAACTGCTGCGCGGCTGCGACCTCATCATCGAGGCGATTGCCGAGCGCATGGACTGGAAGCTCGATCTCTACAAGCGAATAGCGCCCTTCGTCGCGCCGCATGCGATCGTCGCGAGCAACACCTCGGGCCTGTCGATCACCAAGTTGGCCGAGGTGCTGCCCGAAGAGATCAAGCCGCGCTTCTGCGGCATCCACTTCTTCAACCCGCCGCGCTACATGGCCTTGGTGGAGTTGATCAACACGCCGACGACTCAGCCCGAGATCCTCGACCAGCTCGAAGCCTTCGTCACCACCGCGCTCGGCAAGGGTGTGGTGCGGGCGATGGACACGCCCAACTTCATCGCCAACCGGGTCGGCATTGCCGGCATGCTGGCAACGATTCATGAAGCGCAGAAGTTCGGCCTGAGCTACGACGTGGTCGACGACCTCACCGGCAAGAAGCTCGGCCGCGCCAGCAGCGGCACCTTCCGCACCGCCGACGTGGTGGGGCTGGACACGATGGCGCATGTCATCA
>JANYJL010000322.1 GCA_025361845.1 Rhizobacter sp.
GGCGCAGACAGTCGCGCGCTGGTCGCCGATCGCCACCGCCTCTTTGATGTACGGGAAGAACTTCAACTTGTTCTCGACGTACTTGGGCGCGAACATCGCGGCATCGAACGCGCCGCCCATCAAGCGCCCCACGTCCTTCGCGCGGTCGATGATCTTCAGGTGGCCGTGCGCGTCGATGAAGCCGGCGTCCCCCGTGTGGTACCAGCCTTCGGCCGTCAGCACCTCGGCCGTCGCGGCGGGGTTCTTGTAGTACTCCTTCAACAGGCCGGGCGACTTGACGAGGATCTCTCCGCTCGCCGCGAGCTTGATCTCGACGCCCTCGATCGGCACGCCCACCGTGTCGGCGCGCGCTTCGTGGTCGGGTTGCAGGCAGACGAACACGGCCGTCTCGGTCGAGCCGTAGAGCTGCTTCAGGTTGATGCCGATCGAGCGATAGAACGTGAACAGGTCGGGGCCGATCGCCTCGCCCGCGGTGTAGGCCACGCGCACGCGCGAGAAGCCCAAGGTGTTGCGCAGCGGGCCGTAGATGCAGACCTTGCCGAGTGCGTAGTGCAGGGTGTCGATGAAGGACACCGGCGTGCCGTCCCGTCTCTTGCCATCAAGAAGCGCCGGCCCGACCCGCCGCGCCAGCGCCATGAAGTGATCGAACAGCGCCTTCTTGATGCGGCCGGCGTCTTCCATGCGGATCATCACGCTCGTCAGCAGCGCTTCGAATACACGCGGCGGCGCGAAGTAATAGGTCGGGCCGATCTCTTTCAGATCGATCGTCACCGTGCTCGCCGATTCGGGGCAGTTGACGACATACCCACAAGCCAGCCACTGCGCGTACGAAAAGATGTTCTGCCCGACCCACGCCGGTGGCATGTAGGCCAGCACTTCTTCAGCGGTGGTCAGCTTGTCGAACGAGGCGCCCGCACGCGCCCGGTCGATCAGCGAATGGTGGGTGTGCACCACGCCCTTCGGCTGGCCGGTGGTGCCCGAGGTGAAGAACATCGCGGCCACGTCGTCGGCCTGGCCTCGCTGCACTTCAGCATCGAAGAAACCCGGGTGCGCGGTGTCGAACGCGCGGCCCGCTTCGACCAGCGCATCGAGCGAGGTGAGGCCCGAATCGGCGTAGTTGCGCAGGCCCCGCGGGTCGTCGAACCACACATGCCCGAGCTGCGGGCAGGTGGGACGCAGCTCCAGCATCTTGTCGACCTGCTCCTGGTCTTCGACGACCGCAAATCCGACCTCGGCGTTGTTGATCGGGAACGCGTATTCGGTGGCCGCCGCGTCCTGGTACAGCGGCACGGGAATAGCGCCCAGGCACTGCGCCGCGAGCATCGCCGCCGAGAGCCGCGGCCGGTTTTCCCCGATGACGACGAGGTGCTGACCGCGCTGCAATCCGGCCTGCGCCAGGCCGCAGGCCAGCGCACGCACCAGCGCGGCCAAGGCCTGCCATGAGGTTGATTGCCAGATGCCGAATTCCTTCTCGCGCAGCGCAGCCGCCTGCGGCCGTTGGGCCGCATGGTCGAGCATCAGGCGCGGGAAGGTCGCGTTCAAAAGCAGAGTCTCCGGTGTCGAAACAAGGAACGATGGCCCGCTTCGGAAGCTCAATGTAGGCAAGTGTTTGACGCCATGTTGTCGTTCTGCCGACAATCCAAGGGTCTGTCCTAGCCGGAGTTTCCCGCAATGCAAGAGTTGCTCGTGTCGTCACCGATCCCGCTGCGGGCGCGGGCCAGGGTGCCCGAAGCGGCCGAGCTGGCCGGCATCGGCTGGCTCGCGAACTTGCAGGACGAAGACCGCGCGCGCGCCATCGCCGACCTGCAAGTCGTGACGGTCAACCCCGGTGAACTGCTGTGCCGTGTCGGCAAACCCGCGACCTACTGGTTCGGCGTGATCGACGGCTTGCTGAAAATGAGCAACGACACCGCGATGGGTGTGCCGATCACCTTCACCGGCGTGCCGCCGGGCGGCTGGTTCGGCGAGGGCACGGTCATCAAGCGCGAGGTCTACCGCTACAACATCCAGGCGCTGCGCACGAGCCTGGTCGCCGGCATCAGCGTCGAGACCTTTCACTGGCTGCTCGACCGCAGCATTCCCTTCAACCGTTTCGTGATGCAGCAGTTGAACGAACGACTGGGTCAGTTCATTGGCGCGCGCGAGATCGACCGAATGAACGATCCCGACGCGCGCGTGGCGCGCAGCTTGGCCGCGCTGTTCCACCCGGTGCTGTACCCGGGGGTTGGCACGCTGCTGCGCATCACGCAGCAGGAGTTGGGGTACCTGGTCGGGCTATCACGCCAGCGGGTCAACGAGGCCTTGCACAGCCTGCAGACGGCCGGCACGATCGGCATCGAGTACGGCGGCCTGCGCGTGCTCGATCTGGAGCAACTGCGCCACCACGGCAAGGCGGGTTGAGCCTTCCGCAAGTCGATGTGCCCAGGTCGATCGGTCGAGCTGGCTGACGCTGCCAAGTCAGGCGTGAGGCATAGTCTTCGAGATTCGACTACTGGGTGAGCTGCGCATGGTGCATTCTTCTGACCGACCGACCGACCGACCGACCGACCGACCGACCGACCGACCGACTTGGCTTGAACAGTTGGAGAGGCTGGCTTGCCCTTTGACGGGTGAACCACTGTCCGCATCGACAGACGGCCGATCGCTTCAGACAGGCAGTGGTCGTTCGTATCCCGTACGCAACGGTGTTCCGTACCTGGTTGCAGATGAAGAGGCCCTTGCCTCCTATGCGCGCGATTCGGAGGTCATGAGCCGCGACTACGCCGTCAGTCGGGGATCGTGGCGAAGGTCCCTGAAGGCCCTGCTGGCAAGGGACTATCGAACGTCGGCATCGATTCGAGCCAGCAAGCGGATTTTTGATGGCCTTGGGCCGGCCGCACTTTGCCTTGCTCCTGGTGGTGGTCCGGTCCGGTTTCATTCGGCCTTGGTCAATCTCAACATCGCGCCGTTCGAAAACGTCGATGTCGTCGCCGACGCCCACCGTCTCCCGTATCGCGACGGAACGGTGGACGCCATGCATTCGGAGGCCGTGTTTGAACATCTGTCGGGGCCCGCCCGCGCAGCTGCCGAGATGTACCGTGTCATGAGGCCTGGGGCGATGGCCTTCGTCGCAACACCGTTCCTTGCTCAATACCATGGCTACCCGCACCACTATCAGAACTACACGATGCAGGGGCATCAGCAACTCTTTGCAGACGCGGGGTTCGAGATCGTGGAGGCCGGGCATTGTGTCGGGCCTGTCGTGGCGATCACGACGCTGATGTCGGCGTTCTGTCGGGAGTTTCTCCCGCACCCCTTCAATCGCATCGGCTGGGCCGCGGTTGCGGGCTTCTCAGTCTTGGTTCGGCCAATCGACAGACTGCTCGAACACAAGGCGAACGCGCATATTCTGGCGGCTACAACCTACGCGCTGATTCGGAAGCCGGCGGATGCGAGCACGCCGCAGTTGCAGTTCCCCCATGGCCCGCGGGGCTGACCGAGGACTTCCCGCCAGCTGCGTGCCGCTCAAGGGTTGTTGCTGATCCCCGACGCCACGTGCCCCGCGGGCACATGCGCGGCGGCGTTTTCGATGTGGCCGGTCTGGTCGTCGAAGAAGAAGTCGGGCTCGAACTCGCGCAGGAATTCGCCCTTCGCGAGGCCACCCAGGAACATCGCCTGGTCGATCTCGATGTGCCAGTCCATCAGCGTGCGGATCGCGCGTTCGTGCGCCGGTGCGCTGCGCGCCGTGACGAGGGCGGTGCGGATGCGCATGTGCGGCGAGGGTTCGTTCTGCAGCCGCTGCAAGGCTTCGAGCAGCGGCTTGAAGGGGCCGGCGGCGAGCGGCTTCGCGGCCTGATCGCGTTCGTGCGCCTGGAAGGCATCGAGCCCGGCGCGCTGGAACACACGCTCGGCTTCGTCGCTGAACAGCACCGCGTCGCCGTCGAAGGCGATGCGCACCTCGTGCGGGTGCGCGCTCGACGCGCGCGCCGAGTGCGGATACACGCGCGCGGCTGGCACACCTGCATTCAACGCCGAGCGCACATCGGGCTCGTGTGTCGACAGGAACAGGTTCGCCGACAGCGGCCGCAGATAGCGCCACGGCGATTCGCCGCGCGTGAACACACCCCGCTGGATCGGCAGCCCGTAATGCTTGGCCGAGCGGAACACGCGCATGCCCGAGACCGGGTCGTTGCGCGAGAGGATCACCACTTCCACGCGGGGTGCGCCGGCCGTGTTGAAGGCCAGCAGCTTGTTGACCAGCGAGAAGGCCACGCCGGGTTTGGCGGGCACACACACACGCAT
>JANYJL010000337.1 GCA_025361845.1 Rhizobacter sp.
TGCAGCGATTTCATGCGCGCTCGGCTGCCCGTATCAGGGCGAGGTGTCGGCGGATGAGGTCGAGCGTGTCGTGCGCCTGATGAAGGACATCGGCGTCGACCACTGCGGCGTGGCCGACACCATCGGCGTGGGCACACCGAAGCGTGTGCAGGCCGCGATGGAGCGCGCGCTGCGCCACTTCCCGCTGCTCGAGGTCAGCGGCCACTTCCACGACACCTACGGCCAGGCGCTGGCCAATGTCTATGCCTGCCTGGAGCTGGGCGTGCAGCAGTTCGACGCCAGCGTGGCCGGCCTCGGTGGCTGCCCGTATGCGAAGGGCGCGACCGGCAATGTCGCGACCGAAGACATCGTCTTCATGCTCGACGGCCTGGGCATCGAGACCGGCATCGATCTCGATGCGCTGGTGGACGCAGGCGCCTTCATCTCGGGTGTGCTCGGCCGCGCGCCGGTGTCGCGGGTCGGAAGGGCCGTGCTGAGCCGGCGCGGTGCCGCAGCATGACGGCCGTGATGCCGGAGCGCCCCGAGGGCTTTCGCCGCGTCACTCAGGCGTTGGCCGAGCGCGGTCACCCGAATGCGCCGCTGTGGCTCGACGTCGCGGCACGCACCTCGCAAGAGGCCGCCGACGCACTCGGCGTGGCCGTCGGCCAGATCGCCAAGAGCGTGATCTTCCGGCGTCGCGCCGACGAGGCGGTTGTGCTCGTCGTCACCTCGGGCGACCGCCGTGTCGATGAGAAGAAGGTGGCGGCGCAGGTCGGTGCCATCGGCCGCGCCGACGCGGAGTTCGTGAAGGCGCGCACCGGCTTCACCATCGGTGGTGTCTCGCCGCTCGCCCACGTCGGCACGCCGGTGACCCTGATCGATCGCGAGCTGTTCCGCTTCGACGAGATCTGGGCGGCGGCGGGCCACCCGAACGGCGTGTTCAAGCTCAGCCCGGCGCAACTCGAAGCGCTTACCGGCGCGCCGGTGGCCGACGTGGTGCAGGCGTGAGCGACGGCGCATCGAAGCCTCTTTGTGGGACGATATCGCCGAATTGGTGTTGACCTGAACGAACCGAAAGCCCGATGACCCCGACGCCCATCCCGAGCCCCTGCACCAGCGTGTGCCGGATGGACGAACGCAGCGGCTGGTGCGAAGGCTGCATGCGCACGCTCGATGAAATTGCCGCCTGGTCCACGCTCAGCGAAGGCGCCAAACGCAGCGTGTGGAAGCTGCTCGGCCCGCGCCGCAGGTTGGTCGCGGCGGGTGCACCCGAAGCCGCGCAGCAGCCCGAACCGCCGGCCTCATGAAGCAGCTGGCGTTCTGGTTCGACCCGATCTCGCCGTTCGCCCATCTCGCGTTCGAGCGCCTGCCCGAGGCCTTGGCCGGCTTGTCGTACAACGTGAGCTACCGGCCGATCCTGTTCGCCGGCCTGCTCAAGGTGTGGGGGCAGAAAGGCCCGGCCGAGATCGAGCCCAAACGCGAGTGGACCTTTCGTCATGTCGCGTGGCTGGCGCATCGTGATGGCATCCCCTTGGACGTGCCGGCGCAGCACCCGTTCAACCCGCTGGCGCTGCTGCGCCTGATGCTCGCCTGCGCACCCGAGGGCGGAACGCCGAACCGGCAAGTCTGCGAGGCCGTGCTGCGCCATGTGTGGCAGGGCGGGCACGATGCGAATGACGCCGCGCGCCTGAATGAACTGACACGACAACTCGCGCCGCGGCTTGACCCGAACGACACCGCCATCAAGGAGCGGCTGCGCGCCGACACGGCCGAAGCGGTCTCGCGCGGCGTGTTCGGCGTGCCGACGATAGAAGTCGATGGGCGGCTCTTCTGGGGTCTCGATTCCCTCGACATGCTCGCCGCCTTTCTGCGCGGCGACCCCTGGTTCGACACCGAAGCCTGAGTCGCTGTTCGCTTCCTTGACGCAGCGCAAGCTGCTCGGGACACGGCAGGTTCACTGTCAGCTCACGTTGGATTCGCGTCAGAACAGGGTCAGTCCCTCGTCGCACCATGCGATCGCTTGCCGGGCGCTTGCCCGGACCGACAACAACGAGGAGACAGCATGGAACTTGACCTGGCGACGCGCATCGCGGCGCACCCGAAGTATCAGGAGTTGAAAGCCAAGCGCACGAGCTTCGGCTGGTGGCTGACACTCGCGATGATGGTCGTCTACTACGGCTTCATCCTGCTGGTGGCCTTCAACAAGGAGTTCCTGTCGCAGCGCCTCGGCGCCGGTGTCATGACGATCGGCATTCCGATCGGCTTCGGCGTCATCGTCTTCACGATCATCATCACGGCGATCTACGTGAAGCGCGCCAACAGCGAGTTCGACGACCTGACTGCAGCGGTGGCGAAGGCGGTGCTGAAATGATTCGCACCCTTCCGAAGATGAAAGACAACACCCGCCGCCTGCTCACGCTCGCCGCGCTGTTTGGGGTCTCCGCCACGGTCTACGGCGCCGGCCCCGACCTCGGCCAGGTCGTCAAGCAGGCGACCAACTGGACGGCCATCAGCATGTTCGCGACCTTCGTCGTGTTCACGCTCTTCATCACCAAGTGGGCGGCCGCGAAGACCAAGTCGGCCGCCGATTTCTACACCGCTGGCGGCGGCATCACCGGCTTCCAGAATGGTCTCGCGATCGCGGGCGACTACATGTCGGCCGCGTCCTTCCTCGGCATTTCCGCCGCGGTGATGGCGAGCGGTTTCGACGGCCTGATCTATTCGATCGGCTTCCTCGTCGGCTGGCCCGTCATCACCTTCCTGATGGCCGAACGGCTGCGCAACCTGGGCAAGTTCACCTTCGCCGACGTTGCCGCGTTCCGCTTCAAGCAGAAGCCGGTGCGCATCTTCGCGGCCTCGGGCACGCTGGTCGTCGTGGCCTTCTATCTGATCGCGCAGATGGTCGGCGCAGGGCAACTCATCAAGCTGCTGTTCGGGCTGGAGTACTGGATGGCGGTCGTGATCGTCGGCTCGCTGATGATGGTCTACGTGCTCTTCGGCGGCATGACGGCCACCACCTGGGTGCAGATCATCAAGGCCTGCCTGCTGCTCGGCGGCGCCACCTTCATGGCGCTGTCGGTGCTCTGGCACTTCGGCTTCAGCCCCGAAGCCATGTTCGCCGGCGCGGTGCAGATCAAGACCGATCTGGCGCTGAAGGACGGCAAGGCGATGGACGTGGCGATGAAGATCGGCCAGTCCATCATGGGCCCGGGCAACTTCGTGAAGGACCCGATCTCGGCCATCAGCTTCGGCATGGCGCTGATGTTCGGCACCGCCGGCCTGCCGCACATCCTGATGCGCTTCTTCACCGTGCCGCCCGCATCGACGCCGGCAATGGTCGCGGGGCCGACGTGCTTGGCCGCGCCAAAGCCGAGGAACAGCGTCAGCACGTAGAACCCGCCGATGATGACCATCGCCCAGACGACCGAGCGCCGCGCCGCCTGCGCGGTC
>JANYJL010000379.1 GCA_025361845.1 Rhizobacter sp.
TGGTGGCGATCGTCTACTACGCGGCGAGCTTGGTGGCGCTGGCCGCGAAGGCATTGAAGGCGTCTGGCTGGCTGGTCGAACCCGACTCCGTCGTCGGGCTCAGCATCCCTGCCCTGGCCGCCCTTGTCTTCATCGCAACGCGGCGAGCCCGGCGTCAGGTGCTGGGGGCCAAGCCCAGGTCGTAGCTGGCGGGAGGGTGTCGTCCGAATCATGCGCGGAAATGCAAGCTGGGTGCGGGTCCGCGCTTGTTTTAGTCATCGAATGTCCCCTTTCGTGTCCCCTAGTTGATCTTTGTTGGTACCGAGGTCGAACGCTTCGCGTCAGTCGTCAGTAGGTCGCAGTTGGCCACCCAGCAGCTCATCGATTGCCACCAGCCCAGCAAGGGCACCGACAGGTAGCCCAACACCCATGCTGCTGGGCACACTCGCCTCGCGCGGGTTGATGCGAATCAGCCTGCCTCCGTGGTTGTGAACGACCTCGGCACTGAAATTACGCACTGACGGAATGTGGGTCCCAGCTCCGAGTTCGACCACCACAGATCGCTGGGTCTTCGACAGCCAGGCATCGAGGCGTGCCCTCTGATCGACGGCCCGCTGCTCCAGCCAGCCCCCATCGCCGAACATGAGGATATTGGGCCGAAGCAGGCCACCACAGTTCAAACAGGTGGGCAGGTCGCCCAGCCACCGGCATGATTCAACGTCGACTCGGGGCTCCAGCCCGCCGGCAGGCCATATGTCGTCGCTACATGGCTTGAGGCATTGCAGGAAGTGAATCGAGCCGTGGCACTCGTGCACATCGTCGATGTCGCACCCGGCCTTCTGGAACTGCCCGTCCACGTTGCTGGTGAAGATGAAGGCTCCATGCTCCAACCGGCCAGCCCAACGCCGCAGGATCTCGAAGCCAGGGTGCGGCAACGTGTTGCGGTAGAGCGCGAGCCGGTGCCCATAGAAGCCCCAGGCCAAGTGCGGATCGCTCCTGAATGTGCCTGGCGACGCCACCTCAGTGAAGTCCAACTGCGCGCTCGCCAGGGCCGGGTAGGCTTTCCAGAAGCCCTCGTTTCCTCGGAAGTCGGGTAGCCCGGAGTCAACGCCCATGCCAGCGCCGGCAGCGATCACCAGCGCGTCGGCCTGGTCGATCAATTCCGCGGCATGCTCGACCTCGGCACGATGTTGCTGAGTCATCCTCAGCGAACTCGTAGCATTCGACAGGCGGCGTATGACGCGATCAGTAGCAAGGCCAAAACCCCGGCAAGTGCTGCCATCCGTGCGGCCGAAGTTCTGCGCTGTGAACGCCTTGCAGGGGGGTGCGGCATGAGATTGATCGCCACCTCGACGTTGCGCTTAGTCCGGGGATCATATTTTTAGATGTCGTCCAGCGAGGCAATCATGATGGTGGGCTCGCTGCTCGCCCTGGCTGCTGCCGCCTTCTCGCGCTGCAACTTGTCGATTTCCAAGTCCAGCTTCTTCTCGTCCTTCCGCAGTTTCAGCAAGTCGATCACTGCTCGAATCGAGTCACCAATCATGTTCGCCTCGTGTGTGTGCGCTGGTTGGCAGATGCGAGCTTCAAGCCTTCGCGAATCAGCGCTACCTCTGCCTTGTGGCCGGCGTGCGTCCGCCAACGCCGACAACGAATGTTTGATGGCCTGAAACACGGGTGCACCAGCGACACCACCACACAGGCAGGCGCACTCGACCCTTTGAAGGAAACGTCGCGCAGGAGGGACGCGCCACTGGTGTCGCGCGCCTTGAAGGTAGCAAGCGTTGCCCAAGGCGCAAGGACATCCGAAAGTGGAGCCAGAAACTTCGGGACATGGGCGCCCAGTGCCAGGATGAGCGACGGCTGCTGAACATCCATCTGATGAAGGAAGAACCGTCGGCACCGATCAACGAACTTGTCGCATGCCGCCCCCGGAAACACCCCTGTGGTGGCATCACCTTCCCGGAGGCCCATGTACACGTTGGTGAAGAAGCAGTTGCCGACCGAGATATCGGCTTCATCGAGCAAGGGCAAGAGGCGAAGCCATGTCGGCGTTCGCAGGTTTTCAGCTTCGTTGTCTCGCGCCCATTGATACCCCGCCTCGGAGTGAAAGTCGTGCCCAAGCACCATCACACCGCCAACGGGCAGCGGTGGCAGCTTTCGATCTTCGCCGACCCATAGCCCCGTGCCACCCGGAAAGAAACTCGTGCCTTGAATCTGCTCCTGCACCTCCACCACACCCTTCGGGTACGGTGCAACTCGATCGAGCGCACTGAACAGTGCGTGAACAGGGTGACGCTCCATGCCGTTCATCGCTAGAAGCTCTCACGTCAGGCCGAGCGATACGCGCTGCCGCCAGCGCCAAAGTAGTGGTCATAGACATGCGCATACGCGCGTGCCAGCTTCTCCGTCCGAACATCCTTCGTGTACTGCGCCGGCAGCCGCCGCATCTCCAGCCGCAAGGTTTGCATCACCGCCGCCTTCGCCTGCTGCTTCTCCCGCCAATCCAGCACCAGCTTCTCGCGCTTCAACGTCGCCAGCAGTTCGCGGCACACTTTCTTGACCTCGGCCTCCTCGGCCTTCGTCAGCACCGGCTCGGGCTTGGTCAGGATGTCGAACAGCGCCAGTTCCTCGTCGGTCAGGCCCTCGGCCACGCCGCGCTGCTCCTCAACTGACAGCGCGCGCGCGAAGTCTTTCAACTCGGCGAAGAACGCCTCGATGTTCTGGCTGCCGGCGTTGTACTCGTCGATCAGCTTCTCGAACTTCTCGGCAAGGTCCATGCGCGAGCTGTTGGCTGCCAGCATCTGCGCCAGCTTGCCTTCGATCAAGCGCTTGAGCTTCTCGGCCTCGGTGTGCTTGTGGCCCTGGGCGAACTTGGCTTGCAGCGCCTCGAAGTCGATCTCCGACAGGTTGACCAACGCCTGCGGCACACTCGCCGGCCCGATGCGATAGCCCTCGGTCGCGATCGAGTCGTTGAGCAGTTCCTCCACGTCGTTCATCACGGCGGAGATGTCGGGAGGGTCGGTCTCGGCGTGGATCTTCGCGGCAAGGTAGGCCACCAGCACCGCCAGCGGCGCCAACTCGTTGGCCACCGGGTCGGGCAGGATGGCCTTGAACAGCCGCGCCACGCGGCCGGCGAGTTGCAGGTACTGCTTCTTGTCGGCCTCGGTGGCGAGAAATGCCTCCACCGCGTCGTCGATCAGGCCGATGCGCAGGAAGCCTTGCGCCGCCGCGATTGTTTCCAGCGTCACGCCCCGCGCCTGAGCGAAGCCGGCCACCTCGTTCAGTGCCGATTGAAGCGCCGCGACCAACTCGGCCTTATCGACGATAGGTCCGCCCGCGGTGCCGCCATCCTCTCCCGCCGCCGGCCGCGCATACGTGGCCAGCGCGCTCTGCAAAGCCCGGAAAATGCCCACGTAGTCCACGATCAGGCCACTCTCCTTGCCCGGCGCCACGCGGTTGGCGCGCGCGATCGTCTGCATCAGCGTGTGTGCCCGCATCGGCTTGTCGAGATAGATCGTCGAGCACGTCGGCACGTCGAAGCCGGTGATCCACATGGCACAGACGAACACCAGCCGGAGGTCGTCCTTGTCGTTCTTGAACTTCTCGGCGAGGTCTTCTTTGAGCATCCGATGCCGGTGCGGCACGATGTCCAGGCCCTTGGCCTTGAGGTCTTCCACCTCGTTCTGGCCCTGGCTGACCACCACCGCCATGTCAGTGGTTTCCATCAGGTGGATGCGGGCGATCAGCGCCTCGCGCGCGTCACCCTCGGCCGGCTCCAGCGCCGCCTTCAGCCTGGCGATCTCGGCCTTCCAATGTGCCTGCCCCTTGTCGTACATGCGCAGCGCGGTGGCCTTGTCGATGCACACCATCATCGCCTTGCCGCGGTAGCCCCGGCCGGTGAAGTGCGCCACCAAGTCCTTGGCGATAGCCTCCAGCCGATCCTCGCGCGTAATGATGTGGTACTCGCGGCCGAACTCGCGTTCGAGCCGCTTCTCCTGAGCCTCGTCCAGCTCGGCAGATTCGAGCAGCTCCTCCAAGTCGCGGTTCAGCTCCTGGTTCGTGAGCTGCACTTCGGGGATACGGTTCTCGTAGTACAGCGGCACCGTGGCACCGTCTTCGATCGAGCGCGCGAAGTCGTACACGCTCACGTAGTCGCCGAACACCTCGCGTGTGCGCTCTTCCTCGCCCTTGATCAGCGGCGTGCCGGTAAATCCGATGAAACCGGCGCTGGGCAGCGCGTTGCGCATGTTGAGCGCGAAGATGTCGTACTGGCTGCGGTGCGCCTCGTCGGTGATCACGATCACGTCCGAGCGGTCCGACAGCATCGGGTACGGCTGCCCCGCCTCGTTCCTGAACTTCTGGATCAGCGTGAAGATGTAGCGCTCATTGCCGCGCAGCAGCTCCTTCAGGTGTTCGCCGCTGCTGGCACGCACATCCTCGCGCGCGGTGGCGCCGGTGGCCTTGAAGGTCTTGCTGATCTGGTCGTCGAGCTCCTCGCGGTCGGTGACGATGACGAAGGTGCAACTGCCCAACACCTTGCGCAGCACCTTCTGTGTGAAGAACACCATCGACAAGCTCTTGCCCGAGCCTTGCGTGTGCCAGAACACGCCCAGGCGCTTGCGTTCCAGCTTCTCCGTCTCGCGCAGTTCGACCAGTCGCGCGATGGACTTGTTGACGCCCAGGAACTGGTGGTTCTTGGCCGTCTTCTTGATCAGGCCACCCTTGCCCTCCTCGAAGACGGTGAAGTTCTCGATGTAGTCCAGCAGGCGCGCCGGCTCCAGAAGGCCGCGCAGCGCGCGCTCCAGGCTCACCTTTCCGGCCTCGTCTTCGTCGGCCACGCGCTTCCAGTCGAAGAAGTGCTCCCAGCCACTGGTGAGCGTGCCCACCTTGGTGTCCGAGCCGTTGCTCAGCACGATGAATGCGTTCGGGTGGAAAAGCTGCGGCACGCTCTGGCCGCGGTAGTCGCGAAGGTTGTCGTCGAACGCGCTCTTCAGCGGCACGGCCGGCTTCTTCAGCTCGATGAACACCAGCGGCAGGCCGTTAACGAAGGCCAGCAGGTCGCAGCGGCGCCGGTACATGTCGCCGGCCACCCACATCTGGGAGGCCAGGAAGAACTCGTTGTTCTCGGGCGTGGCCCAGTCGATCACACGCAGGGTTTCGGTGCAGTGGCCGCCGTGTTCGTCGGGCACCTTGACCTTCACACCTTCTTTGAGCAGCCGGTAGAAGTCGCGATTGGCGTTGACGGCGATCTGCTTGGAGCGGTCCTGCGCGAGCTGTTCGATGGCCTGCGCGTAGGCGTCGGCTGGCAGGCCAGGGTTCAGCGCCACCAGCGCCGCGCGCAGGCGGCGGGCAAGGATGACCCGGGACTCGCTCTCGCGCCCCTCGCTGCCCATTTCGCCGAAGGTTTCGGCGTACAGGTTCTTGAAACTCCAGCCCAGCGAGGTCAGCAGGTCGATCGCTGGCATCTCGACGAGCGCCAGCTCGCCGTAGCCCGCCCAGACCTCCTTGACGCCGGGTGGTGGGGTCATGCGGCGAGAGCCTCAGGCTCGGGCAGCGCCGACGCGTCCAGCTCGCCGGAGATCAGCTTGGGCAACAGCAGATCACGGGTCGTCCGTAGGTTTCTGTTCTTGCGCTCAAGACGAAGCACCAAGTCCATCATCGGCCCAACTATGCCCTCGAACGCCGCCGCGGTTGGCTTTGCTGGCACTGCGAGCTTTATCTTGCGGAACACTCCCTTCGTGATCTCTTTGAACGTCGCCCCGGTTGCTAGGCCCTCGAACTCGCTCTCGTTCTCCTTGAGCCAATGGAAGAGGAGCCACAACGGCATGCGGCCCGATGGCACACACACGATGAAGCCCTGGTTCGTGCAGGCAGGTGTCGTGTTCACCGCGATCACGCCCAGCGTGGCCCGGCTGGTCATCATCACGCAGCCAGCCGGAAACAGCTTTGCGGAACTCTTGGCGAGCCCGAGCGCCGTGATCTTGCTCGCGCTCTCTTCCATGAATACGGTCCTGGCGCCAGTCAGATCAGTCGGCGAGTACCAAGCAATGTCACCACCGTCCCAGTACTCGGATTCAGTCTTTGACGGGGTGCCGCCGCCCAGCGTTTCGGTCGCGTCCTCCACTGCCTCGATCGTCCATCCCTCCGGCACCAACCCCAACTCGGACTCGACCATGCGCACACCC
>JANYJL010000042.1 GCA_025361845.1 Rhizobacter sp.
CGAACTGCCTTCGGTCAGGTACGGCGTGTCGATCTGCGCGAGGTTGCCGAGGCAGACGATCTTCGTGCCCGGGCCGGCGCGCGTGATCAGCGTCTTCATCTGCTTCGGCGTCAGGTTCTGCGCCTCGTCGATGATCACGAACTTGTTCAGGAAGGTGCGCCCGCGCATGAAGTTCATGCTCTTGATCTTGATCTTGCTGCGCACCAGGTCGTTGGTCGCGGCGCGGCCCCATTCGCCGGCGCCGCCGTCGGTCTTCGACAGCACCTCGAGGTTGTCGTCCAGAGCGCCCATCCACGGGCTCATCTTTTCTTCTTCGGTGCCGGGCAGGAAGCCGATATCCTCGCCCACCGGCACGGTCACGCGGGTGACGATGATCTCGGTGTAGCGGCGTTCGTCCATCACCTGCGAGAGGCCCGCGGCCAGCGTCATCAGCGTCTTGCCGGTGCCAGCTGTGCCGGTCAGCGTGATGAAGTCGCAGTCCGGGTCCATCAGGAGGTTCAGCGCGAAGTTCTGTTCGCGGTTGCGTGCCGTCACGCCCCAGACCGCGTTCTTCTGATGCGTGTATTCCTTCAAGGTGCGCAGCACCGCGGTCTTGCCGGTGATCTCGGTGACCTTGGCGTACAGCGGCGTGGCACCCGGCGCTTCGAGGAAGACGAACTGGTTGACGAGCAACGAGGGCACCATCGGCCCACTGATGCGGTAGTAGGTGAGGCCGCCTTGCTGCCAGCTCTCCATCGTCTTTCCATGGCGGTCCCAGAAGTCGGACGGCAAGGTCAGCACGCCGGTGTAGAGCAGGTCGCCGTCTTCGAGCGTCTTGTCGTTGAAATAGTCTTCGGCGGGCAGCCCGAGCGCACGCGCCTTGATGCGCATGTTGATGTCTTTCGACACCAGCACCACCTCGCGCCCGGGCTGCTGCTCGCGCAGCGCCTGCACGACACCGAGGATCTGGTTGTCGGCCTTGCCCTGCGGCAGGCCGGCCGGCAGCGTCACGTTCACCAGGTTGGTCTGGAAGAACAGCTTGCCGCCGGCCTCGCGGTGGCCGGTGGCGCCCAGCGGCAGGCCGTCGGACATGCCCGAGGCGTTGCGGCTCGGCATGCTCGCGGCCAGCGCATCGAGATCGCGGCTCACCTGGCGAGCGTTGCGCGAAACCTCGGTCATGCCACGTTTGTGGCTGTCGAGTTCCTCGAGCGTGATCATCGGCAGGTAGATGTCGTGTTCGTCGAAGCGGAACAGCGACATCGGGTCGTGCATCAGCACGTTCGTGTCCAGCACGAACAGGGTCGCCGGGCCGGAACCCCGCGGTTTGCGCGCGCGCGATTGCGGCGTGGTCGAGGCCGGCTTGCGCGGCGCGGCCGGCGGTGCGGCCACGGGCGCGGGCTTGACGGCGGCGGATGCGGCCTCAGTCGCGGTGTCGAACAGGTCAAGAAGTGCCGGGGCTACCGGCTCGGCGGCTGCGCGGGATTTTTGGGGGCGCTTGCCGGGCGGGGGCGCGGCTTGCGAATCGAAGTCGGCAGCGGAGAGGAGGTCGGCTCGTTTGGCAGGCGGCTTGGGCAGTGGCATGGGTGGGGTCAGGAGGGCTTAGGAAACAAAAAAGCAAACAAAAAAGCCGCGCAGTCGGCTGGGCGGCTTGGTGGGGAGGCGTGCAACACGGCTCACAGGCATGAAAAGATTATGCACAAGTTCGAAGGCCCTTGGCCCGCGCCTTGAAACAGCGCGTCACAAAAAACTCGGGCCGGTGATGAACCGGCCCGATTGCCTGTGGCGTCGCGAGTGCGATGTCAGGCGGCCTTCTTCAGCGCCTTGACTTCCTTCAGCACTTCTTCGACATGGCCGGCGACCTTCAGGCCACGCCATTCGGCACGCAGCATGCCGGTGGCGTCGATCAGGAAGGTGCTGCGCTCGATGCCCTTGACCTTCTTGCCGTACATGATCTTGTTCTTGACCACGCCGAACATGTGGCAGAGCTTTTCTTCGGTGTCGGCGATCAGCTCGAAGGGCAGTTCCAGGCTCTGCTTGAACTTGTCGTGCGAGACCATGTTGTCGCGCGAGACGCCGAACACCACCGCGCCGGCCTTCACGAATTCCTTGTGATGGTCGCGGAACTGCATCGCTTCGGTCGTGCAGCCGGGGGTATTGTCCTTGGGGTAGAAATAGAGGATGACGGTGCGCCCGAGATAGGCTTGCGGCGTGAACTTGATGCCGCCGGTGGCAAGCGCTTCAAATTCCGGGAGGGGTTTGTTGAGGGCTGGCGTCATGGAGTATCGTGCTTGGTTGCGCCATGGCTGGCTTAGCCCGAGATTATAAGCGGAGCCTTAAGGCTCGGCGCTCGCCGGCCTCTCAGCCTTTTGGGGGTGCCGGCGTTTCGAACAGCAGCGCGGCGACCACCGAGCGCCCTTCGGCCAGCAGGACGTTGTAGGTTCGGCAGGCGGCGGCGGTGTCCATCGTCTCGAAGCCAATGCGTCGCTCGATCAGTGGGCGCAGCCAGGCCGGGCTCGGAAAACGCAGCCGCCGGCCGCTGCCGAAGATCACCAGTTCGGGCCCGAGTTCGGCCAGCGCCGCGAAGTGCTCGGCGGCAAGTTCCGCAAAGTCGCCGACCGGCCAGGGCGCCACCGTTCCCTGCCAGGGCACGATGACGCTGCGGGTGTGTTCGATGCCGTTGACCATCACCCCCTCGCTGCCGTGGCGGGCAATGGCGTTCTGTCCGGCGATGCGGTCGGCCTGGAGCTTCATGGGGTGTCCTGCGGGGCGTGAGCGGCGAGAGTGCCTGTGCGAAAATTGTACGTTTTGCAGCCTGCATCTGTGCACAGGAGCCTCTTTTGAAACCCGTCATCAAGTCCGCCAAGCTGGCCAACGTGGCCTACGACATCCGCGGGCCCGTGCTGGACAAGGCCCGCCAGATGGAGGAAGAGGGCCACAAGATCATCAAGCTGAACATCGGCAATGTCGCCGCGTTCGGCCTGGAGCCGCCCGACGAGATCGTGCAGGACATGATCCGCAACTTGCCTCATGCCTCGGGCTACACCGACAGCAAGGGCTTGTTCGCGCCGCGCAAGGCGGTGGTGCACTACACGCAGGAGAAAAACGTCCACGGTGTGACGGTGGACGACGTGTACCTGGGCAACGGCGCCTCCGAGCTCATCCAGATGAGCATGAGCGCGCTGCTCAACGACGGCGACGAGATGCTGATCCCGGCGCCCGACTTTCCGCTCTACACCGCGGTGGTGGGTTTGTCCGGTGGCGTGCCTGTGCACTATGTCTGCGATGAGCAGGCCGGCTGGCTGCCCGACATCGACGACATCCGCCGCAAGATCACGCCGCGCACCCGCGGCATCATCGTCTGCAACCCGAACAACCCGACCGGGGCGCTGTACCCGGACAGCGTGCTGCTCGGCATCATCGAGCTGGCGCGCCAGCACCAGCTGGTGGTGTTCGCCGACGAGATCTACGACAAGACGCTCTACGACGGCAACACCCACACCAGCATGGCGAGCCTGGCCGACGACGTGCTGTTCGTCACCTTCAACGGCCTGTCGAAAAACTACCGCGCCTGTGGCTACCGCGCCGGCTGGATGGTGGTGTCGGGCGAAAAGCGCCATGCGCGCGACTACATCGAAGGCCTCAACATGCTGGCCTCGCTGCGCCTGTGCGCCAACACGCCGGGGCAATTGGCGATCCAGACTGCCCTCGGCGGCTACCAGAGCATCAAGGACCTGGTGGCCCCCAGCGGGCGCCTGTGCCGCCAGCGCGATCTGGCGTACGAGCTGCTCTCGCAGATTCCCGGTGTGAGCGTGGTTAAGCCGAAGGCGGCGCTCTACATGTTCCCGCGCCTCGACCCGAAGATCTACCCGATCGACGACGACCAGCAGTTCGCCTACGAATTGCTGGCCGAGGAGAAGGTGCTGATCGTGCAGGGCACCGGCTTCAACTGGATCGCGCACGACCACTTCCGCGTCGTCTTCCTGCCCAATGTCGATGACCTGCGCGAGGCCATCGGGCGCATCGAACGCTTCCTGTCGCACTACCGCAAACGTCACTCGTCCTGAAAAAAATGAAACCTATCCAAGTCGGCCTTCTGGGCATCGGTACCGTCGGCAGCGGCACCTTCAAGGTGTTGCAACGCAACCAGAACGAAATCCAGCGCCGCGCCGGCCGCGCGATCCACATCACGATGGTGGCCGACCTCGACACCGAACGCGCCAAGGCGGTGGTCGGTGATGCGGCGAAGGTCGTCAACGACGCGCGTGCCGTGATCGCGAACCCCGAGATCGACATCGTCATCGAACTGATCGGCGGTTACGGCATCGCGCGCACCTTGGTGCTCGAAGCGATTGCCGCGGGCAAGCACGTGGTGACGGCCAACAAGGCGCTGCTGGCGGTGCACGGCACCGAGATCTTCGCCGCGGCGCGCGAGCGTGGGGTGGTGGTCGCCTTTGAAGCGGCAGTGGCCGGTGGCATCCCGATCATCAAGGCGCTGCGTGAAGGCCTGACGGCGAATCGCATCGAGTGGATCGCCGGGATCATCAATGGCACGACGAACTTCATCCTGTCGGAGATGCGTGCCAAGGGCCTGGACTTCGACGTGGTGTTGAAGGAGGCGCAGCGCCTCGGTTACGCCGAGGCCGACCCGACCTTCGACATCGAAGGCGTGGACGCCGCGCACAAGGCCACGCTGATGAGCGCGATCGCCTTCGGCATCCCGGTGCAGTTCGACAAGGCTTACGTCGAGGGCATCACCAAGCTGAACGCAGCGGACATCCGCTACGCCGAACAGCTCGGCTACCGCATCAAGCTGTTGGGCATCACCAAACGCAGGGCCGAGGGCATCGAGCTGCGTGTGCACCCGACGCTGATCCCGGCCAAGCGCCTGATCGCGAACGTCGAAGGTGCGATGAACGCGGTGGTGGTGCAGGGCGATGCGGTCGGCGCGACCTTGTATTACGGCAAGGGCGCGGGCTCTGAGCCCACTGCCTCGGCCGTGATCGCCGACCTGGTCGACATCACCCGCCTGCACAGCGCCGACCCCGGCCACCGCGTGCCGCACCTGGCCTTCCAGCACGATGCGATGCACGACACGCCGATCCTGCCGATGGCAGCAGTCGTCACCTCGTTCTACCTGCGCCTGCAGGTGGCGGACCAGGCGGGTGTGCTCGCGCGTATCACCGGCATCCTTGCAGATCACAACATCTCGATCGATGCGCTGCTGCAACGAGAGTCGGCCGAAGGCGAAGCCCAGACCGACGTGATCATCCTGACGCACGACACCGTCGAAGGCGAGATGAACAAGGCCATCGCGCTGATGCAGGTGCTGCCGACCGTGCTGGCGCCCATCGTGCGCATCCGCAAGGAAGAACTCTCATGAATGGCCCCCAAGCTTGCGGCTGCGCCGCGGCGCGGCCCCCCGAGGGGGCGCGCCCCGCCCTTGGGGCGGCCCGGCGGGAGTGGCGATGAAGTACATCAGCACCCGCGGCGACAAGACGGAACGCGGCTTCTCGGAAATCCTGCTCGAAGGCCTGGCGCCGGACGGCGGCCTGTACCTGCCGACGCACTACCCGCCGATCAACAACGCCACGCTCACGCGCTGGCGCGGGCTGTCGTATGCCGAGCTGGCCTTCGAGATCCTGGCTCTGTACATCGACGATATTCCGCGCGCTGACCTGAAGGCGCTGGCCAACAAGACCTACACGGAGGCCGTCTTCGGCACGCCGCAGATCACGCCGCTGAAAGGCTTGGGCGAGGGCGTGTGGCTGCAAGCCTTGTCGAACGGCCCGACGCTCGCCTTCAAGGACATGGCGATGCAGTTGCTCGGCAACCTGTTCGAGTACGAACTCGCGCGCCGCGGCCAGACGCTCAACATCCTCGGCGCCACCTCGGGCGATACCGGTAGTGCGGCCGAATACGCGATGCGTGGCAAACACGGTGTCAACGTCTTCATGCTCAGCCCGAAGGGCCGCATGAGCCCCTTCCAGCAGGCTCAGATGTTCAGCCTGCAAGACGCGAACATCCACAACATCGCCGTCGAGGGTGTGTTCGACGATTGCCAGGACATCGTCAAGGCGGTCTCGAACGACCTGGAGTTCAAGCGCCGCTACCGCATCGGCACCGTCAACTCGATCAACTGGGCGCGTTTGCTGGCCCAGGTCGTCTACTACTTCGCCGGTTACTTTGCCGCTACCAAGACGAATGGAGAGACGGTGAGTTTCGCCGTTCCGTCGGGCAACTTCGGCAACATCTGCGCCGGCCACGTGGCCCGCATGATGGGCTTGCCGATCAAGCGCCTGGTGCTTGCGACCAACGAGAACAACGTGCTCGACGAATTCTTTCGCACCGGCACCTACCGCGTGCGCAGCAGCGCCGAGACGCACGAGACTTCGAGCCCGTCGATGGACATCAGCAAGGCCTCGAATTTCGAACGCTTCGTGTTCGATCTGCTGGGGCGCGACGCTGCGCGCACGGCGCAGTTGTTCAAGCACGATGTCGAGAAGCAGGGCGCGTTCACCGTCACGCCCGACGAGTTCGCTCGCATCGCCTCGTTCGGCTTCGTGTCGGGCAGCAGCAGCCACGCCGACCGGGTGGCGACGATCCGCGAGACCGACCAGCGCTTTGCCACGGTCATCGACACCCACACGGCCGATGGCCTGAAGGTCGGTCGTGAGCACCTCGATCCGGGCGTGCCGATGATCGTGCTCGAAACCGCCTTGCCGGCGAAGTTCGCGGCGACGATCGTGGAGGCTTTGGGCCGTGAGCCGGGCCGCCCTGCGGCGATGGTTGGCATCGAAGCCTTGCCCAAACGTTTCATCGTGATGCCGGCCGACGTGCAGAAGGTGAAAGCCTTCATCACCGAACACGCCTGATCAGGCCACCGCAGGCATGAAAGTCGTCGGCTTCAGCGGCTACTCGGGCTCGGGCAAGACAACGCTGGTCGAGCAACTCATCCAGCGGCTGCGTGCGGCGGGTCAGCGTGTCTCGGTCGTCAAACACGCGCACCACGATTTCGACATCGACCACGCGGGCAAGGACTCGTGGCGGCATCGTGAAGCAGGCGCCTTCGAGGTTGTGATCGCTTCCAGCCGGCGCCTGGCGAAGATCCGCGAGTACGAAGTGCAGGGCGCGCCCACGGTGCACCAACTGATCGCCGAACTGGTCGAGTGCGACTGGGTGCTGGTCGAAGGTTTCAAGACCTCCGACATCCTGAAGATCGAGGTCTGGCGCGCCGCCGCGGGCAAACCGGCGCAGTACCCGAACGATCCTTTCGTCGTGGCGATCTGCACCGACAGCGCCGCCGCCTTGCCCGAGCCGACCGGCCTGCCCCTGCTCGACCTCAACGACCCCGACGCGATTGCGCATTTTCTGCTCGGCGACACTCAGCGCTATGAGTACGACCCCATCCTCTACAACGCGCCCACCGCCGCTGCTCACACTCGATGAGGCGCTGGCGCGCCTGATGGCGGCCGTGCGACCCTTCGACGTGCACGTGGCCGAAACGGTCGCGACCTTCGACGCGCTCGGTCGCGTGCTCGCCGAAGGTGTGCGTTCAACGCTCGATGTGCCACCGGCCGACAACACCTCGATGGATGGTTACGCGTTGCGCTGTGCCGATGTCGCGTCCGCAGGAACGCTGCTGCCCATCAGCCAGCGCATTCCCGCCGGTGTGGTTGGTGCGCCGCTGCAAGCCGGCACGGCCGCGCGCATCTTCACCGGCGCGCAGGTTCCGGCCGGTGCCGATGCGGTGGTGATGCAGGAAGCCTGTGAAGTGCAGGGCGATGCGGTGCGCGTGAACACCCTGGCGACGATGGGCCAGTGGATCCGGCGGCGTGGCGAGGATGTGCAAAACGGTGCCGAGGTGCTGGCCGCCGGCACGCGGCTGACGCCGCAGGCGCTGGGCCTGGCCGCGGCAGTCGGCGCGGCCAGCCTGCGCGTGGCGCGCCGGCCGCGCGTCGCGCTGTTCTCGACCGGCGATGAACTGGTGATGCCGGGCGAGCCGCTGAAACCCGGCGCCATCTACAACTCGAACCGATACACGCTGCGTGGGCTGATCCAGGCGCTGGGCTGCGAATGTGTCGATCTCGGCATCGTGCCGGATCGGCTCGATGCGACGCGCGCTGCCCTGCGCGATGCGGCCGAGGGCAGCGACCTGATCGTCACGTCGGGCGGTGTGTCGGTCGGCGAAGAGGACCATCTGCGTCCCGCGGTGCAAGCCGAAGGCCGGCTCGACCTCTGGCAGATCGCGATCAAGCCCGGCAAGCCACTCGCCTTCGGTGAAGTGCGGCGCGGCGATGCCGGCTCGGCGTATTTCATCGGCCTGCCCGGCAACCCGGTGTCGAGTTTCATCACCTTCCTGCTCGCGGTGCGGCCGGTGCTTCTTCGCTTGCAAGGCGCTTCCGAGCTCGCGCCGCGAGGTTTCCCGATGCGAGCCGACTTCGATTGGCCTCGCCCCGACAAGCGTCGCGAGTTCCTGCGGGTGCGGCGCAACGAGCGAGGTGGCCTCGACCTGTTCCCGAATCAAAGTTCCGGCGTGCTGACCTCGGTGGTGTGGGGCGACGGTGTGGTGGACACGCCTTCCGGCCAGGCCATCAAGGCGGGCGAGTTGGTCACCTATTTGCCGTTTTCAGAATGGCTGTCATGAAGCTCAACGTTCGCTATTTCGCTTCACTGCGCGAGGCCCTGGGCGCGAGCGAAAGCATCGCGGTCGAGGCGGGTGCGACCGTCGGCAGCGTGCGCGACGCTCTGATCGCTCGCGGTGGCTCGCATGCCAGCACACTGGCCCGCGGGCGCGCCGTGCGCAGCGCCTTGAACCAGGCCTTGTGCGATGAGTCGACGCCGGTGGCCGAAGGCGCTGAAGTCGCGTTCTTTCCACCCGTGACCGGCGGTTGAAATGAGCGCGCCACGTGTCACCGTCCAGACCGCTGACTTCGACCTCAGCGCCGAAGTGGCCGCGCTTCGGGCGGCAGATGCGGCGGTTGGCGCCGTCGCGGCCTTCATCGGCACGGTGCGCGACCGCAACGATGGTTTGGGCGTCAGCGCGATGGAGTTGGAGCACTACCCCGGCATGACCGAGCGCGCCATCGAAGCCATGATCGACGTGGCGATGCAGCGCTTCGACATCCGCGCCGCGCGCGTCATCCACCGCGTCGGGCCGCTGTTGCCGCTGGACCAGATCGTGATGGTCGCCGTGAGCTCCGGCCATCGCGGCGAGGCCTTCCAGGCCTGCGAGTTCCTGATGGACTACCTGAAGACCCAGGCGCCGTTCTGGAAGAAGGAACAGACGCCCGAAGGCGCCCGCTGGGTCGATGCGCGGGTCAGCGACGACGCGGCGCTGGCGCGCTGGGGCATCGCCGGTGGCAACGCCGAGCCTGCGCCGTGATGGGTACCTGGCCCTGGGCGCAGATCGTCGCCGTGGCCGCCGGGTCAGCCGTCGGTGCGTTGGCGCGCTGGCGGGTCGGTGTCTGGCTGAATGCGGCGTGGCCGGGCTTTCCGCTCGGCACGCTGGTGGTCAATTGCGTCGGCGGTTTTCTGATCGGCCTGGCGCTGGTCGGTTTCGAACGCACGCCGAACGAGTTGCTGCGCTTGCTGCTCGTCACCGGCTTCCTGGGCGGGTTGACGACGTTTTCGTCCTACTCGGTCGAATCATTGGTCTTGATCCAGCGCGGCCACTGGGTGCTGGCCGTCGGCCACACGCTGGCGCATGTGCTGGGCGCGCTGGCCTGCGCGGCCCTCGGTTATCGGCTCGGCCAAGCACTCTTGGCGTGATATCGGCTTGATCCGGCGCAAGCCGCGCGGCCTTGAAAGTCGGCGGTTTCCGCCCCACGTCAGACGCAATCGGAGGTTTTTCCCATGCGTATCGACAAACTGACCACCAAGTTCCAGGAAGCGCTGCAAGAGGCGCAAAGCCTTGCCGTGGCGCGCGACAACCCGTACGTCGAGCCGGCCCACGTGCTGTCGGCGATGCTCGTGCAGGACGACGGCCCGCGCGCCTTGCTCGAACGCTCCGGCGTCAAGCTCGCGGCGCTGCGCACGGCGCTCGACACCAGCATTGCCGGCTTGCCGCAGGTGCAGGGTTCGGGTCAGCAGGTGCAGGTCGGGCGCGACCTGACCGTGTTGCTGCAAGCCGCCGAGAAGGAAGCCGGCAAACGCGGCGACCAATTCATCGCCAGCGAGATGTTCCTGCTCGCGCTCGCCGATGCCAAGACCGATTTCGGCGGCATTGCCCGTGCGCACGGCCTCGCGCGCAAGTCGCTCGAATCGGCGATCGAAACGGTGCGCGGTGGCCAGAAGGTGGACAGCGCCGAGGCCGAAGGTCAGCGCGAGGCGCTGAGGAAATACACCATCGACCTGACCGAACGTGCCCGCCTCGGCAAGCTCGACCCGGTGATCGGCCGCGACGACGAGATCCGCCGCGCGATCCAGGTGCTGCAACGGCGCACCAAGAACAACCCGGTGCTGATCGGCGAGCCGGGGGTCGGCAAGACCGCGATCGTCGAAGGCCTGGCGCAGCGCATCGTCGCCGGTGAAGTGCCCGAGTCGCTGAAGAGCAAACGGGTGCTGGTGCTCGACATGGCCTTGCTGCTCGCCGGCGCGAAATTCCGCGGCGAGTTCGAGGAACGGCTCAAGAGCGTGCTGAAGGAGGTCGCGGCCGACGAAGGCCAGACCATCGTCTTCATCGACGAGATCCACACCATGGTGGGGGCTGGCAAGGCCGAAGGCGCGATCGACGCGGGCAACATGCTCAAGCCCGCGCTCGCGCGTGGCGAGCTGCATTGCATCGGCGCGACCACGCTCGATGAATACCGCAAGTACGTCGAAAAGGATGCGGCCTTGGAGCGCCGCTTCCAGAAGGTGCTGGTCGGCGAGCCGACGGTCGAGGCCACCATCGCCATCCTGCGTGGTCTGCAGGAGAAGTACGAGGTCCACCACGGTGTCGAGATCACCGATCCGGCGATCGTCGCCGCGGCCGAGCTGAGCCATCGCTACATCACCGACCGCTTCCTGCCCGACAAGGCCATCGACCTGATCGACGAGGCCGCGGCCAAGGTGAAGATCGAGATCGATTCCAAGCCCGAGGTGATGGACAAGCTCGACCGCCGGTTGATCCAGTTGCAGATCGAGCGCGAGGCGGTGCGGCGCGAGAAGGACGAAGGATCGAAGAAGCGCTTCGCGCTGATCGAGGAAGAGATCGTCAAGCTGCAGCGCGAAGCTGCTGACCTCGACGAGATCTGGAAGGCCGAGAAGGCCGCCGCGCAAGGCTCGGCGCATGTTAAGGAAGACATCGACCGCATGCGCTTCCAGATCGAGGAGTGGAAGCGCAAGGGTGACTTCAACAAGGTCGCCGAGCTGCAATACGGCAAGCTGCCCGAGCTGGAGAAGAAGCTCAAGGACGCGCAGGCTAAGGAAACCAAGCGTGGCGCGAACAAAGGTGGCGTGCCGCAGTTGCTGCGCACCATGGTCGGCGTCGAAGAGATCGCCGATGTGGTGGCGCGCGCCACCGGCATTCCGGTCGCCAAGCTGATGCAGGGCGAGCGCGACAAACTTCTGCAGATGGAAGCCAAGCTGCACGACCGCGTGGTCGGGCAGGACGAAGCCATCACCGCCGTGGCCGATGCGATCCGCCGTTCACGCGCGGGCCTGTCGGACCCGAACCGGCCGACCGGCTCCTTCCTCTTTCTCGGCCCCACCGGCGTCGGCAAGACCGAGCTGTGCAAGGCGCTCGCCGGCTTCCTGTTCGACAGTGAAGACCACATGATTCGCGTCGACATGAGCGAGTTCATGGAAAAACATTCGGTGAGCCGCCTGATCGGTGCGCCGCCCGGCTACGTGGGCTACGAGGAAGGCGGCGCGCTCACTGAGGCGGTGCGCCGCAAACCCTATTCAGTGCTTCTGCTCGACGAGGTCGAGAAGGCGCACCCGGACGTGTTCAACGTGTTGCTGCAAGTGCTGGACGATGGCCGCCTGACCGATGGCCAGGGCCGCACCGTGGACTTCAAGAACACCGTGATCGTGATGACGAGCAACCTCGGCTCGCACCAGATCATGAACATGGCGGGGCAATCGAGCGAGCTGATCCGCGAGGCAGTGTGGATCGAGGTGAAACAGCATTTCCGCCCCGAGTTCCTGAACCGCATCGACGAGGTCGTGGTGTTCCACGCACTGGACAAGAAGAACATCGAGGCCATCGCACGCATCCAGCTCAAGGTGCTGGAGGCGCGGCTGGAGAAGATGGACATGAAGCTCGATGTGTCGGCCGAAGCGGTGCGCGAACTGGCCAAGGTGGGCTTCGATCCGGCCTTCGGTGCGCGGCCGCTGAAGCGGGCGATCCAGCAGCGCATCGAGAACCCGGTGTCGAAGCTGATCCTGCAAGGCCGCTTCGGGCCGAAGGACGTGATTCCGGTGGATTTGGTCGAAGGCGAGTTCGCGTTCGAACGCGTGGTGCACTGAAAGGATGGTGCCCCCCAGCCGCGGCATACCGCGGCTGCCCCCCCGAGGGGGTCGTCGGCCGCTTCGGAGCGGCCGTGCGCCGGCCGACGCAG
>JANYJL010000045.1 GCA_025361845.1 Rhizobacter sp.
CACAAGCCAATTTGAAGGACAGCGGAAATGGGAAAGATGTCGTCACTGAAAGAATTCGACCCGGAACTCGGCGCGGCCATCGACGCGGAAGGCAGGCGCCAGCAGGACCATCTGGAACTGATCGCCTCTGAAAACTACACCAGCCCACGCGTTTTGCAGGCCCAGGGCAGCGTGTTGACCAACAAATACGCCGAGGGTTACCCCGGCAAACGGTATTACGGCGGCTGCGAATTCGTGGACATCGCCGAGCAACTGGCCATCGACCGCCTGAAGCAACTCTTCGGCGCCGAATATGCCAACGTGCAACCGAACTCGGGCTCGCAAGCCAACCAGGCCGTCTTCTTCGGCCTGCTGCAACCCGGCGACACCATCATGGGCATGAGCCTGGCCGAAGGCGGCCACCTGACCCACGGCATGCCGCTGAACATGAGCGGCAAGTGGTTCAAGGTGGTGAGCTATGGCCTGACCACCGAAGAAGCGATCGACTACGACGCGATGGAGCGCATGGCGCTGGAGCACAAGCCCAAGCTCATCATCGCCGGCGCTTCGGCCTACAGCTTGCGCATCGACTTCGAGCGCTTCTCGAAGGTCGCGAAATCCATCGGCGCCTACCTGATGGTCGACATGGCGCACTACGCTGGTCTGATCGCCGGTGGCGTGTACCCCAACCCGGTGCCGTATGCCGACGTGGTGACCTCGACCACCCACAAGAGCCTGCGCGGCCCGCGCGGCGGCATCATCCTGATGAACGACGAGGCCATCGCGAAGAAGATCAACAGCGCGATCTTCCCCGGCATTCAAGGCGGCCCGCTGATGCACGTGATCGCGGCCAAGGCCGTGGCCTTCAAGGAGGCGCTTTCGCCCGAGTTCAAGGCCTACCAGCAGCAGGTCGCGAAGAACGCCGTCGTGCTGGCCGAGACGCTCACCGCGCGCGGCCTGCGCATCGTCAGCGGTCGCACTGAAAGCCATGTGATGCTGGTCGATCTGCGCCCCAAGGGCCTGACCGGCAAGGAAGCCGAGAACCTGCTCGGCGCGGCCCACATGACCTGCAACAAGAACGGCATTCCGAACGACCCGCAAAAGCCGATGGTGACGAGCGGCATCCGCCTCGGCACCCCGGCGATGACGACGCGCGGCTTCAAGGAAGAGCAGGCCCGCGCGACGGCCAACCTGATCGCCGATGTGCTGGACAAGCCGCACGACGAGGCCAACACCGCGGCCGTGCGTGCCAAGGTTGCGGCGCTCACCAAGGACTTCCCCGTCTACCGCAGCTAAAGCAAAACAGCAGGGATCGCGCAAGCGACCCCGCTGCCATTCCGGCGATCGCCCATGCGTTGTCCCTTCTGCAGCCACGAAGAAACCCAGGTCGCCGAGACACGCGAGTCCGACGAGGGTGATGTCGTGCGCCGCCGCCGCCGCTGCCAGAGCTGCGACAAGCGCTTCACCACCTACGAACGCGCCGAGATCGCCCTGCCTTCGGTGGTGAAGAAGGACGGCACGCGCGCCGAGTTCGATGCCGGGAAGGTGCGGGCATCGATGACCCTCGCACTTCGCAAGCGCCCGGTGAGCGTCGAACAGATCGACGCCGCACTCGACCGCATCCAGGACAAGCTGCTCAACAGCGGCGCGAAGGAAGTGCCTTCGACACGCCTCGGCGAACTGGTGATGCGCGAACTCAAGCGCATCGACAAGGTCGCCTACGTGCGCTTCGCGTCGGTGTATCGCAGCTTCGAGGACGTGGACGAGTTCAGGCAGTTGATTCGGGACATCTGAGTCGGGCTCAGCGCAGCAGCGCCATCGTGATCAGGTCGTGGTATGCGCCATCGACCCGGAACGCACGCAGCTGCAAACCTTCGGCCTGGAAGCCCATGCGTTCGTAGAGCGCCTTCGCGTTCAGGTTGTCGGCGCGCACCGTGAGCTCGATGCGCGTGAGCCCCTGTGCCCAGGCCTTGCCGAGTGCCGCCAGCATCAAGGTCTTGCCCAGGCCACGGTGCCGCGCTGCTGTCACCAGGCCGATGCCCAGCGTGCCGACATGCGCACGCGCTTGGCCGTGCGAGGGCAGCACGTCGCACCAGCCGACCACCGCGCCATCGACCAGGGCCACAAAATGGCTGCGGTCGTGAGTGACGATGTCGCGGTAGAACACCAGACATTCCTCCCACGGCGGCGCCTGCGTGAATGCCAGGTAACGCTGCTCGCGCGCCACCGAATCGAGCGCGTCGCGCAGGCCTGCGAAGTGCGGCTCGGCGAGCGGGACGATCTCGGTCATGGCGCGGCAGCCGCATGGCCTTGCGCCGACGGCTGAACGATCGTTGCGTGGTCCAGGTCCATGGCCGCCATTGTGCGCACGCCGCAGCCTCGTGGCATCGCCGCCGTGGTGCGCCGTGGTGAAATGCCCCGCACTCCGCCTGAAAGCGATTCGCCATGAACCACCCACTGCGCTGCGGCTGCGGCCATTTGCAAGGCACTGTCAGCCACCCCGAGGCGGTGAACCGGGGCGTGTGCTACTGCCGGGACTGCCAAGCCTACGCCCACTTCCTCGGCCGGCCCGGCGACATCCTCGACGCCATGGGCGGCACGGACGTGATCGCCACGCAACCCCGCTACGTCAGCTTCACGCAGGGGCTGGACGCGCTGGTCTGCATGTCGCTCACCGACAAGGGCATGCTGCGCTGGTACGCACGCTGCTGCAACACGCCCATCGGCAACACGGGGCGCGGCGCTGGGATGCCCTTCGTCGGCCTCGTGCATTCATGCCTGGAGGGTTCGTCGACTAGCATGGAAAGCAGTTTCGGCCCGGTGCGCATGCGGATCAACATGAAACACGCCAAGGGACAGCCGCAGGGCATGCCGGCCAGCACCTTCTTCTCGGTGCTGCGCTTCATGGCCTCGCTGGCCCGCGCGCGCCTGAGCGGCGGCCACAAACACACGCCGTTTTTCGATGTGGAGAAGGGAAGCCCGATCGTGCCGCCCCAGGTGCTCACGCGGGCGGAGTGGGAGCGGGTGATGAGGGCCGTGTAACACCTGCGTCGTGGTGACTCGCTCTGGCGTCGCTTCACCGCAAATTGCTCAGCCGCTCAGCCATGCGCGTTTGCCACCCCGGCCCCGTGGCCTTCCAGCGTTCGATCACATCAGCCGGCAGGCGCAGCGAGATCAGCTTGCGCGGGTTCGGTGACACCGGCCTGCCCCCTTTGTTCACCTTCGCACGGGCCAGCATCTCGTCGGTGAGTTCCGGGAGTTCTTCGTACTCCTCGGGCTGCAACTTGTGAGCGTCGACCCGCGCCAGGTCAGATGTCAAGGAGCGGCGCGATGCGGGCTTGTTCGCGTTCATTGGCTTTTCTCATACTGAAGACGTGGCGATCCGCGCCACGCGGTGTGTAGCCCACAACCACCATCCGCCCTGCCAGCAGGCCGTAGCAAATGATGCGTGGTTCGCCGTAGTCCTTCGGCGTGTCCTCCACTTCCAGAGTGACACCCGCGAACACCTGTTCGGCGTCTGCGAAATCCAAGCCACGTTCGGCCAGCGTCTTGTTCCGCTTGGCCTGATCGAAGCTGATTTGCATGTAGTTAATGTATCTACATCAACTGTGTCTCGCAAGCCGTTGACTCCGGGCTGAGTGCGCGTGCTCAGCGGTTCTCCCCCAACCGGGTGAACCCCCCGCGAGGGGCCACCCGAACCCACCTCTGCGGGGCGCGGCCAGCGCGTTGAATTTCTAAAGTCTGCCCATCGAATCCACACCGGGGGCAGACATGAAAACCAGCGCGAAACAACAAGGCCTGAGCCTCATCGAAGTGACCGTCACGATGGCCGTCGCGGTCGTGCTGGCGGGCACCGCGGCGCCGAGCCTGTTCGATTTCATCGGCACCCGTCGGCTCGAAGCCGCGGCCACGCAGCTCGCCAGCGACATCCAGTTCGTGCGCACCGACGCGGTGGCGCGCAACCAGCCGGTGCGGCTCTCGTTCTTCAACTCGGCGGATGGCAGCTGCTACGTGATCCACACCGGCGCGGCGGCGTCTTGCAGTTGCGCAGCCACCGGCCCGGCGGTGTGCACCGGCAGCGCCACGCAGCTCAAGACCGTGCAACTGGCAGCGCGCGAGCGGGTCAGCGTGCAGGCCAACACCACCACGGTGCTGTTCGATCCGCTGCACGGCACCGCCTCGCCCACCGCCACCTTGCGCGTGCTCGGTGCGAACGGCCGCGCCGTGCACCACATCGTCAACGTGATGGGCCGCGTGCGCTCGTGTTCGCCGCTGAACGCGATGCCCGGTTACGCCGCTTGCTGAACACCTCACCCACAACGAACTCAGGAGACCGACATGAACTCACGCACCCTGCCTCGCAGCCGCCGCACACGCGGCTTCACGCTGATCGAGATGATGATTGCCACCGCCATCACCGGCGTGTTGTCGAGCGTGGCCTACCCCTCGTTCACGAGCACGGTGCACAAGTTGCGCCGCAGCGATGCGCTGGTCGCGGCCTTGCAAGTGCAGGCCGCGCAGGAACGCTGGCGCTCGGGCAACACGGCCTACGGCAGCCTGGCGCAGATCCGCCAGCCGGCGGTCTCCGGCGCGGGCCACTACGCGCTGACGGTCACGGTGCTGGGCGATAACAGCTACGAGCTGGTGGCCACCGCGCAGGGCGGGCAACGCAGCGATGCGGCTTGCCGCACGCTGAAGCTGTCGGTGGTCGGCATGAACGCGAGCTACGCCTCGGGGCCGGATGCCAGCACAGGCAACGGCAGCGAGGTGAACCGCCAGTGCTGGAGCCTGTGATGTCGCTACTCCTCATGACGACCCACCCACGCCAGCGCGGCCTGTCGATGGTGGAGCTGTTGATCGGCGCAGCCATCGGCCTCGTCGTTGCGGCGGCTGCGGCGAAGCTGCTCGCCGGCCATCTGCGCGAGAGCCGCAGCCTGCTGCTCGAAGCGCGCCTGATGCAAGACCTGCGCACCGCCACCGACCTGGTGACGCGCGATCTGCGGCGCGCCGGTTACTGGGGTGCAGCCGCTTCGGGCGTGTGGCTGTCGGGCGTTTCGGGCGTGCTGGCGAACCCGTACGCCGCCTTGCCGCCGGGCAGCGCGGCGTCGGATGCGATCAGCTTCCAGTTCTCGCGCGATGCGAGCGAGAACAACAGCATCGACAGCAACGAACGTTTCGGCTTTCGGCTGCGCAACGGCGCGCTCGACATGCAGCTCGGCGCGGCCGGCTGGCAAGCCGTGACCGACACGACGGTGCTGACGGTCACGGCCTTCAGCATCACCCCGACCGTGCAGGGCGTGAACCTGGCCGGCTACTGCGCGCGCGCTTGCACCGGCAGTGCCTGCCCGCAGCAGCAGGTGCGCAGCCTCGCGGTGTCGTTGACCGCGCGCGCCGTTGCCGACAGCACTGTCAGCCGCAGCACGCACAGCGAAGTGCGCTTGCGCAACGACACGGTCACGGGCACCTGCCCCACCTGAACCTCTGCGACGGAGCCTTCCATGCACATCCACAAGACCCCGGCCGCGACACCAACCATCCAGCGCGGCGCTGCCACCCTTGTCGTCACGCTCGCGCTGTTGTTCGCGATGGTGCTGGTGGTGGTCTACGTCAACCGCAACCTCGTATCCGAGCAGCGCAGCGCGGCCAACCAGGCGCGTTCGACCCAAGCTTTCGAAGCGGCCGAGGCCGGGCTCGAATGGGCGCAGGCGCAGCTGAACGGCCGCGGGCGCATCGGTGCGGACTGCCGGCCATCGAGCGACGTGGCGGCGACATCGTTTCGCGAACGTTTGCTGAACCAAAACCCCGCCGACGCCACGTTCGCGCCGGCCACCTGGCTGCAAGGCGGCTTGCCGGTGGCGCGCCAAGCCGCGTGTGTGCGCGGCGCCGCGGGCTGGTCGTGCAGTTGCCCGGTGACCGGCGCACCGACGCTGGCGGCACCTGGCGGGTCGACCCCGGCGCCGGCCTTCCTGATCGAGTTCCAAGCCACGGGCCAGCCCGGCCTCGTGCGCCTGCTGTCCACCGGCTGCAACCGGCTCGGCGGCGACTGTGTTCCGGGCAGCGCCACATCGGCCGAGGCGACTGCGCATGTCGAAGTCGCACTCGGCCTTGTGCCCGGGCTCAAGACATCACCCGCTGCCGCGTTGACGGCGAAGGGCAGCATCTCGGCCGGCGCCGCAGCGATCGGTGCGCACCACGGCGACACGGCCACGGGCGGCATCGCACTGCATGCGGGCGGGGCCATCGACGCCGCCGCAGCACGCATCAGCGGACCCGCCGGTTCGGTCTCGGACGAGGTCATCGTCGCGAACGACGCGGCGCTCGCCGGCCTCGATGCGAGCGCCTTCTTCGTGTCGTACTTCGGCATGCGCCCCGGCGATTGGGGTCAGCAGTCCGTCGTGACGACGCTGCGCTGCGCCGGCCCGTGTGGCGATGCGCTGCGCAACGCCATCGAGCCGGGCATCGTCAACGCATTGATCCACGTCGATGGCGACCTGGCGCTCGACGGCCCGCTGGTGCTCGGCACACCGCAGCGGCCCGTTGCCATCGTCGTCGATGGTGTGGCGCAGTTGCGCGGCGCGGTCACGGTCCACGGCGTCTTGTACAGCCGCACGCTGCGCTGGGACGCCGCCTCGGGCGCTGGCGCATGGGTGCGTGGTGCCGCGATCAGCGAAGGCAGCTACAGCGGCAACGGCGCGCCCGACTTCGTGCACGACACCGAGGTGCTGGCCCGGCTCAAAGGCAACACCGGCAGCTTCGCCCGCGTGAACGGCAGTTGGCGGGATTTCTGAACCGCCCCGCTTCCCCACGCCACACCCCATTCCGACAAGGAAGATCGACATGCAAACCACCCTGCCCCATGCCACCCGTCACCAGCGCGGCATCAGCTTGCTCGAAGCCCTGCTCGCCTTTGCGGTGCTCTCGCTCGGCATGCTGGCCGTCGGCAAACTGCAAAGCCAGCTGCGTCTGCATGCCGACATCGCCCGCCAGCAGACCCAAGCCGTGCGGCTGGCGCAGGACGATCTGGAGCGGCTGCGCGCCTACAGCGTGGTCGCCGCGGCCAGCGGGCTGCGCGCGTATGCGGACATCGACACCGCGACGGTGAATGCCGATGAGGGCACGCGCTTCGTCGTGTCCCGGCGCATCGACGACGTGACGGCGCTGCGCGCGAAGTCTGCCCTCGTCAACGTAGCGTGGACGGACGCAAGCGGTGCCGCGCAACAGGCCACGCTGAACACGGTCATCGCCGGCAGCGAGCCGGCCCATTCAGGCGCGCTGGCCTTGCCGCCGAGCGGCACGCCGGTGGTGGGCCCGCTGGCGCGCTCGGTGCGCGTGCCAGTCGCAGCGAAAGACCTGGGCGATGGCAGCAGCGTCTTCAAGCCGGTGGCCGCCGGCACGCTCGCGCTGGTATTCGACAACGCGAGCGGCGCCCTGATCGCCCGGTGCACTGCGCCCGCATCCGCCACCACGACGCTGAGCCTCGCCGACCTGAGCGATTGCGACACCACGCGTGGCCTGCTGCTCAGCGGCCAGGTGCGTTTCGGTGGGGGCGAGCCGGCGCTGGCGCTTGATGTGTCGCTCGCGCTCAGCGGCGGCAGCTATGCGAAGGCACCGGTCTGCGCCAGCGAAGCCAAGGCCACACGCAGCGGCGAGCCGTATGCGAGCTACCACTGCATCGTCTATCCGCTCGCCGGCGGCGCCTGGTCGGGCCGGCTCGATCTGGTGCCGAGCGGCTGGCGCATCGGCACCGACGCCGCAGCCTGGCGCGTCTGCCGCTACAGCGCCGACCTCGACGGCAGCGGCGCCATCGACCGCAACGCCGAGCACCCGGCGAGCTACAGTGGCGTGACTGCGGCGCTAACGCAGCAGAACTTCCGGGTCCTCAAAGGCACGCAGACATGCCCGCTCGGCAGCGCGGTCAGCGTCACCGGCTCGGGCGCCGATGTCTATGCTGACGAGAGCACGGCCCTGCATCAACCTTGACCTGTCAACCGATCCCGATGACCCATGACACCCCCATGCACGAAGCCCTGGCCCTGGCGCGCCTGGGCTACGCCCTGACCGAGCCGAACCCGCGTGTCGGCTGCGTCATCACAACTGCCGATGGCCGGGTGATCGGGCGCGGCCACACGCAGCAGGCCGGCGGGCCGCATGCGGAGGTGATGGCGCTGCGCGATGCGCACGCGAAAGGCGAGAGCGTGCGTGGTGCCACCGTGTACGTGACGCTCGAACCCTGCGCCCACCATGGCCGCACGCCGCCGTGTTGCGATGCGCTGATCGCTGCGGGCGTCGGGCGCGTCGTGATGTCCCTGGTCGATCCGTTCCCGCAAGTCGCCGGGCAAGGCGCGGCGCGGCTGCGCGCGGCGGGCATCGAGGTGCAGGTGGGCGACGAGGCCGATGCCGCGCGTGAAATCAACATCGGCTTTTTCTCGCGCATCGTGCGCGGTAGGCCCTGGGTGCGCCTGAAGGCGGCGATCTCGCTGGATGGCCGCACTGCGCTGCCGAATGGCGCCAGCCAGTGGATCACCGGCATCGAAGCGCGCACCGATGGCCATGCCTGGCGCAAGCGCGCCTCGGCCCTGCTCACCGGCGTAGGCACCGTGCTCGACGACAACCCGCGGCTCGATGTGCGCCTGGTCGATACGCCGCGCCAGCCGCTGCGTGTGATCGTCGATTCGCGGCTGGAGACACCGCCCGCCTCGCGCATCCTCGACGCACCCGGCGCCGTGCTGCTGTATGCCGCGCAAGCCGATGCGACGCGTGAAGCTGCGCTGAAAGAACGCGGCGCCGAAGTCGCGCTCGCCGCCGGCCCGAGCGGCAAGGTCGATCTGCCGGCAATGCTGGCCGACCTGGCGCGGCGCGGCGTCAACGAACTGCATGTCGAAGCCGGCCACAAGCTCAACGGCTCCTTCGTGCGCGAAGGCCTGGTCGATGAATTCCTGATCTACGTGGCGCCGACGCTGATGGGACTGGGCCGCGAACTGGCGGCCTTCGGCCCGCTGGAGCGCATGGAAGATCGGCTCGCGCTGCGCTTCATCAGCGTCACGCCGGTCGGCGACGACCTGCGCATCCTCGCCCGCCCTGCCGCCGCCGTGCCCTTCTGAGCTTTGCGACAATCACCTCATGTTTACCGGCATCGTCAGCGGCCTCGGCCGCATCACCGCCGTCACGCCGCTCGGCGTTGACGCTTCCCACGGCAAGCGGCTCGAGATCGAGGCGCCAAAAGCGTATCTCGACGACGTGCAGCTCGGCGACAGCATCGCGCTGAACGGCGCGTGCATGACCGTCACCACGTTCGATGCTGCCGCCGGCCGCTTCACCATCGACATGTCGGCCGAAAGCCTCGACAAAACCGCGGGCCTCGCCCAACCCGGCCGCGTGAACCTGGAAAAGGCCTTGCGCGCGAACGACCGACTCGGTGGCCACCTGGTCAGCGGGCATGTGGACGGCCTCGGCCGCGTCACGCATTTCGCGCCAGTCGGTGAATCTTGGGAACTGCGGGTGCAGACCTCGGTCGAGATCGGCCGCTTCCTGGCCTACAAAGGATCGATCACGGTGAACGGCGTGAGCCTCACGGTGAACCGCGTGGTGGATTCGGCGGCGGGTTGCGAGTTCAGCATCAACCTGATTCCGCACACGATCGAGAACACGACGCTTGGCGACTTGAGTGCAGGGCAACAGGTGAATCTCGAAGTGGACTTGATCGCACGTTACGTGGCGCGCATGCTCGGCCAGAGCGAGCTCGGCGCCTGAGCTGAGACACCTTCACCCCAACCCTCTCCCAGAGGGAGAGGGGGCCATTCAGGCCGTGGGGAGTGTGTGATCCTTGAACTGCTCGCGCAGCCGGTTCTTCAGCATCTTGCCGGTGGCGCCGAGCGGGATCGCATCGACGAAGACCACGTCGTCGGGCGTCCACCACTTGGCGATCTTGCCGTCGAAGAAGGCGATCAAGGCCTCGCGCGTCACTTCCACCCCCGGCTTCTTCACGACCACCAGCAGCGGCCGCTCGTCCCACTTCGGGTGTTTGGCGGCGATGCACGCGGCCATCGCCACGGCCGGATGCGCCATCGCGATGTTTTCCAGATCGATCGAGCCGATCCAGTCACCGCCGGACTTGATGACGTCCTTGCTGCGGTCGGTGATCTGCATGTAGCCGTCGGCATCGATGCGCGCCACGTCGCCGGTCGGGAACCAGCCGACGCCATGTGCATCCGGCACGATCGGATCGCCGCCTTCGTCGCGGAAGTAGCGCTGCACGATCCACGGCCCGCGCACCAGCACGTCGCCCGAGGTCTGGGTGCCCCAGGGCAGTTCCTGGCCGTCTTCGCCGACGATCTTCATGTCGACGCCGTAGACCGCGCGGCCCTGGGTGGACATGACCGCATAGCGCTCCTCCTGCGTCGCGTTCAGGTGCTTGGTCTTGAACACCGCCGCGGTGCCCACGGGGCTCATCTCGGTCATGCCCCAGGCGTGCAGCACCTGCACGTCGTAGACCTCGGCGAACTTGCGGATCATGGCCGGCGGGCACGCCGAGCCGCCGATGATGCTGCGGCGCATGGTCGAGAACTTCAGGCCATTGCCTTCGACGTAGGCGAGCAGCCCTTGCCAGACCGTCGGCACACCGGCCGAGAGCGTGACCTTCTCGCTTTCGAACAGCTCGTGGAGCGATTTGCCATCCAGCCCCGGCCCCGGAAACACCATCTTCGCGCCGACCATGCAGGCCGCATACGGCAGGCCCCAGGCGTTGACGTGGAACATCGGCACCACGGGCAGGATGGTGTCGCGCGCCGAGCAGTTCAGCGCATCGGGCAGCGCGATGCCGAAGGTGTGCAGCAGGGTCGAGCGGTGGCTGTAGAGCACGCCCTTCGGGTTGCCCGTGGTGCCTGAGGTGTAGCAGAGCGAGGAGGCCTGGTTCTCGTCGAAGCTCGGCCAGTCGTACACGTCGTTCTGCGCTTCGAGCAGTTCCTCGTAGCACAGCAGCTTGTCGAGCTTGGATGCCGTTGGCATGTGCGCGCGGTCCGTCATCGCGACGAAGTGCTTGATGTGTTTCGTGCGCGGCGCGATGGCTTCAACGAGCGGCAAGAAAGTCAGATCGAAGAACAGCACCGAGTCGCCCGCGTGATCGGCGATGTAGACGACCTGGTCCGGGTGCAGGCGCGGGTTGAATGTGTGCAGCACCGCACCCGAGCCCGAGACCGCGTAGTACAGCTCCATGTGGCGGTGGCCGTTCCAGGCGAGCGTGCCGACCCGGTCGCCATCGCGCACGCCCAGGGCCGCCAGCGCGTTCGCCATGCGGCGCGAGCGCAGCGCCAGCTCGCGAAAGCTCTGGCGGTGGATATCGCCTTCGACGCGCCGCGAGACGATTTCCTGCTCGCCGTGGTGGCGCTCGGCGTGCACCAGCAGCGAGGAGATCAGCAGCGGCTGCTGCATCATCAAACCATTCATGTCGGAATCCTTGTTTCCTGCGTACGACCGAATCGAGCATGCACGTTTCCCGGCAGGCCGCGAATCGGCATCGTCCCGGAGCCGGCGGGGTGCGCCGCCTACAATTGAGGCATGTCGATTTCCCCCATTCCCGAACTCGTTGCCGAGCTGGCGGCCGGCCGCATGGTCATCCTCGTCGACGAGGAAGACCGCGAAAACGAAGGCGACCTGGTGCTCGCCGCCGACCATGTCACGCCCGAAGCCATCAACTTCATGGCGCGCTTCGGCCGCGGCCTGATCTGCCTGACGTTGACGCGCGAACGCTGCGAGCGCATGCAACTGCCGCCGATGGCCACACGCAACGGCACCAAACACGGCACGGCCTTCACGGTGTCGATCGAGGCGACCACCGGTGTCACCACCGGCATCTCGGCCGCCGACCGCGCGCGCACCGTGCAGGCTGCGGTGGCGCGTGATGCCAAGCCGACCGACCTGGTACAGCCCGGCCACATCTTCCCGCTGCAGGCGCAGGACGGCGGCGTGCTCATGCGCGCCGGCCACACCGAAGCCGGCTGCGACCTGGCGGCGATGGCCGGCCTCACGCCCGCCGCGGTGATCTGCGAGGTGATGAAGGACGACGGCACGATGGCGCGCCTGCCCGACCTGATGGAATTTGCGCGCGAGCACAAGCTCAAGATCGGCACCATCGCCGCGCTGATCGAGCATCGCAGCCGCAACGAGACGCTGATCGAACGTGTCGGCCGCCGCCCGCTGGTCACCGCGCAGGGCGAATTCGATTGCCATGCCTTCCGCGACCGCACCGGCGGGCTGCACCTGGCCCTGGCGCGTGGCAGCTGGAACCCGAGCGACGAGGTGCTGGTGCGCGTGCACGAGCCGCTGTCGGTGATGGACTTGCTGGAAACCGGCGAGTGCGGCCACTCGTGGCCCCTGCCGATGGCCCTGGCCGCGCTGCAAGCGGGTGGGCGTGGCGTGGCGGTGCTGTTGAATTGCGGCGAAGACGTGAGCTCGCTCGTCGGCCACTTCAAGCCGGGCGCACAAGCTGGCGCCAAGCCCAGCGCACAGATGGACTTGCGCACTTACGGCATCGGCGCACAGATCCTGCGCGAGCTGGGCGTCTCCCGCATGAAGCTGCTCGGCAGCCCGCGCCGCATGCCCAGCATGACGGGCTACGGGCTCGAAGTGACCGGCTTCGTCGGCTCGGCCGATCAATGAACATCGCGAACTCCAAGGAAGCAAGACGTGCAAAACGCTGACAAAGGCCAGGCCACCGCCATCGACGGGCGCGACCTGCGCATCGGCATCGTGCAGGCGCGCTTCAACGCGCCGGTGACGAACAAGCTGGCCGAGTGCTGCATCGCCGAGTTGCAGACGCTGGGTGTGGCCACCAAGCACATCAAGCACGTCACCGTGCCGGGCGCGCTGGAAGTGCCACTGGCCCTGCTCGCGCTGGCGCGCAGCGAGGAGTACGACGCGCTCATCGCGCTGGGCTGCATCATCCGCGGCGAGACCTACCACTTCGAGCTGGTCGCGAATGAAAGCGGTGCCGCGGTGACACGTGTCGGGTTGGATCACGAGATCCCGATCGCGAACGCGATCCTCACGGTCGAGAACGATGCGCAGGCCCAGGCCCGTGCCGAAGAGAAGGGGCGCGACGCCGCCCGCGTGGCCATCGAGATGGCCAACCTGATGGAAGACTTGTCGTGACCGACACCGAGAACACCGTGCCCGCGGGCGCCCCGGCGCCGGCCGACAAACCCGCCGCGGCATTGGCCCCGAAGCCCGGCCCGAAGAAGCCCTCGGCGCGCCGCCGTTCGCGCGAAGTGGCCTTGCAGGGCCTGTACGAATGGCTCGTGTCGGGCGCCGAGGTCAGCGTGATCGACGCCCACATGCGCGAGCAGGACGACTTCGACAAGTGCGACAAGAAGCACTTCGAGCTGCTGCTGCGCGGCTGCATCCGCGAGGCGCCCGCGCTCGACGCGGTGCTGGTGCGCCATGTCGACCGCAAGACCACCGAGCTGTCACCGGTCGAACACGGCGTGCTGCTGATCGGCGCCTACGAGCTGACGCACTGCATCGACATTCCGTACAAGGTGGCGATCAACGAAGCGGTCGAACTCGCCAAGAGCTTCGGCGGCACCGATGGCCACAAGTACGTGAACGGCGTGCTCGACAAGGCCGCAGCCGACCTGCGCCCGGTCGAGGTGAACGCCGCGCGCGCGGCGCGGCGCTGAGTTCACGGCTTCGCGCGGCGCTGTCGATCCCGATGCGCACCGCCGCCCGGCTCGAGCAGATCGAGCCCTTCTACGTGATGGCCTTCGGCAAGGCCGCCGCCGAGCTGGCGCGCAGCCCGGCCTGCGCCGATTCGCCGATGGTCTTTCTGAATATCGGCGAACCCGACTTCACTGCACCACCGCTGGTGCAGCAGGCCGCCGAGCGTGCGCTGCGCGCCGGCCGCACGCAGTACACCGATGCGTGTGGCCTGCCAGCCCTGCGCGAGCGCATCAGCGGCTGGTATGCACAACGCTTCGGCCTGCACATCGACCCGGGCCGCATCGTCATCACGGCCGGCGCGTCGGCGGCCTTGCAGCTCGCCTGCCTCGCCCTGGTCGACCGCGACGACGAGGTGCTGCTGCCCGACCCGAGCTACCCCTGCAACCGCCATTTCGTCACGGCTGCGGAGGGCGTGCCCGTGCTCTTGCCGGCACCGCCCGACGCACGCTTCCAGCTCACGGCCGAGGCGGTCGGCGCGGCCTGGGCGGAGCGCACGCGCGGCGTGCTGCTGGCCTCGCCCTCGAACCCGACCGGCACCTCGATCGACCCGGACGAAATGGGCCGCATCGCCCGCGCCGTGCGCGAACGCGGCGGCTTCACGATCGTCGACGAGATCTACCTCGGCCTGAGCTTCGATGAACGCTACGGCCACAGCGCGTTGACCCACGGCAACGGGCACGGCAACGACGTGATCTCGGTCAACAGCTTCTCGAAGTACTTCAGCATGACCGGCTGGCGCCTCGGCTGGCTGGTGCTGCCGGAAGCCCTGGTGCCGGCGATCGAGAAGCTCGCGCAGAACTTCTACATCTGCCCGAGCACGGTGGCGCAGCATGCCGCACTGGCCTGCTTCGAGCCCGAGTCGCTGGCCGAGTACGAACGGCGGCGCAGCGAGTTCCGCGCCCGCCGCGACTTCCTCGTGCCGGCACTGAATGCGCTGGGATTGACCGTGCCGGTGATGCCCGACGGCGCCTTCTATGCGTGGGCCGATTGTTCGGCGTATGCACGCAGCAGCTGGGATTTCTGCTTCGACATGATGGATCGTGCCCACGTGGCGATGACCCCCGGCCGCGACTTCGGCAAGGCCGACAGTGAGCGCTTCGTGCGCCTGTCTTACGCCAGTTCGATGGCGCACCTGCACACCGCGATGGAGCGCCTGCGCGCCCGTCTGTGAACTCCGCACACCCTGAATGGGTGACCGGGTGTTACCAAGGGCCTGAACCGGGCGCTTTTTCACGCCTGCGAGGTGCAGGCCTGAACTAAGCTGCGGCGGTGAGTTTGTCGAGCCAACCACCCCTGTCCGGCCCCGGTGATTCCGAGCCGGCCCCCGCACCCAGCCAACCGGCCGCCTTGTGGTCGGATTCCGACGCGGGCTTCGCAGCCACGATCGCGCAGGAACCGCTGCCGCCCACGGGCGACGGCACCACCACCATCGGCCACATCGGGCGCTATGCGCTGAAGGCGCGCATCGGTGCCGGCGGCCTGGGCACGGTGTACGCGGCACACGACCCGCTGCTCTCGCGCCCGATCGCCATCAAGACCCTGAACCTGGAGATCTCGGCCGACGAGCGCGAGTCCTTCAACGCCCTGTTCCTGAACGAAGCGCGCGCTGCCGGCGGCCTGAGCCACCCGCACATCGTGACGGTGTTCGACGCCGGCATCAGCGGCGACAACAACGCCTACATCGCGATGGAGCTGCTCAAGGGCCGCGACCTGCGCCAGTTGCGCGAAGAAGGCTGGCGGCCGACGCCGGCCCAGGCCGCGCTCATCACCCGCCGGGTCGCCGATGCGCTGGCCTATGCGCACAGCAAGGGCGTGGTGCACCGGGACATCAAGCCGGCCAACATTTTCATGGTCGGGCGCACGCAGCCGCGGGTGCTCGATTTCGGCATCGCGCGTGTTGCGCACCGCCACGACGGCAACGACGTGGCGGCCGGCTCGCCCTACTACATGGCGCCCGAGCAGGCGCGCATGGAGCCGGTGGACCGGCGTGCCGATGTGTTCTCGCTTGGCGTCGTGCTCTACGAATTGCTCGCCGACGTGAAGCCGTTTCGTGGCAACAACCTGGCCGAGATCACCGCCGCCGTCATCGGGCACGAGCCGCCGCTGGCGAGCACGGTCGACCCCCGCGTGCCGAAGGCGCTGGCCGACATCGCCGCCCACGCGATGGCCAAGGACCCGGAGCACCGCTACCGCTCGGCGCGCGCCCTCGCTCGCGAACTGCGCCACTGGCTGGACGAAAACGTCGGCCCCGATGGGGGTGCGGCCACGGCCTTGCCGGACGACAAACCCACGCGCAGCCGAGCGGCCCTGGCCTTGGCCGGTGCGGCCGCGGTGGTGCTGGCAGCGGGCCTGTGGTTCGGCATTGCCGCGCAGCGCGGCACGGCGCCGGCAGCGAACACTGTGGTGGCCGCAGTGCCGGCCACGGCGCCCGCCGTAGCACCGGTCTCCGTGGCGAGCGCGGCCATTGCCACCCCCCCCGTGGTGATGGCAGCCACCGCCGCCAGCCCGGCAGCGTCGGTGCAGGCCGTCGTGCCTGTGCCCGCCCCTGTGGCCGCGGTGGCGCCCGCCAAGACCACCGCCATCGAGGCGACCCCGAAAGAATCTCTCAAAGACCGCCGCGCCCGCGAAGCGCGCGAGCGCGAGGCCCGCGTGGCGGCTGCCAAACCGGCAGTCGCCAAAACTGCCATCGCCAAGCCAGGCGTGCCGCTGCCGACCGGCGTGGTGCGCATCGCTGTCAGCCCCTGGGGCCAGGTCGAGGTGGACGGCTCGTCCGCCGGCACCACGCCGCCGCTCAACGAGCTGACCCTGCCCGAAGGCCCACACAAGATCACCCTGCGCAACGAAGATTTCCCCGCCTTCAGCACCACGGTCAACGTGGTGGCGGGGCAGCCAGTCAGCGTCAAACACAAGTTCGGTTCATGACATTCACGCGCTCTCTTGCCCAGTCCTTCGCCCTGGCTTTCGCCACGCTCGCCCTGCTCGCCGGTTGCGGCACGAAGCCACCCGCCACGGCACCGAACGGCCTGATGGACGTGGCCGAGCGGCCGGCCGAAAAGGCCTTGCTCGCCGGCATCCGCGCCTACGACGACGCGCAATACCCGGAAGCCGAAAAACAGTTCCGCCAGGCGCTGGCCGCCGGCCTCGGCTCGGCCAAGGACCGCGCCGCCGCGCACAAGCACTTGGCCTTCATCGCCTGCACCAGCAACCGCATGAACGAATGCGAAAGCGAGTTCGCGGCCGCCCGCCAGGCCGACCCGGCCTTCACGCTCAGCAAGTCCGAAGCCGGCCACCCGCTGTGGGGTCCGGTGTACAAGCGCCTCCAGCGATAATCGCAGCCGCCGACACGCCTTTGCCGCGTCGGCCCACGCTGCGCCGATGACCGCTCAAGACCTCAGTTCACCGATCCTGTTCCACCACGCCGTGCGCGTGTACTGGGAAGACACCGACGCCGGCGGCGTGGTCTTCTACGCCAACTACCTGAAGTTCTTCGAGCGCGCCCGCACCGAGTGGCTGCGCGCCCAAGGCGTCGGCCAGCAGCAGTTGCGAGAGGACACAGGCGCCATCTTCATCGTGACCGATACTGCGCTGCGCTACCTGCGCCCGGCGCGGCTCGACGACCTGCTGGACGTGACGGTGCAGGTGACGCACGCCGGCCGCGCCTCGATGGCGCTGGCCCAGCAGGCCTGGCGCGGCAGCGAGCTGTTGACCGAGGGCACGATCCGCATTGCCTGCGTCGACGCGGGAACCTTCACGCCGCGGCGCATTCCGAACTCACTTCAGCAAAGCATCGAATGAACCAGGACTTCTCGATCTTCACCCTCGTCACGCAGGCCAGCCTGGTCGTGCAACTCGTCATGGCCGGGCTGCTCATCGCCTCGCTCGCGAGCTGGACGGTCATCTTCGGCAAGCTCTTCGGCCTGAAACGCGTGCGCTCGGGCAACGAAGACTTCGAGCGTGATTTTTGGGCCGGCAAGAACTTGAACGAGCTGTACGCCGACGCCGCCAAGCGGGCCGACGGCTCGCCGATGGAACGCATCTTCGCTTCCGGCATGCGCGAGTTTTTGAAGCTGCGCGAGAAGCGTGTCGCCGATGCCGGTGCCTTGCTCGATGGTGCGCGCCGTGCGATGCGCGCGAGCTTCCAGCGCGAGATGGACACGGTGGAATCGAACCTTTCCTTCCTCGCTTCGGTGGGTTCGGTCAGCCCGTACGTGGGCCTGTTCGGCACGGTGTGGGGGATCATGCACGCCTTCGTCGGCCTGTCGAACATGCAGCAGGTGACGCTGGCCACGGTGGCGCCGGGCATTGCCGAAGCCCTGGTGGCCACCGCCATCGGCCTGTTCGCGGCGATCCCCGCGGTGATCGCCTACAACCGCTTCGCGCGCGACATCGACCGCATCGCGACCCAGCTCGACACCTTCATCGAGGAGTTCTCGAACATCCTGCAACGCAACACCGGCGTGGCGGCACCCGTTCCAGCCGCGGCCAGCATGCCCGGCTTCGCGCACTCGCGGTAAAACCAGCATGCCCGCCGTCGCCAACCGCGGCTCGCGCCGCCGCACCATCAGCGAGATCAACATGGTGCCCTTCATCGACGTGATGCTCGTGCTGCTCATCATCTTCATGGTGACCGCACCGCTCATCACCACCGGCATGGTCGATCTGCCGAGCGTGGGCAAGAGCAAGCAGCGGCCGGAGCATGTGGTCGAAGTGATCATCGGCGCCGACGAGAACCTGCGCCTGCGCCTCGATGGCAAGGACGCCAACGAACGCGCCACGCTCGCCACCATCGCCAAGCGGGTGCGCGACGCGCAGGCCGGCAATGCCACCACGCCGGTCGTCATTTCGGCCGACAAGGCGGTGAAGTACGAGGCCGTCGTCAACGTGATGGACAAGCTGCAACGCGCGGGTGTGCAGCGGGTCGGCCTGTCTGTGAAATCGGGCGGCTGAGGTGGCACTCGCGCCGCCGAGCCCCATCGACACTGCCCGCCTGCAAGTGCGGCAGGTGAGCGAAGACCACCTCCCCGCGCTGCTCGGCATCAACGGTGACCCCGAGGTCACGAAGTTCCTGCCCTACCCGACCTGGAACTCGCTGACCGATGGCCAGGCCTGGTTCAAACGCATGCAGCTCATCCAGGAGAGCGGCGCGGCCTTGCAGTTCGTCGTGATCGACAAGCAGACCGACCAAGCCGTGGGCACCTGCTTGCTGTTCCGCCACGACGAAGGCAGCGCACGGGCCGAACTCGGCTACGTGGTCGCGCGCGCCTGCTGGGGCCGCGGGTACATGCACGAGGCGCTGGGGGCGCTCGTCGCCTGCGCCTTCACGACGATGGGGCTGCGCCGGCTCGAAGCCGAGGTGGACCCGCGCAATGCAGCCTCGGGTCGGCTGCTGCAGCGCCTGGGCTTCGTGCGCGAAGGCCTGCTGCGCGAGCGCTGGGTCGACAAGGGCGAGGCCCACGATGTCGAGGCCTACGGCTTGCTGAAACGCGAGTGGACGGGAAGCGCCGAGGTCGCGGGCCGATGAACGCCGCCACGCTGGGCCGTGATGCCTTCATGCCGCGCCCGCCGCGCGGCATGGGCCCGGGCCTGGTGCTCGCGCTGCTGGTGCACACGCTGTTGGTCGCTGCACTCGCTTTCAGCGTCAACTGGCACGCCAGTTCACCGGCCGTGGCCGAAGCTGAACTGTGGGCTGCGGTACCGCAGATCGCTGCACCGCGTGCGGTCGAGGTCGAGCCGCCGAAGCCGGTGGTGCAGCCCGTCAAGCCGCCACCACCCGTGCCGCGCGCCGAGCCCGAACCGCAGAAGATTCCGGACGCCAGCATCGCGATCGAGAAGGCCAAGAAAGAAGAGGCCAAGCGGGAGCAACTGAAGGAGAAGGAAGAGGCGGCCCTCAAGAAGAAGGAAGCCGAGAAGGAGCGCAAGGCCGAAGAAGCGCTGGTCGAGGCGCACGAGCGCAACATCAAGCGGATCCTCGGGCAGGCGGAGGCGACGGGCAGTGCGGGGTCGACCGGCACAGCGCTGCAAAACAAGGCCCCATCCGATGGCTACGGCGGCCGCGTCAAGGCACGTGTCAAACCCAAGATCGTGTTCGATGTCGATTCGATCGAAGGAAATCCGGTGGCCGAGGTCGAGGTTCGCTGCGCGCCGGACGGCACGATCGTCTCGCGCAAGATCGTTAAGTCGAGCAAGGTCCCGTCCTGGGACGAGGCCGTCTTGCGAGCCATCGACAAGACCGAAATTCTGCCGCGCGATCTCGACGGCCGGGTGCCCGCGCTGCTGACGCTGGTGTTCAGCCCGCGCGACTGACCATCGGCCTGCGCGACTTGAATCGCACTCGTCCGCTCGATCGAGTGGTTTATGATGCGTCGTCACCGGAGACAACCCATGCACCTGACCATCAACGAGCCCATGCAATGCGTGATGGCGCGCATCGTGCGACAGCACCAGCGGCATCAGCAGAACTTCCTGATCAGCGAGTACCGCACCTGGGAACGGGCCACGGCCGCGGCGCGCAAGTGGGTGAAGGCCAAGCTCGTCGAGCTGCCCGACCCGGTGGAACGCACCGGCCGCAAGACGGTGCGCAACAGCTCGGGCGTGGTCGGTGTGCGCCTGGCCGACGCCACACGCCGCAAGGATGGCAAGGTCTACCCCGACTGGCGCTGGGTCGCGTTCTGGACCGGCTGCCCCAAATCCGGCGGCCTGGGCTGGTCGGTCAACAAGTACGGTGATGCACAGGCTTTCGTCAGCGCCTATGTCGCCCGTTCGATGGAGCTGGTCGATCGCGCCGTGGTCGATGCCGAAGTGCAGCGCCTGAAAGGCTCGCCCGAGTACCGCGCGATCGTGCGCATGAAGAAACTCTCGCCGCCCTGAGCGGCGTGACCCGCCGACCTATCGGTACATCGCGATGAAGGCGCGGTCGATCCGGTCCTTCCACCACCAGACCCAGCGGCCGCCGACGGACCAGTCGGCATACGACGCGATCGCGCGGCGCTCGCCGCAGGCCAGCAGGTTCAGCGCATGCGCCTGCGGCTGGTACGGCTCCAGTGCACCGCCACCGATGAAACGCCGCAGGTTCAACGCCAGCGGCGGGCCGGCGCGTACCGCGTAGACGCCGCTGTTCGGTCGCGGCGCATCGCTGCGCGCGGCCACGTCGCCGGCGGCGAAAACTTCCGGGTGCGATGTGCTTTGCAGCGTGGCACCGGTCGCGACGAAACCCTGATCGTCGAGCGCCAGCCCGCTGCCGGCCAGCCAGGTGGGCGCACTCGCGCCGATGGCCAGCACCGGCGCATCGCAGGCCAGGCGCATGCCACGCGCCAGCACCACATGGCTGGCGGTGATCTCGCTGCAGGCATCTTCCAACAAGGTGACACCGCAACGCTTGAGCGCGCGCAGCGCCCGCGCCTGCGCACCGGCCGGGTGGCTCGGCAGCGGCGGCGGGCCACCCGTCACGAGGCTCACTCGCGCGCGTTCGCCGAAGCGGAACTGCAAGGCCATCGCGAGTTCGACACCTGCCGCGCCGGCACCAACCACGACCACGCTCAAGGGCCGCTGCTCGGCCAATTGAAGTACCGCTTCCCACAGGCGCGTGAACTGCTCGATCGGGCGCACGAAGAGCGCATGTTCGCGCGCGCCGGGGATGGCGTCGCGGTCCATCACCGGGCCGGTGTCCAGGCTCAGGGCGTCGTAGTGCAGCGCCTGCCCATCGGCCAGCATGACCCGGCGCGCGGCCGCGTCGATCGCGACCGCCGCGCCTTCGATGAACTTCACATGCGCGCGCGCCGCCAAGGGCGTGAGCGGGATCACGCAGTCGTTCAACTCGTAGTGGCCGGCAACGAAGCCCGGCACCATGCCCGAGTACATCAGCCGCGCGAACGGCGAGACGAGGGTCACATGTGCGCCGGGATAGGGGTTCTCGGCCAGCGCGCGCAGCACGTGCACGTGGGCGTGGCCCCCACCGAGTAGGAGGAGATGCTTCAAAGGGGGGAGCGTCGTGCGAGGTACGGCAGGAAGGCGTGAGTATGCCCACGCCTTGCCGGGCCCGCTTCTCAGTGCGCCAGCAGCAGATCGGCCACATGGCCGAGGCTGTGGCCATGGGTGTTGTCGGCGTCCGCCCCCACCGCCACGCCGACGATGGGCGGCACCTCCGGGCTCTCGGCGCCGAACAGGTGGGTGAAGTCGGCCGCCACGTCGCGCCGCTCGTGCGCCCACTGGTGCGGCTGCGGTGCGCCGCTTTCGAGCACGAGGTAACGCACCCGGTGCGTGAAGGCGTTGTCGAGCGCGGTGCCGGCGGGCAGGTGCGCGTCCCACACATAGCAGATGGTGGCCCCAGGCAAGGGCTCGGGCGTCTGGGTGCGCGCAAAGCGCAGCAACTGGCGTTCGAAGAAGGGCACTCGGTCGATGGGCAGGTCGAAGAACACGCAGACCTTGAGCGCGGTGTCGTCGCCATTCTTCTCGTGCAGATTCGCGTCGGTCAGCAGTTCGTCGACACGCCACTGCCAGGCCAGGTGCACACCCGTCTCCGTCAGCATGAGCGGGTGCACCAGGTTGCCGTAGGACGACTCGGCCTCGACACGCAGCGCGCGCCGGCCATCCACATCGGCGAGCATGAAGCGGGTGAACGGCTTTTTCTGATGCGGCAGGCCGGCCACATGCCAGGGTGCGGGCGGGTGGTCGCCGGTGGCGGGGAACGGTGTCAGCAGCGGCGCCTGGGGCAGCACTTGCGCATGCACCAGCGCCCACAGCGCCCACGCGCCGCAGCCCAGCACGAACCCGCTCAGCCGCGTTGCCATGCGTGGTACTTCGCGACCCAGGCGAGCAGTTGGTGCGGCTGATGGTTGCGCTTCCATTCGCCTGCAGCGTACTTGTTCGCCTCGCTCATCGTCGGGTAGGTGTGGATGGTGCCGAGGATCTTGTTCAGGCCGAGGCCGTGTTTCATCGCTAGCACGTACTCGGCGAGCAAATCGGCGGCATGCGCACCGACGATCGTCACGCCGAGGATGCGATCTCGCCCCGGCACCGTGAGCACCTTCACCCAGCCCCGCGCGGCGCTGTCGGCAATCGCACGGTCGAGGTCGTCGAGGCGAAAGCGCGTGACCTCGAATGCGACGCCCTGCTCCTTCGCCTCCTGCTCGTTCAGGCCGACACGTGCGACTTCGGGGTCGATGAAGGTGGCCCACGGGATCACCGAATAGTCGGCCTTGAACTTCTTGAAGCGACCGAAGAGCGCGTTCACCGAGGCATACCAGGCCTGGTGCGCGGCGGTGTGGGTGAACTGGTACGGCCCGGCCACATCGCCGGCCGCCAGAATGTTCGGCATCAGGGTTTCGAGGTACTCGTTCGTCTCGACGGTGCGGCCGACCGGAATGCCGAGTTCTTCGAGGCCGAAGCCTTTCAGGCGCGCGACGCGGCCGACAGCACAGAGCAGTTGATCGAACTCGATGCGGGCCTCGACGCTGGCTGCTTCGACGACGATGAACTTGCGCTCGCCGTCCTTGATGCAACGCAGCGCCTTGTGCGCGGTGAGCACCTTCACGCCATCGCGCTCCAATGCGGCTTGCGCGAACACCGACACCTCGACGTCTTCGCGCAGCAGGAGGCGCGGCGCCATTTCGATCTGCGTGACCTGCGAGCCGAGCCGCGCAAAGCATTGCGCCAGCTCGCAACCGATCGGCCCGCCACCCAGCACCACCAGCCGCGCCGGCAGCGTGCGTTGGCCCCAAAGCGTGTCGCTGGTGAGGTAGCCCACCTCGTCCAGCCCCGGCAGCGGCGGCACGAAAGGCATCGCGCCGGTGGCGATGACGATGCTGCGAGTCGTGAGCGTCTGCTTGCCCTCGGCGGTCTCGATCTCGACCGTCCACGGGTTGACGATCTTCGCGTAACCCGCCACCACGTCGACACCGAGGCCGCGGTAGCGCTCGATCGAATCGTGCGGGTCGATCTCGCGCACCACACGCGCCACGCGATCCATCGCATCGGCGAAATCGAAGCTCGCTTCGGCCTTCGCGATGCCGTAGTCGGGGGCGTGTTTCATCTGGTGCATCAACGTGGCGGTCTTGATGAGCGCCTTGCTCGGCACGCAGCCGTAGTTCAGGCAATCGCCGCCCATCTTGTGCGCTTCGACCAGGGTGACCTTGGCTTTCACCACAGCCGCGATGTAGCTCGCCACCAGGCCCGCCGCGCCGGCGCCGATGACCACGAGGTTGCGGTCGTACCGTTTCGGCTTCAGGTGCGCCCATGTCGCGTAGACCTTGCGCGAGCGGATCACGCCGACGACCCACTTCGCGATCAGCGGGAACACGCCGAGCAGCACGAAGGAACCGATCAAGGCCGGCGACAGGATGCCGCGCAGCGATTCGATCTTCGCGAGCTGGGTGCCGGCATTCACGAACACCACGGTGCCAGCCAGCATTCCGAGCTGGCTGATCCCGTTGAACACCGCCACGCGCATGCGCGTGAGGCCCATCGCGAGGTTGATGACGAAGAAGGGCACGAGCGGCACGAGGCGCAACGTGAACAGGTAGAAAGCGCCGTCCTTCGCGATGCCCTTGTCGATCTCGGCGATGCGCGCGCCGAAACGCGCCTGCACGCTCTCCCGCAGGATGTAGCGCGAGGTCAGGAAGGCGAGCGTGGCACCGAGCGTCGAGGCGAAGGAGACGACCAGGGTGCCGACCCACAGGCCGAAGATGGCGCCACCGGCCAGCGTCATGATGGTCGCACCGGGCAGCGACAGCGCCGTCACCGCCACGTAGATCGCGAAGTAGGCGCCGATCACGAGCAGCGGCCGCTCGGCATACAGCGCCGCGAATTCGAGCTGGCGCGACTTGAGGTAGTCGAGGCTCAGGAAGCGCCCGAGGTCGAAGGCGAAGAACAGCGCGATCAGCACGAGCAGCGCACCGATCAGCAGCAGCTTCTTGCGGGACATGGGCTGATCCTTCGGGTTCGTCATGGCGAGAGCGCCTGCCAACCGGCCCACAGCCGCGTGGCGATGGTCAGCAGGCACAAGGCCGCGAAGCCGTAGGCCCACAGCGCGAACTGCGCCGGCCACAGGCACATCAGCGCGAAGCAGACGAGCGTCTCGGTCGCCTCGGTCAGGCCGCCGAGATAGTAGATGCCCTTGTTCGGGTAGACCACGCTCTTCAGCCCGCGCTGCGCTGCCAGCACCGCGAAAGCGAGGAAGCTGCTGGCGGTACCGACGAAGGCGGCCAGCAATACAGCCGCGGGCAGCCCGTTGGCTGCCGGGTCGGCCAGCGCGAACGCGAGCGGGATGCTCGCGTAGAAGATGAAGTCGAGCGAGATGTCGAGGAAGGCGCCGCGGTCGGTCGCGGTGGTGATGCGCGCCAGCGCACCGTCCAGGCCATCGAACAAGCGGCTCGTGAGCAGTAGCGCGAGACCCACGCCGAAGGCATGCAGCACGATGGCCGCCGCGCCGGCCATGCCGATCGCGAAGCCCGCGAGCGTGACGTGATCGGCCTGCACACGCGCCCGCGCCAAACCGTGCGCCAGGCGTGTGATGCCGGGGCGCAGCAGGTCGAGCGCGATGCGGTCAAACATGGTCGGGCTCGGGGCTCAGGTGGATCACTTGCGCGCCCGCCGGCACATCGTGCGCATCGTGCGTGACGAGCACGGCGGGAATGCACTGTTCGCGGATGCCGGCGAAAACGAAGGCGCGAAAACGCTCGCGCAGCGCAGTGTCCAGACGCGAGAAGGGTTCGTCCAGCAGCAGGGCCTGCGGCTGCGCCAGCATCGCGCGCAACACCGACACACGCGCCCGCTGCCCACCCGAAAGCGTGTGCGGCCAACGCCCGCTGCAACCCGCCAGGCCCGCTTGCGCAAGTGCCGCCTCGGCGCGCGCCACGCGCCCGGCGCGCAGGCCGGCGGGCAAGGCGAACAGCAGGTTGTCGAGCACCGTCATGTGCGGGAACAGCAGGTCGTCCTGGAACAGGATGCCGACACGGCGCTGGGCCATCGGCAGCGCCGTGATGTCGCGGCCGAGCAGCCGCACGCGGCCACGCGCGCGCATGCCTGGCGGCAGGCTGCCACTCAGGAAGGCGAGCAGGGACGACTTGCCCGAACCGCTCTCGCCCATCACCGCGAGCACCTCGCCCCCACCGACGCCGGCGCTCAGGTCGCGCACCAGCACCCGCTCGGAGGTGGCGATGCGGATGCTCTCGAGTTCGAGCATCAGGCTGCCCCCAGGCGCCGCGCCTGCCGGCGTGCGACCAACAGCGCCGCGGCGAACGCGAGCGCAGGCAGCAGCGCTTGCATCAGCGCGAAGGCCGCCGTCAGCGTGCGCTGGCCGCCCGAGGCGAGCGTGAGTGCCTCGGTCGTCACGGTCGCGTAGCGGCCGGCGCCGACGAACTGCGTCGTGAGGTACTGCGTGACGCTGACGGCGAAGCCGATCGCGAAGGCAGCAGTAATCGGCGCCAGCAGCATCGGCCATTTCACGCGCCACAGGAACGTCGCGTGGCCGCGGCCGAGCGCGTGCGCCGTGAGCGCATAACGATCGTCATAGCCGCGGTAGGCCGGTGCCAGTGCGACCAGCACATAGGGCGCGGTGTAGAGGCTGTGCGCGAGCCACAGGCCGGAGTAGCGGCCGTCGAGGCCGAGGCCGAGCGTCAGGCGGTAGAGGCCGGCGACGAGCAGCACACCCGGCACCAGCATCGGTGCGAACACCAGCGGCGCGGCGCGGCCGTCCCAGTGCGGTGGCGTGGTTTCCATCCAGGCGATGGCGAGCAGCACACCGGTCGCGGCCGAGCCGAACGCGAGCGTGGCGGTGAGCGTGAGCGTGCTGCCGCTGTGCGCCACGACGGCCCAGGCACTGGCTGTCCACACCTGCGGCCACAGGGAAGGGAAGGACCACACGCCGGCCACCGAGACGAAGATCAGCATCACGAGCACCAGCGCATAGATTGACGTGGCCGCGGCGACGACGCTGCGTGCCAGCCAGGCACCCGCGCGGCGCGGCGGCCGGTCGCCGCGCACACGGCGGGCGCGCAGCAGCGGCTGCACCAGGCGCACCGCAGCCCGCGCGATCAGCGCACCCACGCCGACCAGGGCAGTCAGCAACAAGGCCGCCGCGGCGCCCTGCCGGTTCACCGCCTCGTCGGCATCCAGCAGCCATTGCCAGGCCAGCATCGCGAGCGTCGGCGGGCGTGTGGGGCCGAGCACCAGGGCCATATCGACGACCGTCAGGCTGTAGGCCCAAACCGCCAGCAGCGGCAGCGCCAGGCGCGGCAGCAACTGCGGCCACAGCACACGCGCCCAGGTGCTGCGCGCGGAATAACCCATCGACGCGGCGATCTGCAACTGGCGCGTGATGTCCGCGCCCTGCCCAACCCGCTGCAACTGCGCGGCCACGTTCCACAGCAGGAAGGGCACTTCCTTCAACACGAGGCCTGCGGTGAGGGCGAGACCGGCCGGGTCCTGCACGGTCGCGACATCGGGCGGCGCGGCCCAGCCGGTGGCGAGCGCGAGCAAGCGCGCGAGCACGCCGCTGGGCATCAGCAGCAAGGCCAGGCCGACCGCGAACGCAGCATGCGGCAGCGCCAGCACGGCGCCCAGCGCACGCTGCACGCGCGGCCACGCTGCACTGCCATGCAAGGCCGTGACGATCACGAGCGTGGCGACGAGCGCGAGCAAAGCGCTCACCACGCCGACCCGCAGGCTCAGGCGCAAGGCCGGCACGAACTGCGAATCGGCCACCAGGGCCCGCCACGCGTTCGCGTCGATGGCGCTGTGCAGGCCGAATGCCAAGGCCGCGAGCAGCGGCAGCATGTAGAGCAGCGCCGGCGCGAGCCACGCCGATGTGGCAAGGCTGCGGCGCGTCGTCACGGCCAGCGCCCGGTGACTACTGGCCGTAGCGCGTGAGCCACTCGCGCTCGATCGCATCGACCCACGATGCATGCGGCTCGGGCCAGGCCGGCGCCGGCTGCGTCACCGTGCCGGGCGCGGCCGACTGTGCGAAGAGGGCGCGGTCGGCGGCGGACAAACGCTCGACGGCCAGCACGGTCGGGTCGCCCCAGACCTTGATGTCGGCCTTGCGCGCTTGCGCCTGCGGCGACAGCAGAAAGTTGATGAGCACCTGGGCGCCTTCTTTCGCACGCGCATTGAAGGGGATCGCGATGAAATGCGTATTGCCGATGCTGCCGCCACTCGGTTGCCAGCTCACGACCGTGGCCGGCAACCGACCGGCCGCGATTTCATTGGCGGCATCGAAGGGGTTGAAGCTCAGGTTCATCAGCAGCTCGCCATCAGCGAGCATCTGGCGCATCACGGTGTTGCTGGCGGGGAACTGCTGGCCCTGGCGCCACAGGTTCGGGTGCAGCGCATCGAGCGTGCGCCAGAGCGGCGCGCTCAGGCTCGCGAAGGCCTCGGGCTTGACCGCTGCATAGAACGGTTGGCGATCGGCGCTGGCTTCGAGCAGCAGCTGCTTGAGGAAGGTGGTGCCGTGGAAGTTCGGCGGCTTCGGGTACGTCACCCGCCCTGGATTGCGCTGCGCGAAGGCCAACAATTCGGCCAGGCTGCGCGGCGGCTGCGGCAGCTTCGCGCTGTCGCCGTAGTAGGTGAGTTGCGCCATGCCCCAGGGCGCTTCGAGGCCGGCCACCGGTTCCGAAAAATCGATCCGCGTGGTCGGCTTGCCGGCGGCGTCGACCGCGGCATAGGCGGGCAGGCTCTCGGAGAAAGGGCCGAACAGCAGGCCATCGCGTTTCATCGCGAGGAAGTTCTCGCCATTGATCCACACCGCATCGACCGAGCCATCGGCCACGCGGCCGGCCTGCTTCTCGGTGCGCACACGTTTGACGACTTCGGCGGTGTCCGAGATCTTCACGTGTTCGAGCTTCACGCCCCAGCGTTTCTCGACCACGGCGCCGGCCCATTGCAGGTAGGCGTTGATGTTCTCGCTGCCGGCCCAGGCGTTGAAGTAGACCGTCTGGCCGCGGGCTGTGCGTTCGATGCGGTCCCAAGCCGCATCAGCGGCGAAGGCCTTCGGCAACCAAGGTGCCAGTGCGGCAGCGGTGAGGACGTGGCGGCGTTGTGTCATGAGGCAGTCGAAGGGTTCGGCACCCCCAGACTATGCCGAAGGTCGCGCCGCAGTGTAGTCAGCTTGCTTCGCCGCGTGCGGCGCGAGCACGCGAGACCTCAACCACGGCACGGCGAACCGATCCAGTGACCAGCGGCCCGGCCCCCACAGCAGCAGCGCGGCGAGCAGGCTGCCCCAGAAGACATGGCCTTGCAGAGCGGCATCCGCGATCTCGGCCAGGCTCAGCACCGCCACCACGTTCAGCACCGACATGCCCGCCGCAGCGAAGCGCCCGAACAGGCCGAGCACCAGCAACACCGGCAGCGCGATCTCGGCCGCGGTGCCCATGAAGGCGGCGACGGTCGGGTCGAGCAGGGGCACGTGGTATTCGTCCATGAAGAGCGCGAGCGTGGTGTCCCAGTCGTGCAGCTTGGTCAGGCCGGAGCGGAAGAACACCGAGCCGACATAGAGGCGCGCCAGCAGTTGCGCGGCGGGTTGCAGCAGTTCGAGCGCGGCGATGGCCTTCTCACCCAGCGCCCACAGGCGGGCCAGCAAGGGCTGTCGGGTCGGGTGCGTCGGGGTGGTCATGCGGGTTCTCCGTCGTTGTGCGTCGGGGGTTGGTCGGTGCACAGCGTCGCACCTTTCAACCATTTCTCCTGGATGGCGGTGGTGAGCCAGAGGCTGAAGTCGAAGGCCTCACCGGCATCGACCAAGGCACGGTCGAGGGCAGTGCCTGCGATCAAAGCTTCGGTCCAGCGAGCGGTCGCGCCATCGACGCGGTGCACATTGGCGCGCCAGCCTTGGCGGGCGACGAGTGCCGTTTCGGCGAGCTCGCTGTCGATGGCAGCGCGCATGGCATCGAAGTCGGCTTCGGCGGTGTGGTGCGCGGCGTGGATCGTGACGATCGGCCAGCGTGAGCGGATGAGCGCGGTGCCGGGCATCAGCACGAGCGTGAGTTGCTGCGGCTCGGCTTCCGACAACAACGCGAGGGACGCGGCATCGAAGTCGGCATCTGCCGCTCGCTCGCACTCGTGCACGGCCAGATCGAGACGGGCGGCATCGCCGAAGTACGGCCAGGCGGAGAACGCCGCATGCGCTTCGAGCCACGCGGGGAAGCTGGCACCCCACTCGCCGAGGTCGCCGCGGGCCGGGGGCTCGGCGCGCCAGAACTCGCGGGCGAGGTGCTCGAAGTCTTCGGCGCCGATCAAGGCAGCGATGGTGGGAAACACGGCGAGCAAGGCGCGCTCGGCAATGGCCGCGGCATTGATGCGGTAGGCGTCGAGGCCTTGCCGGGCGCGTGCGGCATCTTCATGCAAGGCGAGTTCGGCCGGCGCCGGGCCGCGGGTGGCGATGGCGGCCAGCAACGCGCGCTGGCGCTCGGCTTCGGCGCCGCTCATGTCCGCGCCATCAGGCTTGCAGCTCGTTGCGCCTCACCGAGCAACACGTCCAATGCCGGAATGTCGGTATCCCACTCGACCAGGGTCTGCACCCGGCCGAAGCGTTCGAGCGCATGCGCATACACCGCCCACACACCCGGCCGCACGACGCTGCTGTGGTCATCAATCACCAGACGCTCGGCGCCGGCCCCGCTTTCACTGAACCCGGCGAGGTGGATTTCATCGACGATGCCACGCGGCAGCGCATCGAGGTAGGCCTTGCAATGCGCAATCGGATCGGCAGCACCGGCGTTCAGCGCATTGACCATCAGGTTGTTCACGTCGAGCAGCATGCGGCAACCGCTGCGGCGGCAGAGTTCAGCGAAGAAGGCCGGCTCGGCCATTGCGTCGCCCGTTTCGAAACCGACGTAGGCCGACAGGTTCTCGACCGCGATCGGGCGCTTCAGGCGCTCTTGCACCTGCATCACCTGGCTCACCATGATGGCCAGCGATTCAGGCGTGAAGGCGATCGGCAGCAGATCGCTGCCATGCACCACCGGCCCGCCGGGCAACAGCGGCGCCCGCGCGAAACAGGCGTGGTCCGAGACACGCAGCGGCTCGATGCGCTGCACCAGCCGTTCGAGCCGATCGAGGTGCCACGGGTCGAGGCCGGCGGCCGAACCGAGCGCCAGGCCCACGCCGTGCAGGCTCACGGGGTAGAGGCAACGCGCCTCGTGCAGCACCGCGAGCGCGGCGCCACCGTCGGCGAAAAAATTCTCGGAATGGACTTCGACAAAGCCCAGGACGGGCTTGTCGTTCAGCACCGCCGCGTAGTGCGGCTGGCGCAGGCCGATGCCGACCTGGCCGGAGGCGGCAGGCGCGGCATGCGGCACGGCGGCGGGAATCACTTCTTCATCATGCCCTTGACTTCGTCGGCCGACTTGCCACCCATCGAAGCGCAGGTGCCCTTGCCGACGTACTTCCATTCGTCGGTGCCCATGTCCATCTTGTTCTGGCCGGCGCACGAATGCGTGCCCGACAGGTTGGCGCAGTCGTTCTGGCCGGCCTTGGCGATGCCGAAGCACTTTTCCTTGCCGGCCGGGGTGTCGGCGGCGTTGGCGGTGGACAGCACACCCATGGCGAGCACGGAAGCCAGGGCGGTCGAAAGGATGAGGCGTTGGTTCATGTCATTTCTCCAATGAAAAGCGGTTGGGTTGCAGTGTCGGCCGCGGGTGAATTGCGAACAACGACCTGCATGAGTCGCTGACTCGGGGCGCACCTTACACCGAGTTTTACGGGCCCTGTTTCAGGCCGTGTCGAACCCTCCGCCGCCCGGGGTTTCGATGACGAAGACGTCGCCCGGTTCCATCTCGACCGACGCGATGTGGCCGAGCTTTTCCACTCGGCCATCGGCGCGCTCGACGCGGTTGTGGCCCACTGCGCCGGGTTCCCCGCCGGCCAGGCCGAAAGCGCCGGAGAGTCGCCCGTTGGACAGGATCGCCGCCGTCATCGGCTCCAGAAAGCGGATGCGGCGCACCCCGCCATCGCCACCGCGCCAATGCCCGGCGCCACCCGAGCCGCGGCGGATCGCATAACTCTCCAGCCGCACCGGGAAGCGATGCTCCAGCACCTCGGGGTCGGTGAGGCGCGAGTTGGTCATGTGGGTCTGCACGACGCTCGTGCCATCAAACCCCGGGCCGGCACCGCTGCCGCCCGAGATGGTTTCGTAGTACTGGTGGCGCGCGTTGCCGAAGCTGAAGTTGTTCATCGTGCACTGGCCCGCCGCCATCACACCGAGCGCGCCGTAGATCGCGTTGGTGATGCAGGTCGAGGTTTCCACGTTCCCCGCCACCACCGAGGCGGGTGGCTTCGGGTTCAGCATCGAGCCTTCGGGAATGATGATGTGCAGCGGCTTCAGGCAACCGGCGTTGAGCGGGATGTCGTCGTCCACCAGGGTGCGAAACACATAGAGCACCGCCGCCATGCAGACCGCGGTCGGGGCGTTGAAGTTGTTCGTCTGTTGCGCCGAGGTGCCGGTGAAATCGATCTCGGCGCTGCGCCGCGCCGCGTTCACGCGGACGGCCACGCTGATCTGCGCGCCGTTGTCGAGCGGCAGCGTGAAGGCACCGTCCTTCAGCCGCGTGATGACGCGCCGCACGGATTCTTCCGCGTTGTCCTGCACATGGCCCATGTAGGCCTGCACGGTGGGCAGGCCGAACTGCGCGACGGTGCGGCGCAGTTCCTGCACGCCCTTCTCGTTCGCGGCGATCTGGGCTTTCAGGTCGGCGACGTTCTGCGGCGGGTTGCGCGCGGGGTGTTGGCCCGCTTGCAGCAGCGCCAGCACCTCGGCCTCGCGCAGGCGGCCGGCATCGACGAGCTTCAGGTTGTCGATCTGCACGCCTTCTTCGTCGATGCGGGTCGAGAAGGGCGGCATCGAGCCGGGGCTGATGCCGCCGATGTCAGCGTGGTGGCCGCGGGAGCCGACATAAAACAGGATGCCGGCGCCCGCCTCGTCGAACACCGGCGTCACCACCGTCACATCCGGCAAATGCGTGCCGCCGTGGTACGGATCGTTGAGCGCAAAAACATCCCCCGGCCGCAGGCGCCCCGCATTGCGCGCGATCACGGTGTGGATGGATTCGCTCATCGAACCCAGGTGCACGGGCATGTGCGGCGCGTTGGCGATGAGCTTCCCTTCCGCATCGAACAGCGCGCATGAAAAATCGAGCCGCTCCTTGATGTTGACCGACACCGCGGTGTTCTGAAGTTGCAGGCCCATCTGCTCGGCGATGTTCATGAAGAGCTGGTTGAACAGCTCCAGCCGCACCGGGTCGACCGCCGTGCCGGCCGCGGCGGCCGATCCATCGCGCGGCTGCAAGCGTTCGATCACCAGATGGTTCAGCGCGGTGACCCGCGCGCGCCAGCCGGGCTCGATCACGGTGGTGGCGTTCGCCTCGGCAATGATCGCCGGGCCGTCGATGAAGAGGCCCGGCAAGGCCTGCTCGCGGCGCACCAGCGCAGCCGGCCACCAGCGGCCGCTGCTGTAGAGCTGCACCGTGTCGGTCACCGGTGCCGGCGCGGCCGCATGCAGCGCCACGCGCGGCTCGGCAGGTGCATCACCCGCCCCGATTGCTTCGACCGACACCGCCTCCACCACCAGCGCACGTTCCGGCATCAGGAAGGCAAAACGCTGGCGGTACGCGGCATCGAAATCGGCCTGCATCGCGGCGATGCTGCCGAAGGGCACGCGCAGAGCCGAGTCCGTGCCGGCGTAGCGCAAATGCACGTGGCGCCTCACGACCGCCGCGCCCTGCGTGGCAGCGTCGCGGCGCAACGCGGCCTCGGACTGCGCGGCCAGTGTGTCGAGCTGCTGAGTGATCGTCACCAGGGCCACGGCCAGTGGTTGCTCGATGCTGTGTTCGCGCATCACGCTCTGGTCGGCCAGGCCCATGCCGTAGGCCGACAACACACCGGCCAGCGGATGGATGAACACCCGCGTCATGCCCAGCGCATCGGCCACGCGGCAGGCGTGCTGGCCGCCGGCCCCGCCAAAACATTGCAGCGTGTAGCGGCTCACGTCGTGGCCGCGGGCGACCGAGATCTTCTTGATGGCATGGGCCATCGCGGCCACCGCGATGTCGATGCAGCCTTCGGCCAGCGCTTCGGCACTGCGCGGCACGCCGGTGGCTTGCGTCACCTCGGCGGCCAGAGCGTCGAACAGCCTCACCACGCGCTCGCGGTCCAGCGCCTCGTTGCCATCCGGTCCGAACAGCTTTGGAAAATACGCCGGCTGGATCTTGCCGAGCAGCAGGTTCGCATCCGTCACCGCCAGCGGCCCGCCACGGCGGTAGCAGGCCGGGCCGGGGCTCGCACCGGCACTCTCCGGCCCGACGCGCAAACGCGCCCCGTCGAAGCTCAGGAGCGAGCCACCGCCCGCGGCCACGGTGTGAATGCCCATCATCGGCGCCCGCATGCGCACACCGGCCACCCGGGTTTCGAAGGCACGCTCGAACTCGCCGGCAAAGTGGCTCACGTCGGTGGAGGTGCCGCCCATGTCGAAGCCGATCACACGCTCGCTGCCGAGGTCTTCACGCGCCAGTTGCGCGGTGCGCGCCATGCCCACCACGCCGCCCGCGGGGCCGGACAGCACCGCGTCCTTGCCCTGGAAGGCGTTCGCATAGGCGAGCCCGCCGGAGGACTGCATGAACAGCAGCTGCACGCCCGGCATCTCGGCCGCGACATGCGCGACGTAGCGGCGCAGGATGGGCGAGAGATAAGCGTCCACCACCGTGGTATCGCCGCGGCTCACCAGCTTCATCAGCGGGCTGACCTCGTGCGACACGCTCACCTGGGTGAAGCCGGCCTCGCGCGCCAGGCGGGCCGCCGCGGCCTCGTGCGCCGTGTAGCGCCAGCCGTGCATGAACAGCACCGCGGCGCTGCGCAGGCCCGCATCGAACGCGGCCCACAAGCGTTCACGCAGATGCGCTTCGTCGAGCGGCTGCACCACCGTGCCATCGGCGCCCACACGTTCCTGCGCTTCGATGACCCGTGTGTAGAGCAACTCGGGCAACACGATGTGCCGATCGAACAGCCGCGGGCGCTCCTGGTAGCCGATGCGCAGCGCGTCGCGAAAACCGCGCGTGGTGATCAGCAGGGTCGGCTCGCCCTTGCGTTCGAGCAGGGCATTGGTGGCGACCGTGGTGCCCATCTTGACGCAGGCGACCAACGCGGGCGTGATCGGTTCGCTGCCCTTCAAACCCAGCAGATGGCGCATGCCGGCGACCGCGGCATCGCGGTACTGCTCGGGGTTCTCGGACAGCAGCTTGTGGGTGACGAGCGTGCCGTCCGGCCGCCGACCCACCACGTCGGTGAAGGTGCCGCCGCGGTCGATCCAGAACTGCCAGCGCGGATCGGGCGGCAGGTGGGAACGGTTGAACGACATCGGGCGGTTTCGGTTTGCCGGCACTGTAGCCCAGGCCCGCCGGCGGACACCACGCGGCAGTGCATCCACGACCGGGCTCTTTACCTCCGTTCACATCGCACGGCGTCAACATTGAGCGCGGCCAGCCGTTTCGATATACATCGGCCGCGCACATGGCTCGGCCGTATCCACAACCCCACGGAGCCCTGAGCATGATCAAACGTACCCTGATGGCCGCTGCCCTGTCGCTGGCCTTTGCCGGCGCCTACGCGCAGACCACCGCCGCCGAAACCACGCAGCGAGACGTGAACCAGCAGACCCGCATCGAGAACGGCCTGAAGGACGGCTCGCTCAGCACCGGCGAAGCCGCCCGGCTCGAAAAGGAAGAGGGCCGCGTCGATCACCTGCAGGCGCAGGCACTGAACAACGGCAAGCTCTCACGTGCCGAACGACTGCGGCTGAACGCGGCGCAGAACAAGGTCAGCCGCGACATCGCGGCAGACAAGCACAACGCGGTGAACGGCAACCCGAATTCGGCCTCGTCCGAACGCATGCAGGCCGATGTGGCGCGCAACGTCAACCAGGAAAAGCGCATCGCAGCCGGGGTCCAGAGCGGCGCGCTGACGAACCATGAAGCGGCGAAGCTCGAACGCGGCCAGGCCCACGTCGATCGCCGGGAAGCCGCGGCAGGGAGCGATGGCCATGTCGGCGCCGCCGAACAGCGCGGCATCCAGCACGCCGAGAACCACCAGAGCCGGCGCATCCGCCGCGAGAAACACGACGCGCAAGTGCGCGGCTGAGCCGGCGGCCCGAGCCGAGGGCCGGGCGACGAAGCCCTGAACGGCAGCGCCGTTCAGCGCCTACGCACCTCGTCGTGCGCGAGGTCGTAGACGGTGACGCCGTCGTCCGGGTTCGAGGCCGACAGCCAATCCGGGTGCGCCACGGTGCGCTGCATGTCGTGCTGGCCGGCCTGCCAGTGTTGCAGCACGGTGGCACGCGAGAACTCGTAGTCCTTCGACTCCTGCTCGTAGCGGCTCTGCCGGTAGATCAGGTGAACGATGTCGACATGGCTCGCGGCGCAGGCACCGGCCAGGCGCTTCATGTCGGGCCGGTTGCGCAGCTTCGCGGGCAACTCGGCGATCAGCATGTGCAAGGCCTTGTGATCGCGCGCAACCTGCGCCGCCAGGTCGGTGTTGAAGCGCGTGCGGCTCGAATACATGATGTCCTTCTGCCGCGCCAGCACGCCGGCCATGTTGGTGGGCAGCGCACCGCGCGCGCTGAACAGATCGACCTGCGCAATAAGCAAACGGCCCGAACCACGCTGGTCCAGCACGTATTGCAGCGGCGTGTTGGAGACGATGCCGCCGTCCCAATACGGCTCGTCGTCGATCATCACCGGCGCGAAGGCCGGCGGCAGCGCGCCGCTGGCCATGATGTGCTCGGGGCCGATGCGCTGCATCGTGTTGTCGAAGTAGATCGAGTTGCCGCTGCGCACGTTCACCGCACCGACCGACAGGCGCACTTTTTTGCTGTTGATGAGGTCGAAATCGACCAGGCGTTCGAGCGTCGCTCGCAGCGGCGCGGTGTCGTAGTAACTCAGTGCACCGTCCGTGCCTTCGGGCTGGAACATCGGCGGCGGCACGCGCGGCGTGTAGAAGCCGTTCACCCCGGCCGCGGCCGATACCGCGGCGCTGAACTGGTGGAACATCGCACGCTGAACATCCCACCACGGCGCCAGGCCGTTGACACGCGAGGACACCAGTTCCCAGAACTCGCGCAGGCGCTCGACCCGCCGCGCCGGCGGGTTGCCGACGATCAGCGCGGCATTGATGGCGCCGATGGAAACGCCGGCCACCCAATCCGCCTCGCGCGGGAGCTTGGCGACTTCTTCGTACACACCGGCCTGGTAAGCGCCGAGCGCGCCACCGCCTTGCAGGACGAGGGCGATTTTTTCGTGGTCGAGCGAGATGGTGTTGCGGCGGGCCATGTGGACTCCAGGTGAAGCCGCATTTTCACCGGCGCCGCATGAGGCCGCGATTAAGGGCCTGAGCTGCCCTCATTTCGAGGCATCGCGCCGCAGCCGACCGCCGGATCATGACTGCGTGATAAAGGGTCGCAACGCGGCCCGTTGCTGCAATGAACGATCGGACGGGAAAACAAATGGCCGACATGCTGAGCCCGCTGGAATGGGACCCTCCCATCGAAGGCGCCAAGCCGCGCGCCGCTGAAAAGGCGAGCCGCGAGGCCTTCCGCTGGCCCGCGCCGCCCTACGCCAGCTACCCCGAAGCGGCGGTGCAGACCGACCCGCTGCCCTGCCAGATCATCGGCCTGAACGACAAGCAGATGAACGGCCGCCTGACCTTCTTCGTGCCCGAAGAAGGCGTGGCCCATGTGCAGTTGCCGCCGGCCCGCACGACGCTGCCACTGCGCTTCGACCAGTTCCGCTCGTTGTGCCTCACGACCCCGCTGATCGCGGCCGCGCCGCAGGACGCTGCCACGCACGCCGGCCTGCTCGGCCCGAGCGCCCGCTCCGACTACAAGGTGCGCCTGCGCGCGGGCGGTGAGCTGACCGGCCAGACGCTCGGCCATGTCGAGATCGAGATCGGTGTGTTCCTGTTCCCGCCCACCGCCGACGACAGCGGTGTGCAACGCCTCTTCATTCCGCGCCCGGCCTACCAGAGCGTCGAGGTCGGCCCGCGCATCGGCGAGGTGCTCGTTGAGCACCTGCGTGTCGCGCCACTCGACATCGAGCAGGCCGTCGATGCCCAGCAAGGCCTGCGCAACCAGAAGTTGGGCGACATCCTGGTGATGCGTCAGGTGGTCACGCCCGAACAGTTGCTGGCGGCGATCCAGCGCCAGGAAAAGATGCCGATGGTGCGCATCGGCGATGCGCTGATCTCGCTCGGCCTGATCAACGACGAACAGCTGCAGGACGCACTCGCGCAGCAGCAGAGCGACCGCAGCGTGCCGCTCGGCGAACTGCTGGTGCGCCGCGGTGTGGTCTCACGCGAGGACCTGCAAGTCGCGCTCGCCCGCAAGATGGGCTATCCGCTCGTCAACCTCGACGCCTTTCCGGCCGAGCCCGAGGCGCTGCGCAAGATTCCCTACGCGATGGCCAAACGCCTGCACCTGATGCCGCTGCTGATTCGCGACGGCCGGCTGGTGGTGGCGCTCGACGATCCGGCACGCCGCCGCGCGGCGGTCGACGAAGTCGAGTTCAGCGCGCAGATGAAGGCCGTGCCGGTGCTGGCGCAATGCAAGTCGATGGAGGCACTGCTGCGCACGGCCTACGAGAAGATCGGCGACACCACGGCGCCGCTCGGACCGCTCGAAGATTCGGCCCCCGAACTCAGCTTCGACCTGCACGACACCGACAAGCTGGTCGAGACGCTGGAGAAGGAAGGCCTGGACCGCCCGAACAGCGAGAACGAAGCGCCGATCGAACAATCGGACAACTCGCTGGTGCGCTTGATCAACAACATGATCATCGAGGCGCACAAGGAAGGTGTGTCCGACATCCACGTCGAAAGCTATCCGGGGCGCGAGAAGATCCGCATCCGCTTCCGCAAGGACGGCCTGTTGCGCACCTACCTGGAACTGCCGCCGAACTACCGCGCCGCGCTGATCGCCCGCATCAAGATCATGTGCGACCTGGACATCAGCGAACGCCGCAAGCCGCAGGACGGCAAGATCAACTTCAGCAAATTCTCGCCGCAGCACAAGATCGAATTGCGTGTGGCCTCGATCCCGACCAACAGCGGGCTCGAAGACGTGGTGATGCGCATACTTGCCTCGGCCAAGCCGATCCCGCTCGACAGCGTGGGCCTGTCACCGGCCAACCTGGCGGCGCTGAAGACGGCCATCGAACGGCCCTACGGCATGGTGCTGTGTGTCGGCCCCACGGGTTCGGGCAAGACGACCACGCTGCACTCGGCGCTCAGCCACATCAACGTGCCGGAACGAAAGATCTGGACCGCCGAAGACCCGATCGAAATCACCCAGCCCGGCCTGCGCCAGGTGCAGGTGAACCCGAAGATCGACTGGACCTTCGCGAAGGCGCTGCGCGCGTTCCTGCGTGCCGACCCGGACGCGATCATGGTCGGCGAAATCCGCGACACCGAGACGGCGCACATGGCGGTCGAAGCGTCGCTCACCGGCCACTTGGTCTTGAGCACGCTGCACACCAACAGCGCCCCCGAAACCGTGACGCGTTTGCTCGACATGGGCATGGACCCGTTCAACTTCGCCGACTCCTTGCTCGCTGTGCTGGCCCAGCGTCTGGTGCGCCGCCTGTGCAGCCAGTGCCGCACGAGCCGCCCCGCGACCGAAGCCGAGGTGGACGAGTTGATGGGTGACTACCTGCACGCCTTCGGCGCCGAGCACCCGAGCGCCGACCGCGATGCGGTGATGGGCGGCTGGATGGCCAAGCACAGCGTGGACGGCCGCTTGCGCATGCACACGAGCCCGGGCTGCAAGGCCTGCGACAACACCGGCTTTCGCGGCCGGGCGGGTTTGCATGAGCTGATGGTCATCAGCCGCGAGATGCGCCGCCTGGTGCAGACCGGGGCGCGTGCCGAGGCCTTGCAGAAGACCGCCCTCGGCGAAGGCATGCGCACCTTGCGACAGGACGGCATCGACAAGGTGCTGGCGGGCGTGACGACGATCGAAGAGGTGCGGGCGACGAGCAACGCCTGACCGGCCGGCTTCAGGCCCGGATCGAAGCGCGCCCATCGATCGGGGGCAGTTCGCGACCGAACAGGACAGACGCCGCCAGTTCGCGGCAAACCTCGGCCGACATCAAGCCGCCCTCGTCCAGAGCCTGCTGCAGCGCCGCCGGCTCGAGCTTGGCACGGCAGCATGCAATCGCCGCCTCGGGCAGCTTGGCGCCGAGCGTTCGGGCGAACCCGCTCAATCGCGCGGCGACGAGCCCGAGTCCGCAACACGCCGCGAATTCGATCAGCGGCTCCAGAAATTCTCCGACGCGATTGAACTCCCACGCCATCGGAAGCGCCTCGGCCAGAGCCACACGCGTTTCCTCCAGCTGGCCCGCCAGCAAGCCGGCACGGGCCATCTGGTGGCAGGTGACCAGGAGGTATTCGCGCTGGCCGAGTGCCCTCATGCGCCGGATCACATCGGGCGCCGATTCCAGGGCATAGCTCGCTGCGCCAGCTTCCACGGCGGCTTCAATCAGGTGAACCTGGATGTAGGCGACAAAACCTCGCCGCCCGCCGGCCATCGCCAGCGGCAACGCGGCACGCAGCTTGTCCAGGCACGCCCGCTTGTCGCCAAGGAAACCTTCGGTGTGGGCCTCGAAGACCAGGGAGATCATTCGCTGCTGCGGGTGCTCGGGGGTGTCGGCCATTTGCAGCGCCTCCTGCAATGCCGCGCGGGCTTCGTCGGGACTGCCTTCCATCGCCGCGTTGACGGCAAGCAGAAAGATGGCGTGTCGAAGCGACTTGGTCTGGTCGGGCAGTGCCCGCCAATGTGATGCGGCCTGGCGCGCGGCCTGCGAACGCGATATCGATGGCAGCCGGATCCAGCCGCAGGAAGCGATGACATGAAAGATCAGGGCGCGTGCAAACGGGCTGGCCCTGTCGAGCAGACGCACCGCCGAGACGAGGCGGCCTTGCATGCCGACCACGACACCGCGGCGGAAATCGAGATCGCGCAGCGCGTTGAGCGTCAAGGCGGCCGTCTCGGCATCGTCAGCGCTGCACGCGCGCGCGAACACACACTCGAATTCGGCGTAGTGGCGCTCGAATCGGGCAAAGCGCTCGTCGTCGCACAGGGCGTCGTCGAACAGCGCCTGGGCCAGACCGCTCATCACGCGGTCATGTTGTTGGTGGAAGAGCGCAGATTCATCGCAGCGCCAGGCGCACTCGATCGCATAGAGCCGGGTCGTTTCCAGCATCCGGTAGCGCGGCACATCAGCGTGCCCGACGCTGACGAGCGACTTGTCGACCAGCGACGCCAGAACCTCGCGCGCACTCCAGCGGTCGGTGCGATCGTCCGCGATCATCTGCTCGGCCAGGTCGATGTCGAACGGGCCGACGAAGGCCGAAAGTCGCCGCAACGCCATCTGCTCTGGGAGCGTGAGCAAGCCGTAGCTCCAGTCGAGAATCTCGCGCAGACTGCGCTGACGCGGCGCTTGTTCGGGCGCGGGGCTGCGGAGCATGCGCAGGCGTTCGTGCAGCATCTCCCGCACACCCTCGACCCCGATCTTCGGCACCCAGACCGCGGCCATCTCGATCGCCAGCGGCACGCCGTCCAGTGCGCGGCAAATCTCGGCGCCGGCTGACGACAGCCGGTCATCGAACTGGAAACCGAGGTCGGCGCGTGCGACGCAACGTTCGAGCAACTGGAAAGCCGCGTAGTCGCGGGCGTGGGCCAGCGTCACGGCGCCCGGCGGGCTCGGCAAAGGCTCCAGGCGGTAGACCGTTTCAGCGCTGGCGCGCAGCGGCTCGCGCGAGGTGGCCAGTGCGCGCAAGGCCGGCGCGTGCGCAAACACCGCCTCCAGCCACCTGGCGACCGGCGCGCGCAAATGCTCGCAGTTGTCGAGCAGCACCAGCCGATGGCGAGGCGCCAGCGCGGCGAACAGGCGCTCGTGGCCGTCGCCAGCCGCGAGCGGGATGCCGGCCGCCACGGCAATGGCCGGCACGAGCTGGGCCTCGGACGTGAGGGCTGCCAGATCGACCCAGGTCACACCATCGGCAAAATCGTCACCGACGCTGCCGGCCACGGCCCGGGCCAGCTCGGTCTTGCCGACACCCCCCGGGCCGACGATGCAGACCAGGTGCCGGGCCCGCAGCAGGTCGGCCACGGCTGCGCGGTCGGTCTGGCGGCCGACGAGAACGACATCGCGCGCCGGCACCGCTGCACCGCCAGCGTCGCGCTCGCGAGCGCTGCCGTCCTCGCTCCAGGCTTCATCCATCGCACAGACGGGCCGACGATCGAGGAAGCGTCGAACGTCATCGACCAGCGCCTCGACGCTCCGGTAGCGCTCGCAGGCGGGCTTGCGCAGCGCCTTCATCACGATCGCATCCAGCGCTCCGTGCAAGGCCTGCCGCAGGGCTGGCTCGGCGGCCACTTCGCTCGGCCGGCGCGGAACCGCCGTGGTCGCATGCGCTTCGAACAGCGCCTGGGAGCGGCCTTCGCAGCGATGCGGACGTGCCGCGCACAAGAGTTCGTAGAGCATCACCCCCAGGGAATAGACGTCCGAGGCGATGCCGGCAGGCTCGCCTCGAAGCTGCTCGGGCGACGCGTATTCCAGGGTCAAGGGCCGGCCGGAATGTCGTGTCAGTGCGCTCTCGACACTCCATTCGTCGCAGAGCAGGGTCGCAATGCCGAAGTCGAGCAGGCGGACCGTGCCGTCGGCGGTGACGAGCACGTTGGCGGGCTTCAAGTCCCGGTGCAGGACCTGCCGGCGATGCGCATAGGCGACGGCGCTGGCGGCCTGCACGAAGAGGCCGAGGCGAGCCCGCAAGTCGACACCTTGGCGTCGGCAGTGATCGTCGATCGGTTCGCCCTTCACGTACGCGAGAACGAGGAAGGGCAGACCCTGCGCGTCGATGCCCGCATCGAGCAGCTTCGTGATCCCCGGGTGGTCGAGCGCGGCAAGGATCGCGCGTTCGCGCTCCAGCCGTTCAGCGCTGTCGTTCCGGCGCGCGCTGACGTGGGGCAACTTGAGCGCGACGAAGTCTTCGGGGTCTTCAATCGGCGCGCCTTCGCGGTGGGCGAGCCAGACGGTCGCCATGCCGCCTCGCCCGATCTCTCGCACCAGGCGGTAGGGGCCCACGTGTGCACCCGCGGTCACCAGCTCGGCGCCCTTCGGCGCGTCTTCGCGGAGCTTCGGCAGGGTATTCAGGAACTCGGGGCGGCGCGGTGCGGTCTGCTCGGCAAGCATCTCGCGCAGCATCGGCACACGCGCCTGGTCGGCACCCGGCAACGCCACCAGCCAAGCTTCGCGGCCAGCCTCGGGCACATCGGCCACCTCGTCCAGCAGGCGGCTGAGTGCGGCAAACTCGGCGGCGGTGAGGGTCATGGCCAGGATGGAATCAGGGCTTCACGCAAGCAGACGGGCAGCCACGACGAAACCGGACATCGGCGCTACGAACGCAAGGCGGCCATGAGCAGCAGCCGCGCCTTGTCCCAGTCGCGGCGCACAGTGCGCTCGGTCACGCCGAGGGCTTCGGCGATCTCGATTTCCGTGTAGCCGCCGAAGTAGCGCATCTCGACCACCTTGGCCAGGCGCGGTTCGGCCTCTTCGAGTGCGAGCAGGGCCTCGTGCACATGCAGCACTTCGGCTTCGCCGCCGGGCAACTCGGCCGCGGCTTGTGTGTCCAGCGTCATCTCGACCCGATCGCCGCCGCGGCGTTCGGCCTGGCGCTCGCGCACGGAATCGACGATCACCGAGCGCATCACCTTCGACGCATAGCCGAAGAAGGCGCGGCGGTCGTCGAGGCGCAGCTGGCCGGTCTTCAGGAAGCGCAGGTAGGACTCGTGCACCAGCGCGGTGGTGTCCAGAAAGGTGTTACGCCCGCCGTCACGCAGGCGCGAGCGGGCGAGCTTGCGCAGCTCGCCGTAGGCGGCCGCGAACAGCTCGTCGCGTGCCTCCAGGTCGCCCGCGGCGACATCGTGGATCAGTTGCGTGAGGCGGGTCATCGGGCAGCAGGGTCCGCAAGGCGGTGACAGCGATTGACGCACGGAGTGTGCGCGTTGGGAAGCGCCGGCGTCCCCAGCTTTGTGGGCGGCAATGTCCGGTCGCTGTGCTCCGCTGCGTCTGAACGAGAGAGGACAGGTTCAGCCTTTGCGCCGACTGCCCGAACCCCGCAGCACCCTGGAGAGCCGCATGAACGACTTGCACCCTCGCCACAGTCGCCCGGAGTTCGCCCGCCCCGGTGCACCGACCCGCGCCGGCCTGGCCTTCGCCGCCTTCCTGATCAGCGGCGCCCTGATCGGCGGCCTGCTGGGCTTGTTCGAAAAGCAGAGCAGCGACGCCGCGATGGCGCGTGCCGCTGCGCCTGCGGTCGCGCACCCGGCTTTCGAGCGGGCGGCATCCGATTCCCTGCTCGCTTCGAAGGCGACCCCATGAAGAGCCCGCAAACCTCATCCCCCACCGCGCTGGGTGTAGAGGTCGAAGTAGCGCATGAAGGCCTGGCGCGGTGCCTCGTCTACGTTGCTGAAACGAAACGAGACCGAGAGCCGCGGGATCCGCATCAAGGCGATCTGGCGCGGCGGCATGGTGTGCCACGCGAGGACCAGTTGCCCTGCGTCGATGAGCACCCTCGCCTGCCCGTCCACGGCCTCGACGGGCCGGCCTTTCACGGCACCTCGCAGCCACAGCAACAACTCGCCTTCGGTGCACCCCATTTCGCGGTCGAAGGCCTCCGGGTAGTGCGCTTGCATGGCCGCGCCGGCCCGCTCAGCCGCCAGCGATGGGCGGCCAGATGGCGAGCACGTCGCCATCGTTCAGCACCTGGCTCAGGCGCTCGGCCGGCGCGACGTAGACGCCGTTGACGAGCACGAGGTGCACCATCTTGTGCGGCAGGCCGAAGGGCTCGATGACTTGCGCGATCGAGGTGCCCTCGTCCAGCTCCAAGGTCACGCGGTTGCCGTAGCGCGATTCGGCGGGCAGGTAGTCGGTCAGGCTGGCGTAGAGCTTGAAGGTGATCTTCATGCGGGTAGATTGCATCACGACAGATGCCCGCGCTGGTCTTGCGCCTGCGCGGTGGCGAGGTAGGCGGGCATCAGTTGCGTCGGGTCGCGCATCAACTCGTCCTTCCATTCGCCGAGTTTCACCTGGCCTTCGACCAGGCCACGCATCACGCCCACGTGGTTCGTCCAGCCGACGCTGTTGCAGCCGACCATCACGTCACCCTTGAATTGCAGGCTGAGGTGGCGGCCCGCGGCCTTGTCGGTGAGTTCGACATGTTGGCCGCCGGCCACGCCTTCCCAGGCGCCGAAGCTGGACGAGATGAGACCCAGGGTGTCGAGCACGTTGATCTGGGTCACGCCTTTCAGCACCGCCTTCTTGCCAACCATGTTCATCGCGGCCACGTAGGCCTGGTCGGCCGCGTTCGGCTGGATCGCGCTGACGATGGTCTTGCCGCTGACCTTGTCGAAAGCCTCGGCGCAATCGCCCGCGGCATAGATGCCGGGCACGCTGGTTTGCAGGTGTTCGTCGGTCAGCACACCCTGCAGGCAGGTGATGCCCGAGCCTTCGAGGAAGGCGATGTTGGGCTTGACGCCGGTGGCGCTGATGACGAGGTCGGCCTCGATCGTCTGGCCGTTGGACAGGCGAACATGCAGGCCCTTCGGCGCAGGGCTCGGGTGAGCCGGTGCCGCGGGCTGCGCGGGCGCAGCGGGCGGTGGCGCGGGCGGCTGGCCGATGCCGAGTGCGCTGGCCACCTTGGAGAAGAACCCACCGCTCGGTGCTGCCGCTGCGGCAGACGCCGGGCTCGGTGAACGCGCTGGCGCCGGCATCACCGCGCTCGCCGGGGTGATCGATTCGACGCGCGCACCGGTGTAGACACGCACGCCCTTCTTCTCGCACCAGTCCTTGATCATGCCGCCGGCCGTCGGGCCCATCATGCGCGGCACCATGCGGTCGCCCATCTCGACGACGCTGAGCTGCACACCACGCGCGGCGAGCGATTCCATGATGATGCAGCCGATGAAACCGGCGCCCATCTGCAACACGCGCGCGCCCTTCGTTGCACGGCCTGCGATCGCACGCGCATCGGCGAGCGTCCAGCACGAGAGCACACCCGCGGAATCGATGCCCGGGATCGGTGGGCGCACTGGGTGCGAGCCGGTGGCGATGAGCAGGGTGTCGAAGGTGAGCGTGCTGCCATCGCTCAGCGTGAGCGATTTGGCCGGGCCGTTCACCGAGGTGCAACGCGCCTGCTTGATCTCGATGCGCTGTTTCGTGAAGTGCCAGGGATCGTGACGCAGGTGGGTGCCCGACTCATCGACATGGCCGATCAGCAGGTACGGAATCGCCATGCGCGAATAGGGCTCCTCGGCCTCATCGCCAACGATCAGGATGTGGTCGTGCGGCGCGTGTTTGCGGATCGTCTCGGCGGCGATCACGCCGGCCGGGCCGGCGCCCAGGATGATGTGCTTCATGGTCTGCGTTCCTCAGAAAAAAGGCGGTCCGTGTGGACCGCCTTCGGGTTGCATCGGTGGGGCGCGTAGACCCTCACCCCAACCCTCTCCCCTCTGGGGAGAGGGAGGAATTCTCAAAGCCCCAGGCGCGTGCGCGTCTCGGCCTTCAGGTTGCCGCCCGCATCCCAGCCGCGCGCTTCGTAGTATTTCGGCAGCATCTCGGGCAGCTTGCTGACCAGGCCTTTCGCCGGGCCGGTCTTGGCGGGCTCGGTCAGCAGGCGCTTGGGCAAGGAATCGTCCTTTGCAGTGAAGCCGGCGCGGTTGTTGAAATCGCGTTCCATGTTCCAGATGCGCTCGCCGATGATCGACAGGTTCTCGAGCGTGAATTCCTCGCCGCAGGCCGCCGCCACTTGCGGCTGCACGTCGGCCAGGCCCCAGGCGAAGCTGGTGAAGATGCAGATGCCGGCCGAATCGAAGGTGGCGGTCGCGTCCTGGAAGGCCTTCACCAGTTCGGGCTTGCCCTCGGCCGTGAGCGGATCGGTCTTGACCGGAATGCCCAGCACCTCGGAGGCCACGGTGTAGCCGCGCAGATGGCAGGCGCCGCGGTTCGAGGTGGCATAGGCAAGGCCCATGCCCTGGATGCCACGGCCGTCGTAGGCCGGGAACTCCTGGCCCTTGACCGTCATGCTCAGGTCGGGGTGGCCGTACTTTTCAGTCAGGCGCTTGGAGCCCTGGCCGATCTCCTTGCCGAAGCCGATGCCCTTGGCCGTGATCTCGGCGAAGTGCGCGAGCGCGCGCGCCGAGCCGAACTTGGCGTCGATGCCGAGTTGCTCTTGCGTCAGCACACCCATCTCGTAGAGCTCCATCACTGCGCCGATGGTCGCGCCGAAAGAGATCGGGTCCATGCCGTGTTCGTTGCAGAGCACGTTGGCGTATTGCAGCGCGTCGAGGTCGTTCACCCCATTCGCCGCGCCGAGTGCCCAGGCCGCTTCATATTCGAGGCCGCCCGAGGCGCCCCAGTACTGCGGTTTGTTTTCGACCGTGAAGTGACCTTGATCGATCTTCTGGATGCGCCCGCAGGCGATGGTGCAGCCGAAGCAGGCCTGGTTCGTCACCAGCGGCTTCTTGCCGTCGGTCTTGCGCGGCGTGGCCATCGCTTCGGCGGAGATGTCCTTCGCGCCTTCGAAGGCCACGTCCTGGTGGTTGCGCGTGGGCAGCGCGCCGATCTCGTTGATGACGTTCATCAGCACCTGGGTGCCATAGGTCGGCAGGCCCTGGCCGGTGACGCCGTTCTCGGCCAGGATCTTCTTCTTCTCGTAGGTGACGCGCATGAACTCCTTCGGGTTGGCAATGTTGCCCACGCCGATGGTGCCGCGCACGGCAATCGCCTTCAGGTTCTTCGAGCCCATCACGGCGCCCACACCCGAGCGGCCGGCGGCGCGGTGCAGGTCGTTCACGACGGCGGCGTAGAGCACGCCGTTTTCACCCGCACCGCCAATGCTGGACACGCGCGCGAGCGGGTCTTGCAATTCCTTCTTCAGCGTGGCTTCGGTCTCCCAGACCGTCTTTCCCCACAGGTGGGCGGCATCACGCAATTCGGCCACGCCGTCCTGGATGTTCAGGTAGACGGGTTTCGGTGATTTGCCCTCGAAGATCACCATGTCCCAGCCGGCCATCTTCAACTCGGCGCCCCAGTAGCCGCCGGAGTTCGAGCAGGCGATGGCACCGGTCAGCGGGCCCTTGGTGACCACCGTGTAACGGCCGCCGGTCGAGGCCATGGTGCCGGTCAGCGGGCCGGTGGCCCAGATGATCTTGTTGTCGGGTGACAGCGGATCGACCTTCGCATCGATCTCCTCGACCAGGTACTTCGAAGCCAGCCCTCGCGAACCGAGGTAGGCCTTGGCCCAGCCCATGTTCAACGGCTCCGACTTGACGGTGCCGGCGGTCAGGTTCACACGCAGAATTTTTCCAGTCCAAGACATGATGTGTGCTCCTCAAGGCGCAGTTTGGTTGCCGAGCTTCTCGGCCCAGGCGGCCATCTTGGGCAGCCCGGTCCAGTTGCTGTCGACGAAGGTGATGGCGCCGGTCGGGCAGGCTTCGGCGCAGGCCGGCTCGCCGCCGCACAGGTCGCATTTCTGGACCTTGCCGGTTTCCTGCACGTAGTTGATGGTGCCGAAGGGGCAGGCGATGGTGCAGACCTTGCAGCCGACGCAGGTGGTTTCATTCACTACCTTGGCGCCGGTCATCAAGTCGATCGTGATGGCTTCGACCGGGCAGGCATGCAGGCACCAGGCTTCGTCGCACTGCGTGCAGGTGTAGGGCACCTTGCGGCCGGTGTGATGGAAGTCGAACACCTTGATGCGCGATTTGCTGGGCGTGAAGGTCCCGTAGTTCTCGAATGAACAGGCCATCTCGCATTGGAGGCACCCGGTGCATTTGTCCGGGTTGATGTGCAAGGTTTTTTGCATGGTCGACTTCCTGCCTTCGGGGTTGGTTCAGCACGCGGCCGGCTCACGCCGCCCTATGCACCGGGGTACATATGAAATGATGTGCCGAGGTGCAAGCACTTAAAACCTAGGCTTAACCCGAATCCAGGCTCCCGCGGCGCAGCAAGTGCGCCAAGGTGGAGCATGTTGGTGGGCGGGCGGGCCGCCGGGGGCGTTTCGAAGCCCTGCGCCTCAGCGCACGCAGACGCCCGACGACTCCGGCATCGCCGAACCCAGCTTCTTCTGCGTGAGGTTCACGCCATTCCGCACCGCGACGATCTCGGCCAGGATGGACACGGCGATTTCGGCCGGTGTCTTGCTGCCCAGGTCGAGCCCGATCGGGCCGTGCAGGCGGTCGATTTCTTCGGCAGACAACTCGAAAAGCGCCAGCCGCTCCTTGCGCGCCGCGGTGTTGCTGCGTGAGCCGAGCGCGCCGACGTAGAAGGCCGGCGACTTCAGCGCTTCGAGCAGCACCATGTCGTCGAGCTTCGGGTCGTGCGTCACGGCCACGACCGCACTGTGCGGGTCGAGTTGCAGTTCCAGAACGAGGTCGTCAGGCATCGCCTTGCTGAACGTCGTGCCGGGCATGTCCCAAGTCAGGTTGTATTCCTCGCGCGGATCGCAGCAGATGACTTCGAAATCGAGCGCCAGCGCCATCTGCGCGAGCACACGCGAGAGTTGGCCGGCGCCGATGACGAGCAGCCGCCAGCGCGGGCCGAACAGCGCACGCAGTTGCGTGCCGTCGAACTCGAAACGTTCACCCCGGTGCGCGGATTCGACCCGCACCACGCCACTCGCCAGATCGAGCGTGCGCGCCACCAGTTCATGCCGCGCCGTGCGGGCCAGCACCTCGTCGATCCACGCGGTGTCTTGCAGCGGTTCCTGCACCAGGCGCAGGTTGCCACCGCAAGGCAGGCCGAAACGCGCGGCTTCTTCCTTCGTCACGCCGTAGTTGATGAGCGAAGGCCGGGCGACCCGCTCGCCGTTGCGCACACGTTCGATCAGATCGTCTTCGACACAGCCGCCGGAGACCGAGCCGACCACCTGACCGTCGCCGCGCATCGCAAGCAGCGCGCCGGGCGGGCGCGGCGCCGAGCCCCAGGTTTCGATCACGGTGACGAGCCAGACTTGCTGGCCTTCGGCATGCCAATCGCGGGCCTGGGTGAGGACCTGAAGGTCGAGGCTGTCCATCTCTGAATCTCCGACTAGCGTTTGAGAGCGAAGTAGACCACCGCCAGCGCGATGGCGCCGGCCACCACCCACCACAGGGTCTTGTTGCCGGTGGCCGCGGGTGGCGCCGGCGGTGTCGGCACCACGCCGCCGCCGGCAGCCAACAGGTGCGCCTCGAAGGCCTTGAAGAAGTCTTCGGCGATCTTGCCCGCCGCCGCGTCGATGAGGCGCGAGCCCACCTGCGCCATCTTGCCGCCGACCTGGGCACGGGCGACGTATTTCAGCCGCGTCTGCGCCTGCTCGGCCGTCAGCGCCACGTCGGCCGAGCCCTTGCCGAAACCGGCCACCCCGCCCTGCCCGTCGAAATTGATCGTGTAGCTGTTCGGCGCCTGCACGTTCGTCATCTGCAGGTTGCCCTTGAAGCGCGCGCTGACCGGGCCGACCTTGACGGCGACGACAGCGGTGAAGCCATCCGCGCCGGTGAGTTCGAGCGATTCGCAGCCGGCGATGCAGGCCTTCAGCGTATCCGGGTCGTTGAGCGCGGCCCAGGTCGCGTCGATCGAGGCGGGGATGAGTCTTTCGCCGAGCAGTTCCATGGGGAGGTCAGTGCAGAAGGAATGAAGAAGGATCGGTGGCCGGTTCGCGCAGCGCGCGGCCCAGGTCGGCGAGGCTCGCAAGGTTGTGCATCGGCAGGAAACGGTCGACATGCGGCAGCAGCGCGCGCACACCCGCCGCCTTGGCTTCGAAACCCTCGAAGCGCAGCAAGGGATTCAGCCAGACGAACTGGTGCGCGTGGCGGCGCAGTTGCGCGGCGGCTTTGGCCAGGTCGCCGTGTTCGTCGCGGTCGAGTCCGTCGCTGACGAGCAGCAGCGCCGCATTCGCGCCGAGCAGGCGGCGCGCCCACAGCCGGTTGAATTCGTCCAGGCAGGCGGCGATGCGCGTGCCGCCTTTCCAGTCGAGCACCTGGGCATCGGCGAGTTGCAGCGCGACGTCCGGATCACGGTGCTTCAGCGATCGCGTGATGTTCGTCAGGCGCGTGCCGAAGGTCAGCGTGTGCACGTGCAGGTGGCGCCGCGTGAGGCCGTGCACGTAGTGCAGCAACAGTCGCGCGTAACGGTCCATCGAGCCGGAGATGTCGAGCAGCACCACGATCGTCGGCAGCTCGCGGCGCGGCTGCGTGAATGATGGCGTCAGCGTGTGCGGCTGTCGCGCCATGCGCTGCAGCGTGGCGCGCAGGTCGATGCGGCCGCGCGGCGCGGGTGCGTGGCGACGCCGCGGCACCGGATCGACGGGCGGCGGCAGCGTCTCGGCGAGTTTCTTCGCGGCCTCGAACTCGGCCACCGTCATCGTCTCGAAATCGGCGCGCTGCAAACGTTCGCGTTCCGAGTAGGTGAAGGCGGCGTCGAACTGGAACTCTTCCTTCGCGGTGTCGTTCGCCGGGTTCGGCGGCTGCGGTGCACGCGGCGGGGCGAGTGCTTCGGCGAGGCGGTTGCTGCGTTTGGCCAGTTGCTTGTCGCCGCGCCCGCTGATCTTGGGCAGCAGCAGGTACATCATCTGTTCGAGCAATTTCGGGTCGCGCCAGAAGGCCTCGAAAGCAGCGTCGAACAGCACCTGCTGCTCGTGGCGGTCGAGCATCACGGCGGACAGCGCGGCATGCACGTCGCTGCGGCGGTCCAGGCCGACGGCTTCGACCGCGGCGATGGCATCGAGCACACGATCGGGCCCGACGGCCAGGCCAGCGCTGCGCAGCACGCGCGAGAAGTGGACGATGTTTTCTGCAAGCACACCCCGCCCTCAATCGAGCAAGGCCCGCGCGCGCAACTCGTCGAGCAGCTTCGCCGTGTCGCCACCCTGCATGCGCGCGATGTCGTCCTGGTATTTCAGCAGCACGCCCAGCGTGTCCTGCACGGTGGCAGGGTCGAGGCGCATTGCGTTCAGCGCGACGAGGGCATTCGTCCAGTCGATCGTCTCGGCCACACCCGGCGCCTTGAACAGATCGAGCGTGCGCATGCGCTGCACGAACTCGACGACCTGGATCGACAGGCGTTCCGATGCGCCCGGCGCCTTCAGCCGCAGGATCTCCAGCTCACGCTCGACGGTCGGGAACTCGACCCAGTGATACAGGCAGCGCCGCTTCAACGCATCGTGAATCTCGCGCGTGCGGTTGCTGGTGATGATGGTGATCGGCGGCGCGATGGCGCGCACCGTGCCCAGCTCGGGGATGGTGATCTGGTTCTCGGCCAGCACTTCGAGCAGGAAGGCATCGAAGGGCTCATCCGCGCGGTCGAGTTCGTCGATCAGCAGCACGGCGCTCTGCGGCTGCGTCAGTGCTTGCAGCAGCGGGCGCTCGATCAGCATGTCGCGCGCATAGAGGCTCTTGGCCAGGCGCTCGCGGTCGAGTTCGTGGCTGGCTTCGGCGAGGCGGATCTCGATCATCTGCCGCGCCACGTTCCACTCGTAGGCGGTCTGCGCCACGTCGAGCCCTTCATAACACTGCACCCGCAGCAGCGTCGTGTTCAGGCAGGTGGCCAGCGTCTTCGCCAGTTCGGTCTTGCCGACCCCCGGCTCGCCTTCGAGGAACAGCGGGCGCTGCAGCTTCAGCGCCAGGAACAGCGCGGTCGCGAGACGCCGGTCGCAGAGGTAGTGTTCTGTCGCCAGCAAGCTGGCGACGGCATCAACCGATGCGGGCAGCACGCTTTAGCGCGCGAGCGCCGCGGCAACGGCGCGCGAGGCCATCACGCTGATCATCGCGGCGCGGTAGGCGGCGGTGCCATGCAGGTCGCTGTTGATGTCGGTGGCCGGCACCGCAACGGCACGCGCGGTTTCCGGCGTGAAGCTCTTGGCCAGCGCCGCTTCCATCGCCGTGACGCGGAAGACACTGCTCTTCGCGCCCGTCACCGCCACACGCACACCACCCGCACCCTGGCTCACGAACACACCCACCAGCGCGAAGCGCGAGGCCGGTTGTTTGTACTTGACGTAGGCCGCCTTCCGCGCGGCGGGGAAGCTTACGGCCGTGACGAGTTCGCCCGGCTGCAAGGCCGTTTCGTAGAGGCCGAGGAAGAAGGCATCGCCGGCGATCGTTCGCTGGTTGGTGTGCACCGTCGCACCCAGGCCGAGGATGGCCGCCGGGTAACACGCGGCAGGGTCCGCATTGGCGATCGAACCGCCGAGCGTGCCCATGTTGCGCACCATCTGGTCGCCGATGCCGCCGGCCAGCTCGGCGAGCGCGGGAATCGCCTTCTGCACCTCGGCGGAACGGGCCACCGTGGCATGCGTGGTCATCGCGCCGATGATCACATTGCCGCCATCGATCTTGATGCCCTTCAGGTCGGCGACACCGCCCAGATCGACGAGCCGCTCGCTCATCGACAGGCGCAGTTTCATCGCCTGGATCAGGCTCTGCCCACCGGCCAGGAAACGCGCATCGCCTTGCAGGGCCGAGGCAGCCGCCGCACGGTCGGCGGGACGTTGGTAGTCGAAGCTGTACATGGTGTTGTTCCCTTCCGCTCAGGCGATGTTGTTGGCGGCACGCCAGACCCGTTCGGCGGTGGCCGGCATCGCGATGTCGCGCACACCGAGCGCATCGGTCAGCGCATTGATGAAGGCCGGCGGCGAACCGATCGCCCCCGCCTCGCCGCAACCCTTCACGCCGAGCGGGTTGTGGGTGCAGGGCGTGACGGTGTGGTCGAGCGTGAAGTTCGGCAGGTTGTCAGCGCGCGGCTTCGTGTAGTCCTTGTACGAGCCGGTGAGCAACTGGCCCGACTCGGTGTCGTAGACACAGCCTTCCATCATGGCCTGGCCGAGACCTTGCGCGATGCCGCCATGCACCTGGCCCGAGACGATCATCGGGTTGATGATGTTGCCGAAGTCGTCCACCGCGGTGAAACGGTCGACGCGCGTGGTGCCGGTTTCCGGATCGACCTCGACCTCGCAGACATAACTTCCCGAGGGGTAGGTGAAGTTGGTCGGATCGTAGAACGCGTTTTCGTTCAGGCCCGGCTCGAGCTTGTCGAGCGGGTAGTTGTGCGGCACGTAGGCCGTGAGCGCGACCGAGCCGAACGGGATCTTCTTGTCGGTGCCGGCGACCTTGAACTCGCCGTTCTCGAACTCGATGTCGGTGTCCGCCGCTTCGAGCAGGTGGGCGGCGATCTTCTTGCCCTTGGCGATGATCTTATCCACCGCCTTGACGATCGCGGTGCCACCGACCGACAGCGAGCGGCTGCCGTAGGTGCCCATGCCGAAAGGCACGCGGCCGGTGTCGCCGTGCACGATCTCGATGTTCTCGACCGGAATGCCGAGCTTGGCCGCCACCACCTGCGCGAAGGTGGTCTCGTGGCCCTGGCCGTGGCTGTGCGAGCCGGTGAACACCGTTACCGTGCCGGTCGGGTGCACACGCACTTCGCCCGCTTCGAACAGGCCGGCGCGTGCGCCCAAGGCGCCTGCGATGTTGCTCGGTGCCAGGCCGCAGGCCTCAATGTAGCAGCTGTAGCCGAGGCCGCGCTTCTTGCCATTCGCCGCAGACGCTGCCTTGCGCGCCTGGAAGCCCGCCACATCGGCCAGCGTGATCGCCTTGGCGAGATGCGCTTCGTAGTTGCCGGTGTCGTAGGTCAGGCCGACCGGTGTGGCATACGGGAACTCGGTGATGAAGTTCTGCCGGCGCAGCGCGACCGGGTCCATCTTCAGATCGCGCGCTGTGGTTTCGACGATGCGCTCGACCACATAGGTTGCTTCGGGCCGGCCCGCGCCGCGGTAGGCATCGACCGGCGCAGTGTTGGTGAACACCGCCTTCACGGTCGCGTGGATCGCCGGCGTCTTGTACTGACCCGCCAGCAACGTGGCGTACAGGATCGTCGGCACGCTCGACGCGAAGGTCGAGAGATACGCACCCATGTTCGCGATCGTCTGCACGCGCAGCGCCAGGAAATTGCCGAGCGAGTCCGTCGCCAGTTCGGCGGTGGTGGCGTGATCGCGGCCGTGTGCGTCGGTCAGGAAAGATTCGCTGCGGTCCGCCGTCCACTTGATCGGCCGGCCGACACGTTTGCTGGCCCAGACGAGCGCCGTCTCTTCGGGGTACAAGAAGATCTTCGAACCGAAGCCGCCACCGACATCCGGCGCGATCACGCGCACCTTCGATTCAGGCAGGCCGAGCACGAAGGCGCACATCAGCAGGCGTTCGACGTGCGGGTTCTGGTTCGCCACGTAGAGCGTGTAGCTCTCGTCGTGTTTCGTGTACTGCGCGTTCGCGGCCCGCGGCTCCATCGCGTTCGGGATGAGCCGGTTGTTCGCGAAGCTGAGCTTCGTCACGTGCGCCGCCTTCGCGAACGCGGCATCCACCGCCGCCGCATCGCCATGGCTCCAGTCGTAGCAGACGTTGTTCGGCACATCGTCGTGCACCGAACTGCCGGCGCCATCGGCCTTGGTGATGTCGATGACGGCGGGCAGTTCTTCGTAGTCCACCTCGATCAGCTCGCAGGCATCCTTCGCCTGCAGCGTGGTCTCGGCGACGACGAGTGCGAGCTGATCGCCCACGTGCCGCACCTTGCCCTGCGCCAGCACCGGATGCGCCGGCTCCTTCATCGGCGTGCCGTCCTTGCTGTGGATCAGCCAGCCGCAGGGCAGGCCGCCGACCTTCGCCTCAGCGAGATCGGCGCCGACGAAGATCTTCACGACACCGGGCGCCTTCGCGGCCTTGCTGGTGTCGATGGACTTGATGCGCGCGTGCGCATACGGCGAGCGCAGGAACACGCCGTAGGTCTGGCCGGGCAGCAACACGTCATCCGTGTACTGGCCGGCGCCGGTGAGGAAGCGCTGGTCTTCGCGGCGCAGCAGCGGCTGGCCGATGGGGGAGATATTCTTGACGTCGGACAGGTCGGTCATCGTGTGCTCCTTCAGGCGGTGGCCGAGACCTTGCCCGACTGGCAAAGCTGGATCGACTTGACGATGTTCTGATAGCCCGTACAGCGGCAGATGTTGCCTTCCAGGCCTTCGCGGATGTCCTGCTCGCTGGCGTTCGGCTTGTCGGCCAGCAACTGCACCGCCGACATCACCATGCCGGGTGTGCAGAAGCCGCATTGCAGGCCATGGCACGCGCGGAAGGCGGTCTGCATCGGGTGCATGGCGCCATCGCCGCTGCTCAGGCCTTCGATGGTGGTGATGCTCGCGCCCTGCGCTTGCAGCGCCAGCATCGAACACGACTTCACCGCGCGGCCGTTCAGGTGCACGGTGCAGGCGCCGCACTGCGCGGTGTCGCAGCCGACGTGGGTGCCGGTGAGCGTCAGGTTCTCGCGGATCAGTTGCACGAGCAGCGTGCGCGGATCGACATTCGCGCTCACGGCGCGGCCGTTGACGGTCAGGTGAAGAGCAATGCTCACGGGAGTCTCCTGGGCTGTTGGATCGATGGCGGTTGGCGCATCGAAGGCGATTGTTCGGCCCGGCCCCGGCGAATCAAAGCGCAGGCGTTCCCTTATGAGATCGATTGCATAGCGGCACTCACCGGACCCATGACGCCCGGAGAGCAGGCAGCGCCAGGCGAGTTGCGCCGAAATGGAGCAGTGGCGCTACTTCGCGCTCGCGTTGGGGAAGAACAGCTGCTCGCCACCGATCTTGTAGGCCGCAATCGTCGCCTGCCCCGGCGCCGACACCACCCAATCTGCGAAGGCCTGCGCCAGATCGGTCTTCGTGTGCGGATGCTTGGCCGGGTTCACGACGATCACGCCGTATTGATTGAAGAGCCGTGTGTCGCCTTCGACCAGCACCGCCAGCGCGCCGCGGTTCTTGAAGCTCAGCCAGGTGCCGCGGTCGGTGAGTGCGTAGCCGTCGGTGGACGAAGCGATGTTCAGCGCCGGGCCCATGCCGCAACCGCATTCCTTGTAGCCAGCGAACTTGCCCGCGGGCGTGTCGATGCCGGTGGCTTTCCAGTAGCGCAGCTCGGCTGCGTGCGTGCCGCTCTTGTCGCCGCGGGAGATGAAACTGGCCGCCGTCGAGCCCGAGAGTTTGGCGAACGCGGCAACGATGTCCTTGCCCTTCACGGCGGCGGGGTCGGCGGCCGGGCCGACGAGCACGAAATCGTTGTACATCACGGCCGTGCGCTTCAAGCCCCAGCCTTCGGCAACGAACTTTTCCTCGGCCGGCTGGTCGTGCACGAACAGCACGTCGGCGTCGCCGCGGCGCCCCATGTCGAGCGCCTGGCCGGTGCCGAGCGCCACCACCTTCACTTCGACACCGGTCGCTTTCGTGAACACCGGCAGCAGGTGCGCGAACAGGCCCGATTGTTCGGTCGAGGTGGTGGACGCCATCACGATGGACTTCTCCTGCGCGTTCGCCGCGCCGGTGAACCCGAGGCCTGCCGCGAGGGCAAGCAGCGCCACGCAGCGCTTCAACATCATTCCAATGACCATGCCAATTCTCCTTTGGTGAACTTGTCGGCGCGACCCTGCAAGGCGTCGCTGAAAAACCAGGGTGTCGGCAGGTCGGCCTGCACCTGGCCGCCGTCGAGGTAGACCACGCGGCTCGCCAGGCGCTTGGCCTGGCCGAGGTTATGGGTGCTCATCACGATCGTCATGCCGTCCGCCGCGAAGCCTTCGAGCAGGCCTTCCACTTCCTTCTTGGCAGACGGGTCGAGGCTCGCGGTCGGCTCATCCAGAAACAGGATGTCGGGCTGCACGGCCCAGGCGCGTGCGAGGGCCAGGCGCTGCTGCTGGCCGCCCGACAAGGCACGCGCAGGGCGGCCCTTCAAGTCCGACAAACCGACACGCGCCAGCGCTTCGGCACCGCGCTGCGCGTGTGCGGACCACGGCACGCCGGCGAGCCACAGCGCCAGCCGCAGGTTGTTCCACACCGACAGGCGCAGCACGAAGGGGCGCTGGAACACCATCGCTTGGCGCACCGGTGCGGCGCTGTCCACGCGCCGTGTGCCGCGGTGCGCCACCACACCGTGCAGCGCGCGCAGCAGGGTCGTCTTGCCCGAGCCGTTGGCGCCGACGAGCGCCACGAAATCACCGCGCTGAACGGTCAGCGTCACGTCGCGCAGCGCCTGCACGTCGCCGAAGCGCACCGAGACCTTGTCGAGGATCAAGAGCGGCGTCATCGCACGCCCGCCAACGCCGAACCGTGGCCGCGCTGGATCAGGCCGATGCCCAGGTTCACGATGCCGACGACACCCAACAGCACGATGCCGAGCGCCATCGCCAGCGGCAGATCGCCCTTGCTCGTTTCGAGCGCGATGCTCGTGGTCATCACACGCGTGACACCGTCGATGTTGCCGCCCACGACCATCACCGCACCCACCTCGGCGATCGCGCGGCCGAAGGCGGTGAGCAGCACCGTCACCACCGCCCAGCGGTCGTGCAGCAGCATCAGCAGCGCGCACAGCAGCGGGCCTGCGCCCATCGAGCGCATCTGGTCGCCACCATCGCGCAGCGCATCGGCGACGACCTGGCGCGCGAGCGCCGCGAC
>JANYJL010000048.1 GCA_025361845.1 Rhizobacter sp.
TTGCGGTCGGTGATGTCGGTCATGGTCAGGAACACGAGCGGCTGGCCGCTTGCATCGTGAACCCGCGCGCCGCTGAAGCTGAAGATGCGCTCCCAATCCCGGTCGAGCCGGCGCACGCGCAGCTCCAGCCCGTGCAAGGCCTCGCCGCGCATCAGGCACGAGAGCGGCCAGCGCTCGAACGGCACGCGCTCGCCGTTCAGTGCGGTCATCTCGTAGAGCTGGCGGAATTCCTGCCGCGTCATGCTATCTGCGTCGCGGCGCGTCAGGCCGTGCAGTTCCAGCGCGGCACGGTTCCAGCGAACCTTGTCCTGCCCGGCGGTTTGAATGAGCAAGCCTTCGCTGAGGTTCTCGACAATCTGTTCGAGCCGGTCCCGGCCCTCGCGCGCTGCGGCCTCGGCGCGCTTGCGCTCGGTCACGTCGTGGCTGGTCACGACCACCTGGCCTTCCTGGCCCGGCTCGGCCGGCAGCGGCGCGGTGTTGACCTCGACGACCACGGTGTCGCCCGTGTCGCGGCGGCGGTTCGCCATCTCGAAGTTGCGCACGAAGTCGCCGCGCAGCGCGCGGTAGCTGGGCCAATCGTCCTCCGCCATCACCACACCGGCGGGGGTCAGTCCTTCGACCTGGGCCATCAACGCGTCCAGCGTGGGCGCGGGCGCGATCAGCCCGTGCACGCTGGCGCCGGCCGGGTTCATGCGCACGATGCGGTGGCTGCGGTCGATCACGCGGATGCCTTCGGAGAGGCTGTCGAACACGACATCCAGTTGCGCCCGGCTGCGTGCCAGGGCCTGTTCGGCGCGGTGGCGGTTGCTGGCGCCGTGTTCGAGGAAGAACAGGCCCGCCAGCAGCGACGTCAGGCCGAGAAGGGAACCGATGGGCAGCAGGAGCAAGGTGGTGGCGCTGACCTCCTCCAGGTGCCCTTGGCGTTCCGCGAGCCTGTCTCGCGAGAGTTGCATGATGGGCGCGATGGCGGCCGTGACCCTGGCGGTCAGCGCGTTGTCTTCGCCCTGGAGCAGCAGTGCCCGGGCGGCATCGAAACCCTCGTGCTGACGCACGGCGATGAGCCGGTCACCGAAGGCCAGGCGTTGGGCGATGGCCTCGCGCAGGGCCTCCAGCCAGGCGGCAGGCGGCGCTTCACCAGGCGGCGCTGTGCCCGCGCCCGCCAAGCTGTCGACGCGCGCGTGCACCGACGCCTTCAGCGCCTCGCGCGGGCCGAGCAGGGCGTCGTCGCCCAGCACCATGTGGCCGCGTTGTGCGCTCTCGAGCGTGCGCAGTTCGGTGCGCATCTCCTGCAGTTGCGACAGCGTCTGCTGGGTGCGCACCACCGTCGTGGCGGTCGCCTGCATGTCGTGCGCAAAACTGGCGGTGAGTTCGGCCGAGCACAGCATCAGCACGACGCCGATCGCGAAGCCCGCCGTGCTGGCCGGGCCGACTGCCCAGGCCGAGCCCTGCAGCCGGCGCGTGCGCAGCAGCGTGGCCACACCCAGCACGGAGAACGCGAACGCGGTGTTGGTGGCCATCAAGGAGGCGCTGCCCCAGCGAAAGCCGAGCATCCGGCTGGAGATCTGGCCCGCCGTGTACAGCATGCTGATGACGGCCACCGTCGCGCTCAGGGTCGCGGCCAGTGGCAGTTGAATCACCAGGCGCTTCGGCAGCGCCGAGAGTGCCAGCGCGGCGGCAATCAGCACCAGGCAGAACGCCGCCACCGACGACATGCGCCCCGGCGGCGAGATGCGGACGATCGGGCTCGGGTCGGGGAACAGCGATTCATCGATGCCGAAGTCGAGCGAGAACAGGTGCTCCACGAACGTGAGGCCGCCGATCAGCGCGGTGGCCCCGGCGAGCAGGAGTGCCAGCCGGCGCCTCCTGGCCCCGGCGGCGCCGGCAGACATCGCCAGCGCCAGGCCGCACAGCAACAGCGCCGCAGCGGTGTTCGCCTTCATGGCCAGCAGGCCGGGCAACACGCTCTTCAACGCGCCGATGTCGAGTGCCCAGCCGACGAGCACACCAACGCCCAGCAAAGAGATCGCGATGCCGAGGCCCTGCTCCAGCAATGCACGATCAAGGCGTGCGCCCGTTCCGGTCATTCTTGCGGCCTTCCGGCGATGCCGAACCGCCGGCACGGTGTGTGCAAGTGCGGCAGTCCGCCGGACTTTCATTGGAACGAAGCGCGCGCGGCCTGTCTGTACGCCAGCGCACACAGGCGCGGCTTGGTCGCGATGCTCGCTGCCGTCAGCGGTGATCGAACCAGATGCCCGCGCACAAGGCCGTACCGACGAGGTACAGCGCCACGGTGTTCGAGACGAGGTAGGGGTAGAACATCAGCACGATGCCGAGCCCCAGCGTCACGGGCCGGCCCGTGCGGCGGCCGTGTCGAAACGCGACCAGGCCGACGAGGCCGAAGACGAAGGCACCGAACAGGTAGGCCGGGCTGGGCCATTGAAACCCGAGGGATTGGAGGGTGGACAGGTCGTTCATCGAGTGCGCGTCAAAGCTGAAAAGCCAGCCACAGCAGCATGCCTTCGGCGACGTCGCGCAGCAGGCCCGGCGCCTTGGCGACGAAGGCACGTGAGGGCGACCGCTCGGCATCGAACCAGACGCTGAAACGGCGCACGTCGGCGCTGCGATGGAAGGCGAACATCAGCTCGTAATTCAGGAACAGGCTGCGGCTGTCGAGGTTGGCTGAGCCGGCCAGCGCCAGCACCTCATCGAAGACAGCGAGTTTGGCGTGCATCATCCCTGGCACCAGCCAGATGCGCCCACCCGCCTCGGCGAGTGCGCGCAAAGCGCGGCCGCGCGCCCAATCGGACAGGCGGTGGTTGGAGCGTGCGGGCATCAGCAGATCGACCGCCACGCCGCGCCGCGCGGCCATGCACAGCGCCATCAGCAGCGCCGGTTCGGGCACGAAGTAAGGTGTGGCCAGGACGATGCGTTCGCGCGCCCGGTAGGCGGCCGTGACGAGCAAGGCGTGCAGCGTGTCGTCGGTCTGGTCGGGGCCGGAGGCGACGAGTTGCGCGCCATCCGGCGACTCGGGGGCGACGGGCTGCAAGCGGCCGGGCGCCTGGCCACGCGCGAATGCCCAGTCGTGTTCGAAGAGTGCCTGCGCCTGCAGGACCAAGGGACCGCGCAGGTCGAAGCTCAGGTCGCGCCAGGCCGCCGCACCGGGCTGGCCGTCGAAATATTCCGCAGCCAGGTTGCGCCCGCCGCACCACAGCCGGCCGGTGGCCGAGCTGGCATCGGCGATCAGCAGCTTGCGGTGATCGCGCAAGTTGCTGCGGCCTTTCAGCGGCGACCGCAGGGGCGGCACGAACAGCGCGAACTCGCCACCGGCCGCGAGCAGGCGCTTCACGCTCGGGTGGCCGGCCATCAGGCGGCCCATGCCGTCGAGCAGCAGCCGCACCTGCACACCACGTTCGGCCCGGGCGCACAGGTGATCTATCACCGCGCGGCCGAGTTCGTCGTCGCCGAGGATGAAGGTGCTGACGGCGATCGAGCTTTGCGCGTCATCGATGCTCGCCAGCAGGCTCGCGCGCGCCGCGTTGCCATCGGCATGCAGGTTCAGCTCGCGGTAGTCGGCGGGCGCGGGCTGGCCGAGCGCCCGGATGGTCTCGATCGCCCAAGTGTCGGCCGCCCGCGCGTGCGCCGCACCCGGCAGGGCCGCAGACCGCGGGCGCGCCAGTTTGCGCTAGCCGAACAGCAAAAATGCCGGCAGCGCGAGGTATGGCAGGGCTACTATTAACAGCATCCACGCGATCGCCGAGGCTG
>JANYJL010000054.1 GCA_025361845.1 Rhizobacter sp.
CCTGTTTCGCCGGTCAACACCGAACAGCCGCGCTCGAAATCGACTTCGAGTGCGGTGACGATGACGAAGTCCCGCAATGACAGTCTTCGCCACATCAAGTGCGCTTTCTACATCCGCGCGGCTGGAGTTACTACGCGACCCTGCGGCGCAAGCTGCACTGGAACGTCGGGGTGACTTGAGGTGTTGCGAAGACTGTCATTGCGGGACTTCGTCATCGTCACCGCACTCGAAGTCGATTTCGAGCGCGGCTGTTCGGTGTTGACCGGCGAAACAGGCGCGGGCAAGTCCATCCTGATCGACGCCTTGCAGCTCGCGCTCGGCAGCCGAGGTGATGCGGGCGTGGTGCGTGAAGGCACGGCGCGCAGCGAGATCAGCGCCGAGTTCGATGCGCCGGCGAGCCTCGCGCCCTGGCTCGACGAAGCCGGCTTCGAGGCGAGCGACAACCTGCTGCTGCGCCGGACCATCGATGCGCAAGGCAAGAGCCGCGCGTGGATCAACGGCAGCGCGGCCACGCTCGCGCAGTTGCGTGAAGCGGCCGACCACCTGGTGGACATCCACGGCCAACATGCCTGGCAAAGCCTCACACGGCCGGTGGCGGTGCGGGCGCTGCTCGATGCGTTCGCGGGTGTCGATACCGCATCACTGGCCGCGTCGTGGGCGCAGTGGAAAGGGGCCGGTGTGGCGCTCGACAACGCACGCAGCAAACAAGCCGACCTGGACCGTGAACGCGAACGTTTGGCCTGGCAGATCGGCGAGGTCGACAAGCTCGCCCCGGGTGAGGGCGAGTGGCAAGAGATCGATGCCGAGCACAAACGTTTGTCGAATGCACAGTCGCTGATCGATGCGGCGCGTGTCGCGCTCGACGCCTTGTCCGAAGCCGACGAAAGTGCCGATGGCCTGGCCGGCCGCGCGCTCGACGCCTTGCAAGACGTGGCCAACTACGACACGAAGCTCGCCGAAGTCATCGAGGTGCTGCAAGGCGCGCAGACCCAGTTGCAGGACGCCGCGCACACGCTCAGCGGCTACCTGCACCACGCCGAGCCGGAGCCCGAGGCGCTGCGCGATCTGGATGAGCGCATGTCGGCGTGGATGGCCCTGGCGCGCCGCTACCGCCGCCCGCCGGCCGAGTTGCCGGCCTTGCTCGCGCAGTGGAAGGCCGAGTTGCGCGCGCTCGATGCGGCGGCCGACCTCGACGCCTTGCAACGCGCGTTGACCGAGGCCACGGCCGCGTTCAACGCTGAAGCCAAACGCATCTCGAGCGCGCGCCGTGCTGCGGTGCCGAAGCTTGCCGCCGCTGTCACCCAGGCGATGCAGCAACTCGGCATGGCCGGTGGGCGTTTCGAGGTGGCCCTGCTGGCGCAAGATGCGCCGCAAAGTTTCGGGCTCGAGTCGGCCGAGTTCCTGGTCGCCGGCCACGCCGGCAGCACGCCGCGGCCGCTGGCCAAGGTGGCCTCGGGCGGTGAACTCTCGCGCATCGCGCTGGCCATCGCCGTCACGACGAGCCAGCTCGAAGGCAGCGACGCGGCCGCCGGCACGCTGATCTTCGACGAGATCGATGCGGGTGTCGGCGGTGCCGTGGCCGAGACGGTCGGCCGCTTGATGAAGCAGTTGGGCCGCGAACGCCAGGTGCTGGCCGTCACGCATTTGCCGCAGGTGGCTGCCTGTGCCGACCATCATTTTGTCGTGTCCAAAGTGTCACGCGAAGGCACGACGCGCAGCGAGGTGAACGCCGTCACCGGCGAAGCGCGGGTCGCCGAGGTGGCGCGCATGCTCGGCGGCGAGCGCCTGTCGGGCACGAGCCTTGCGCATGCCCAGGAAATGTTGGCGGTCGCTGCTGCTCCGGCAGCGCCGCGAGGACGCAAGCGCACATGAACCCATCCGAACCCACGTCCGAACTTCGGCCGGGCCAGCCCGCCGAAGCCACACCGTCCCGTCGCGAAGGCGAAGGCCTGCACCACACGACGCTTTCGCCTCGCGAAGTCGTGCTGGTCACCGGCATCTCCGGGTCGGGTAAATCCGTCGCGCTGCATGCGCTGGAAGATGCCGGCTTCTTCTGCGTCGACAACCTGCCGCCCGAGCTGCTGCGCGAATTCCTGCGGCTCGAACATGAGCGCTTCGAGCGGCGTGTCGCCATCGCGGTCGATGTGCGCAGCGCCGGCACGCTGTCGCACCTGCTGCCGCTGCTGGAGCAATTGCGCGGCGAGGGTGTGCTCATCAACATCCTGTTCCTCGAAGCGAGCACGGATGCGCTGGTGCGGCGTTTCTCGGAAACGCGCCGCCCGCACCCGCTGTCGGACGACAAGCAGCACGAACTGCGCGCGCGCCGCAAGGAAGACCAGGCCAGCGAAGGCCGCCGTGCGCTGATCGACGCGATCGAGCTGGAGCGTGAACTGCTGGCCGAACTGCGCGAGCTCTCCACCGTGATCGACACCAGCCAGTTGCGCCCGGCGCAACTGCGCATCTGGATCCGCGAGATGGTGCGCGCCGAAGGCAACCGCCTCACGCTCGTGTTCGAGAGTTTCGCGTTCAAGCACGGCGTGCCGCTGGATGCCGACTACGTGTTCGACGTGCGTGTGCTGCCGAACCCGTACTACATCCGCGAGCTGCGGCCGCTGACCGGGCGCGATGCCGGCGTGGCCGAGTACCTGCGCAGCCAGCCCGAGGTGGACGAGATGCTGTCGCAGATCGAGACCTTCCTGGCGCGCTGGCTGCCGGCCTTCGAAGGCGACCAGCGCAGCTACCTCACTGTGGCCATCGGTTGCACCGGCGGCCAGCACCGCTCGGTGTATTTCGTCGAGACGCTGGCACAGCGTTTCACGAGCCGCGCCGCCACCTTGATTCGCCATCGCGAGCTCGACGCGCGTGACTGACATGGGCCCCCAGCTCACTTCGCTCGCGGCCCCCGAGGGGAGCGTCGTCACTTGGGGCGGCCCGGCGTGACTGAGTTGCCCTTGTTCCCCTTGCAGACCGTCCTGTTCCCGGGCGGTCTTTTGGGGCTGAAGGTGTTCGAAGCGCGCTACCTGGATTTGATGTCCGACTGCCTGCGCAGCGGTCAGCCCTTTGGCGTGGTCGCACTGCGGCGCGGCACCGAGGCGCGCGTGTCCGACGACACGGTCGACCTCGAAACCGTCGGTACGCTCGCCGAAATCATGGAAGTGGACAGCGCCCAGCCCGGCATCCTGCAACTGCGTTGCCGCGGCACGCATCGCTTCGAGCTGACGGCACCGCGCCAGCAGGCCGATGGCCTGTGGCTCGCGCAAACGCGCACGCTGCCCGACGACGACAAGGTCGCACCGCCGGACGACATGCAGGAAACGGTGCGTGGCCTCGTCACGGCCATTGCCTCGCTGAAAGGCCAGGGCACCGAGCCTTTCCTGGAGCCGCACGAATTCGGCGATGCCGGCTGGGTGGCGAACCGCTGGTGCGAGATTCTGCCGATCTCGCTGCCTGCGAAGCAGAAGCTGATGGAGTTGCCGGATGCGCTGGTGCGGCTGGAGCTGGTGGACGACTTCCTGCGCAGCAAGGGTGTCGTGAGCTGACGTCTTCGGACGAGGCCGCTCAGCCGTTCAGCGGCTCAGCAACTTTCGCAACGGCGCAGGCAAGCCTGCAGCCAGGGCCTCTTCGAGCGTGAACCAGCGGCCGGTCGGCCATGTGGCCACGATGTCGGCCACACGCGCCGCCGCGGTGCGTGGGGGCAAGGTCCAGCGCAGCGGGTGCAGGCGCCAGTCCAGATGCGTCAGCACATGGGTGAAGCTCGGCAAGGGTTCGGCGTGGCCGGGCCACGTTGCCGAGCTTGTTTCAAACG
>JANYJL010000110.1 GCA_025361845.1 Rhizobacter sp.
CGACCGCAAGGCCGCCGAGTTGCAGCTGCAACAGCTCAATGCCGATCTGGAAGACCGCGTGCTGCGACGCACCGGCGAGTTGTTAGCGAAGACGGGCGAGCTGGAATCGTTCTGCTATTCGGTCTCGCACGACCTGAAAGCGCCCTTGCGCGGCATCGAAGGCTACAGCCGCCTGTTGATCGAAGACTACGCCGACAAGCTGGACGCCGACGGCCGCCTGTTCCTCGGCAACGTGCGCAAGGCGACGACGCAGATGAATCAGCTCATCGACGACTTGCTGGCGTACTCGCAGCAAGAGCGGCGCACGTTCGTGCCGGTGCGCATCCGGCTGCGCGCGATGGTCGAAGAGCAACTCGCGCGCAACGCAGCCGCCCTGGCCGGCGTGCAGGTGCGCGTGGAGGTGGACGACCTGCGTGTGCACGCCGACCGCGAGGGCCTGGCCATGGCCTTGCGCAACCTGATCGACAACGCCATCAAGTTCTCGGCACGTGCGCAGCCGCCGGTGATCACCATCCGCGGCACCCGGGTCGGCGAGCGCTGCGTGCTGTCGGTGCAGGACAACGGCACCGGTTTCGACATGCGTCACTACGACAAGCTGTTCGAGATCTTCCAGCGCCTGCACCTCGCCGAAGACCACCCGGGCACCGGTGTCGGCCTGGCCCTGGTGCGCAAGGCGATGGCGCAGATGGGCGGCCGCGTCTGGGCCGAAAGCCAGCCCGGCGCGGGTGCGAGCTTCTATCTCGAACTTGGCGCGGTCGACGCCGCCGACCCCGAACCCACCACCTACTGACCCCAGGCGCCAGCATGCAAGACAACCGATCGATCCTCATCGTCGAAGACAACCCGATGGACCTGGATCTCACCTTGCGCGCCTTTGCCGCACGCAAGCTCACCAACCTGATCGAGGTGGCACGCGACGGCCAGGCGGTGCTGGACATGATCGCCCGCTGGGAGGCCGGCGCCGCGCCGCCGGTAGTGATTCTGCTTGACGTGCACCTGCCCAAGGTCGACGGCCTGGAGGTACTGCGGCAACTGCGTGCGCACCCGGAATTCGGCACCATCCCGGTCGTGATGCTGACCACCTCGGCCGAACACGGCGATGTCCACACGGCCTACAAGCTCGGTGTCAATTCGTACATCGTCAAGCCGGTGGACTTCGAAAAATTCCGCGCCGTGGCCGAGCAGATCGACCTGTACTGGATGGTGGTCAACCGACCGCCGGGCGTGACGTCCCGATGAACGTGCTCTTTGTCGAGGACTACGCGCTCGGTGCTGCGCTGGTGCGCGACACCTTCCGGCGGCGCGCGCCCGACATCCACCTGGAGGTCGTCACGACGGTGGCGCAGGCCTTGGCGCGGCTGGTGCGTTTCGAGAACGGTCTCGCCCACCCGACCCACGCGACCGATGCCGACACGCCGCACTACGACCTGGTGCTCACCGACCTGAGCCTGCCCGACGGCCTGGGCCTGGAGATCCTGTCCCATGTGCGCAGCCACAAGCTGATGCTGGCGGTGGTGATCCTCACCGGCTCGGGGCTCGAAGACACGGTGCTCGGCGCGCTGCATGCCGGCGCGAACGACTACGTCACCAAGCGCGACGACTACCTGAGCCAACTGCCGGCGACCTTGCGCGCGGCGCTGGAGCGTTTTCGCTCGGAAATGGCCTGGGCGTCGACGCCCATGAAGGTCTTGTATGCGGACGCCGACACGGCCGACATCGAGCGTGTGCGCGGTGAGTTGCGCCGGCGCACGCCGCACATCCTGATCGACGCCGCGCCGACGGCCGCGCACGTGCTGGCGCGCCTGCATGCGGTGTGGCAGGGCCCGCACGCGCCCGATGTGCTGGTGCTCGACCACCGGCTGCCCGGCATGCCCTTCATCGAGCTGTTGAAGGAAGCGGCTGCGATTGCCGGCTTCGACCTGCCGGTGGTGCTGGTCACCGACGAAGGCGACGAAGGCGTTGCGCGGCTGGCGATCCGGCTCGGCGTCGCGGACTGCCTGAACAAGGCGGACGGCTACTTGCAGCGCCTGCCCTTTGCGCTTGAAAGCACCTGCCTGAAGGCCACCAACCTGCGCGAGCGCACTGCGCTGCGCAAGAGCGAATCCGAGTTCCGCTCGCTGGCGGCCAACATCCCCGACGTGGTGGCGCGCTTCGACCGCGACGGGC
>JANYJL010000124.1 GCA_025361845.1 Rhizobacter sp.
GCGGCCATCGTCGAAGCCCACGACGACGTGATAGACCCGGCTGGAGGCGGCCGCTGCCTGCTGCTGTTCGGCGTTGTTGCCGATCACCGCGCCGCCGAATACACCGAGCGCGGTGGCCGCGGCGCGGCCCGAGCCGTGGCCGAACTGGTTGCCGACCACACCACCGATGAGCGCACCGAGGGCCACACCGCCGCCGGTGGGTTGCACGGTGGTGTCGATCACGTCGATGCGCCGCACGGTGCCGTATTCGACTGCGGGCACGGCGGCATAGACCGCGGGGGCGTCGTAGACACGCGTCGTGCGGGTCACCGGCACGGCGCAGGCGCCCAGCGCCAGGATCGCGGCCAGCGCGCCCGCGCCGCGCGCCAGGCGCAGTGCACGGGCGGCGTTCGATGCAGAGAGGGAGCGGGTGTTGACAGTCATTCGAGTCTCCTGAAATACGCGCACACGGTGCGCCGGACGCTGCAGGTTTGCACCACCGGCTTGCGGGCGTATGTCGGGCGCAGCCCCGCATATTTCAGATGACATGGCCGCCCTAGAATGGCCGATGCCCCTGGACGAAGTCACCCAAGCGCAGTGGCCGAAATCTGGCCTTGCGGCGCTGGCCGCGGCGCTGGTTCTCTTCGGGTCGGCCCTGCTGCTGTGGGTGTGGATGCGGCCGGTCGCAGCAGGTGCGGCTTTCCTGGCCGCATCGAGCCTGATCGCGTGGATCATCGTTCGCCTGCAGGCTGCGCAGTTGCGCCAGCGTTCGACCCTCTCCGAACTGCGGCAGACCCAGGAGCGCTACCACCTCATGCTGGAGGAACAGACGGATGCCATCGTGCGCTTCACGGCCCAGGGCACGATCGTCTACGTGAACCCGGCGTTCTGCGAGATGTTCGGCGTCGAGCGTGCGCAGGTCACCGGCAGCCAATGGCGCCCGAACGTGTTTCCGGAAGACGCGCCGCGGGTGCAAGCGGGTTTGCAATCCCTCTCACCGGCAAATCCGGTGGTGACGATCGAGATGCGCGTGATCACCCGCAACGAGGTGCTGCGCTGGCGCCAGATCGTCTACCGCGGTGCCTTCGACGCGGCCGGCGTGCTGGTCGACATCCAGGCCGTAGGCCGCGACATCACCGACCGCAAGGAACTGGAGTCGCGACTCGCCGCCACGGCGACCGAGCTCACCGACCTCTACGACCACGCTCCCTGCGGCTACTACTCGCTCGATGCGGACGGCAAGTTCCTGCGCATCAATGCCACCATGCTGGCCTGGCTGGGCTGCGAGCGCGACGAAGTGATCGGCCAACTCGGCCCGGCCGACTTCTACACCGCTGCCGGGCGCGAGCAGTTCCAGCGCCTCTTCCCGGCCTTCAAGGCCGCAGGGCGCACCGATGCGCTGAGCTTCGACCTGTGCAGCCGCGACGGCAGCGTGCGCCACGTCAGCATGAGTGCCAGCATCGTCACCGACACCCAGGGCCGCTACCTGCGCAGCCGCTCGGTGATGTACGACATCACCGAACTGCGCCGCGCTCAGGAGCAGTTGCAGCGCCTGCTGCGCGAACAAGAGGCGATGCTCGACAACGACGCCATCGGCATCGCCAAGCTGCGCGACCGCAAGCCGGTGTGGGTCAACAAGGGCATGAGCCAGATCTTCGGCTACACGGCCGAGGAACTGCTCGCCGCACCCTCGCGCCTGCTGTACGCGGACGACGCCAGCCACGAAGCGGCCGGCACGGCCGCCTACCCCGAGCTGCGCGCCGGCCGCCGGCACCGCGCCCAGGCGCGCATGCGGCGCAAGGACGGCCGCCTGCTCTGGATCGACACCAGCGGCGTGATGCTCTCGCAGGAGACCGGCGAGACGATGTGGTTCATGACCGACATCACCGCCATCGACACCGCCAAGGCCGAGATCGAACGCGCCCGCGACAAGGCCGAGGAGGCCACCCGCGCGAAGAGCGCCTTCCTGGCCAACATGAGCCACGAGATCCGCACGCCGATGAACGCCATCATCGGCCTCACGCACCTGATGGCGCGCGACACGCGCGACTCGCTCGAACGCGAACGCCTGGCCAAGATCGGCGAGGCGGCGCACCATCTCTTGCAGATCATCAACGACATCCTCGACCTGTCGAAGATCGAGGCCGGCAAGATGGCGCTCGAAGACACCGAGTTCTCGCTCGACACGATGCTCTCCGGCGCCTTCGAGATGGTCAACGGCCGCGCGCGCGAGAAGGGCCTGGAGCTGGTGCTCGACACCGACCACCTGCCGGCGCGCCTGCGCGGCGACCCGACACGGCTGGCCCAGGCCCTCATCAACCTGCTGGCGAATGCCGTCAAGTTCACGGCACGCGGCTGGGTGCGCCTGCGCGGCGAGTTGCTGCGCGAAGACGCGAGCCACCTGCAGGTGCGCTTCGAGGTGCAGGACACCGGCGAAGGCATCGCGCTCGATCGCCAGCACGCCTTGTTCACGGCCTTCGAACAGGCGGACACCTCGACCACGCGCCGGCACGGCGGCACCGGCCTGGGCCTCGCACTGACACGCCACCTGGTCACGATGATGGGCGGCGAGGTCGGCCTGGACAGCGTGCCGGGCGAAGGCAGCACCTTCTGGTTCACCGTCCGGCTCGGCCGCGCAGCCGTTGCGGGCGAGCGCGCCGCGCCGGTGCCGATGCAGAACCTGCGCGCGCTGCTGGTCGACGACCTGCCGGAGGCCTTGCAGGCACTCACCGACCGCCTGCATTCGCTCGGCCTGAAGGTCGATGCCGAGGCGAGCGGCAGCGCGGCCTTGCAACGCGCACGCTCGGAGATCGCCGCCGGCCGCCCTTACGACGTGATGCTGATCGACTGGCGCATGGCGCCGCCGGACGGCATCGAGACCCTGCGCCAACTGCGCGCCGTGCTGGGCACGGGCTGCCCGCCCGCCATCCTCGCAACCGCGTTCGACGAAACCGCGGTGTGGCAGCAGGCGCGCGATGTCGCCTACGACGCGGTGCTCGTCAAACCGATCACGGCCTCGATGCTGCACGACACCTTGTCGCGTGTGCTGCGCAAGCAGGTCGGCAAGGCACTCGCGCCGCCGCCCACCGCCGGCCGCGCCGAAGCGGCCCTGCGCGCGGGGCACGCCGGGCAGCGCGTGCTGCTGGCCGAAGACAACCCGGTGAACCAGGAGATCGCGCATGAGCTGCTGCGGGTCACCGGCCTCGTCGTCGAGACGGCCAACGACGGCCGGCGTGCGGTGGAGATGGCGCTCTCGCGCCCCTACGACCTGATCCTGATGGACGTGCAGATGCCCGAGCTGGACGGTCTGGCCGCCACCCGCGCGATCCGCGCGCAGGCCGGCCACGGCACGCCGATCATCGCGATGACGGCGAATGCCTACGGCGAAGACCGCGCCGCCTGCATCGCCGCCGGCATGAACGACCACGTCGCCAAACCGGTGAGCCCGGAGCACCTGTACACCACGCTGCTGCGCTGGCTGCCGGTGCGCGAGACGATGCCGGCCCCCCACGACACCACGCACCCAGCGCCATCGCGCACGTTGATGCAGCGCCTGGCCAGCGTCGATGGCCTGGACTGGGCGCAGGCCCTGCACCATGTGGGCGGGCACGAGGCGGCGCTGCTGCGGGTGCTGGAGCGCTTCACGCGCACCTACGGCGCCGGCATGCCGGCATTGCGCGAGGGCGCGACGGGCGATCCGGTCGGTGCCATCGCGCGCTGGCGTTCGGCCTCGCATTCGCTGCGCGGTGCCTGTTCTTCGGTGGCGGCCGGCGCGTTCGTTCAGCGCTTGCTGGCGTTCGATGTGGCCCTGCGCGGCGGAGCAAGCACCGACCTCGCCGCCGAGGCTCGCGCGCTGGACGAGGCGCTGCGCTCACTCGCCGCCGACATCGCAGCGGCATTGCAAGGCTGACTTCGGCCTGGCGCGGTTCAGGCCCGGCCCAACGCAGGCCGGCCGAACATGTTCGAGGCCCGGCTGATCGGCCCGAGTTCGGCGGCGGCCACGAGCACCGCTGGCGCCAGCGACTGCATGCGCTCCGGGGTGAGGCGCATGCGCGGACCGGCGATGCTGATGACGCCGATCGTGCGCCCGCTGCGTTGCACCGGCGCAGCCATCGCCGTCATGCCCGGCGCGAACACCTCGTCGATCATCGCGTAGCCGCGCACACGTGCGGCATGCAGAAAACCGAGCAGCGCCTTGACGGTCAGCGGCGCCTTCGGCCCGTAGTCCTTCGGTTCGCCGAAACCCTGGCGCGCCACCAGTTCGAGCGCGCGCTCGTCACTCAGCGTGAGCAGCCAGGCGTGGCCCGAGGCGGTGCAGGACAGCCGCGCGTCCATGCCCATGTCGGGGTCGTAGCGCAGGCCCTTGCGCGAGCCCTGCGCCTTGGCCACCCAGACGAGGCGATCGTCGTCGACCAGGGACAGGCGCACGAGTTCACCCGACTCCTTCGCCAGTCGTTCGAGCAGCGGCTCGGCGATGTCGACGATGCCGGCGCTGCTCAGAAAGCCCAGGCCGAGCGAGGCCAGCTTGGTCGTCAGCACGTAGTCGCCGTGCAGGCTCACCTGGCGCACATAGCCGCGGCGCAGCAGCGCGGCGAGCAGGCGGTGGCAGGCGCCGTGCGGAATGTCCAACTCGTCGGCCAGTGCGCTGAGCGCCATGCCTTCAGGCTGCCCGGCCAGGCGTTCGAGCAAGGCCAGGCCGCGGTCGAGTGCGGTGCTCAATTCATCCTCATTTCGTCATGCGGCAAGTGTTTCCAATTCGGAACGCCGGCAGCTCGGGCTTTCAACAATGGGGCAGCCAAAAACACCGGAGACCTGCTCATGACCCGCCGACCGCTTTGCGCCCTGCTGTTGTCGTTCACCTTCATCGTCTCCACGTCGGCCCCGGCCCAGGAGGTGCAGGAGCGCACGATCAAGTTCGGCCACCTGAACAACCCCGATCACCCGGTCAGCCTGGGCGTGAAGCGCTTTGCCGAACGCCTGGCGGCCAAGAGCGGCGGCAAGTTGATTGTCAAGGAGTTCCCGTCTTCCACACTCGGCAACGAGATGCAGCAGCAATCGGCACTGCAGGGCGGCGTGCAGGAAATGTCGGCGCCGGCAACAACCTCGCTCGCCGGCATCGTGAAGGAGTTCGGCCTGGTCGATTTCCCCTTCGCCCTTGCCAACCACGAGCAGGCCGATGCGCTGCTCGACGGCCCCTTCGGCCAGGCCTTGATCGCCAAGCTGCCGGAAAAGGGCCTCGTCGCGCTGGGCTACTGGGACCTGGGCTTTCGCAACGTGACGAACAGCAAGCGGCCGATCACCCGGCCCGAAGACCTGGACGGCCTGAAGCTGCGGGTGATTCCGAACCCGGTGTTCCTCGACACCTTCCGGGCCTTCCACGCGAACCCGGTGCCGATGGCCTTCGGCGAGTTGTACGGAGCGCTCGAATCGAAGGCGGTGGACGGCCAGGAAAACCCCTTTGCGGTGATCCTGTCGAACAAGTTCTTCGAGGTGCAGAAGTACGTGAGCGCGACGAACCACGTCTACGCCGCCAACATCCTGCTCGTCAGCAAGCGCTTCTGGGACAAGCTCTCGCCGACCGAACAGAAGATGATGAACGAGGCGGCTGACGAGACGCGCGCCTACCAGCGGCAGGTGAGCCGCGCGGCGGCGTTGAAGGCGGTCGGCGAGTTGCAGGCCCAGGGCATGTTGTTCAACGAACTCAGCCCCGCCGAACAGCGGCGCATGGCGCAAGTGGCCAAGCCGGTGACCGACCGCCTCGCTGCGAGCTACGACCCGGCGATGGTCAAGCTCTACAACGACGAGTTGACGCGGCTGCGCAAGTAGGAGAGGCCCATGCCACACCCCCTCTTCGTCCTCAACGGCTCGAACCTGAACCTGCTCGGCCGCCGCGAACCGCATTTGTACGGCGCGACCACGCTGGCCGAGATCCAGCAGCGCACCGAGAGGCTCGCCGTCGAGCTCGACCTCGCCTGCGATTTCCGCCAGACGAACCACGAGGGCGTGATGGTCGATTGGTTGCAGGAGGCGTTCCTGAAAGACGCCGCCGTGATCATCAACCCGGCCGGCTTCTCGTTCGGCTGCGTGCCGGTGTTCGACGCGCTGAAGCTGATCCAGCGCCCGCTCATCGAGGTCCACATCACGAACATCCACAAGCGGCCCGAGCCGCACCGGCACTCATTGGTGTCGCTGGCTGCGACGGGCGTGATCTGCGGCCTCGGGCCGGTCGGCTACCTGCTGGCGGTGCGTGCGGTGGCCGACGCGCTGGCCACGTAGGCGGGCCGGCGCGGGAGGAGGCGCAGTCCGCTCGGCGCAGGCATCATGGCGGCTCCGTTGCCGCCTTCCAGTGCCCGCATGAAACTCACCCGCCCCCCGATTCGCCGGCCGCACCTTGGCCCGCTGGCCTCGGCCCTTGCCCTCGCCTGGCCCCTCTGCGCCTACTCGCAGGCCAATCCTGCGAATGCCGATTCAGCCGCCGGGACCACGCTGCCCAAGGTCGTCGTGACCGGCACGCTGGCCGAAGCCCCGGCCTTCGACGTGCCCGCCTCGATCGACCGCATCGACGTGCAACGCGGCGACCGCGGCCAGATCAACATCTCTGACAGCCTCGGCGGCGTGGCCGGGCTGACGGCGCGCGACCGCCAGAACTACGCGCAGGACGTGCAGATCTCGGTGCGCGGTTTCGGCGCGCGTTCGTCCTTCGGCATCCGCGGCGTGCGCTTGTACGTCGATGGCATTCCGGCCACCTTCCCGGACGGGCAGGGGCAGATCTCGAACGTCGACCTCGGCTCGGCCGACCGCATCGAAGTGCTGCGCGGCCCGTTCTCGGCGCTCTACGGTAACTCCTCGGGCGGCGTGCTCCAGGTCTTCACCGAAGAGCCGGCGCGCCCCTCGGCGGTCGACTACAGCCTGGCCACCGGCAGCAACCACTCGCTGCGCATCAGCGCCAAGGTGAGCGGCATCGAAGGGGCAGTGGGTTATGTGCTCAGCGCCAGCCACTTCGAGACCGACGGCTACCGCGATCACAGCGCCGCGCGGCGCGACATTGGCAACGTGAAGCTCACGCTGCGCATCGACGAACAAAGCAAGCTCAGCCTGATCGCCAACAGCGTCGACCTGCCGCAGGCACAAGACCCGCTGGGCCTGAACCGCGCGCAGCTCGACGCCAACCCGCGCGCGGTCGACCCGTCCGCGCTCACCTTCGACACGCGCAAGACGGTCGACCAGAGCCAGGGCGGGCTGATCTACGAACGCCAGCTCGACGCGGCGAACTCGCTGCGCGCGATGGTCTACACCGGGCACCGCAATACGCGGCAGTTTCAGTCCATCCCGACCGGCACGCAGGGCAACCCGCTGAGCCCCGGCGGTGTGATCGCGCTGGGCAGCGACTACCGCGGCACCGACCTGCGCTGGACACTGCGCAGCACCGTGGCCGAGCGCCCGTTCACGCTGGTGGCGGGTGTGGCCTACGACCTGCTCGACCAGCACCGCCTGGGCTACCAGAACTTCAGCGGCGCCGGGGCCGCCCAGGTGCTCGGCGTGCAAGGCCCGCTGCGGCGCGACGAACAAGACACTGCCAGCAATGTCGACGGCTACGTGCAGAGCACGCTCAAGCTCACGCCCGCATGGTCGGTCTCGGCGGGCCTGCGGCACAGCAGCGTGCGCTTCGAGTCGGCGGACCACTACATCGTCGGCACCAACATCGACGACAGCGGCGCCGCGCGCTACAGCGCCAACCTGCCGGTGCTCGGCGTGATGTACGCCGTGAGCGAGAGCGTGCACCTGTATGCCACCGCCGGCCGCGGTTTCGAGACGCCCACCTTCAACGAACTGGCCTACCGCCCGAACGGCGCGAGCGGCCTGAACTTCGCGCTGCTGCCGGCGCGCAGCAACAGCCTCGAAGTGGGTGCGAAGACGCGCCCGGCCGGCATCGGCGAACTGAACGCCGCGCTGTTCGAGACGCGCACGCAGCAGGAGATCGTCACCCTCACCAACGGCGGCGGCCGAGCGACCTACCAAAACGTCGGCGCGACGCGGCGCACCGGCATCGAGCTCGCCTGGTCGGACAGCTATTTCGACGACCTGCGCGCGCAGCTCGCGATGACCTACCTCGATGCAATCTACCGCGACACGTTTCGCACCTGCAACAGCAGCCCGTGCACGGTGGCGACGCAGCAGACGATTGCTGCCGGCAACCGCATTCCCGGCGTGGCGCGGGGCAGCGCCTACGCGGCGCTGAACTGGGCGCCGCCGCAAGGCTGGCAGGCCGGCATCGAGGGACACGCCGTCAGCCACATCTACGCCAACGACGCGAACACCGAGGCCACACCGCGCGCCATCGTCTTCAACCTGAGCGTCGGCTACGCGGCAAAGGTCGGCCCGTGGCAACTGAGCGGCTTCGTGCGCAGCGACAACCTGTTCGACCGCGGCTACGTGGGCTCGGTGATCGTGAACGAGGGCAATGGGCGCTACTTCGAGCCGGCGCCGGGGCGCACCTGGCTGGCGGGGACCACGGCGCGGATCGGGTTCTGATGCGGCGTTCTGGTGGGGTGCCGGGTCGATGACGGGCAGGTGCTGCGGTGGAGTTGGCCGGTTGGCGGCCGCCAATGAGGGCTCTGACCCTTATCGGTCGTCCGAAACCTCGGGCCTCATCGCCCAACAGCAGGCCCTTGCAGTGAATGACTTAGGCGAACCGCACTCAAGGCAGGAACGGGGCGGCGGGTGGCGGCATCAACCTACAGTTTCTTGATGTCCATCTTCCATTGTGTGCGGAAGCCAAGAGCACGATTGAACTCGAAGGGGGTGCAACACGGTGCACCCATCGCCTTGCACACGTCGGGAACCTTACGATTCTGGCGTTGCTTCTTTGGCGCCGAAGTCTCGACCGTCACCACGCATCGCTCCCTGGCTGCCAAGCCGTAGGCGATCAAGAAGGCGTCGCGTCCAATCTGCTCGACCTCATCGTCAGTGAGGTCGGGCGCGTAACCTTCCGCGATGACCTTCTGCACGAGGCCCGGGTCGACCCTTTCATCAAGGAGCAAGGCCTTCTTGTTGGCATCTTCTTGAAGCCACGCGAAGAGCAAGTCCTTCTCTGCGTCGTCGGGGCCTTCCTTGACTTCCTCAAAGATTTCGAACGGCATCTTCACGTGCCCCTGACTGCCCATGTAGGACAGCCATTCCCAGTATTCAGGGACCCGATCAATGGGATAGTAGAAATTGTTGGCTGTGATCAACACGTTCGCGTCTGGTAAGTAGAGCATCGAACGGCCGATCAGGTGGCGAGCGCCAATAGCGGATAGACGCTGCGTGGCTTGACCCCCAGCACTTTCGCGGCCTTAGAGGGCGACAACGTCCCGGCGTCGGTGTAGTGACGCGCGAATTCGAGCATGGCGTGCCCGAGCCGGTGACGCCGAACGACGTAGTAACTCGGTCCGCTAGAGCCCTTCAGCTGGTCCTTCTCGCGCCGTCGCTCCGCCGTCCAACGTTCGCGGATGCCAGCCTCCAACGCCCGCCATGCCTCTAGCGAGATGCGGCCGGCCTTAAACAGGCCATATGCAACCATCTGCCGGCTTACGCGCCAGCGGATTGCATGCTCTGTGATAACGGCAATTTGCACATCGAGTTCGAGCCCCGCTACGTTGATCGCCTGGACATCTTCACGGGGTAGCAAGAACTCGGCGGCCACGTCATTGCAGAAGCGCTCAATCTTCATTTCCGGTGCGCCACCTCCGCTCACCCCAGTAGCGCCCACCCACAGGTGCGCTAGTTCGTGTAGCAGCGTGAACGACCATGCCGCCCTCGCATCGCCGTCGTTGATAACGACGAAGGGCGCGATGCGATCGGCTATTGCGAAGCCTCGGAACGCCTCGACAGGGATAGCCGAGTGATGGCTCCCTAGGTTGCCGATCAGCAGCACAAACACGCCAGCACCCTCAGCACGTTCGCGCAGCAGCGTGAACGCACTCTCGGCATCCTTCTGCGCCCGGTACTGCGCGCGCGTAACGCCGAGCATCCGTTCGATAGAAGCGGCCAAGGCCGGGACGCCACCATTCATGCTGGACGAACCGACGAACGCCAGTGGCCGCACATCTTCGTCATCTTCAAGGACCGCGCGTACAAGACTCTGTCGCGCCCGAAGGTCACGCACCAGCGCATCAACGTCCACGTCGGCTTCTACTGTTCGATCCGCCACGACCGTTCGGAAGTCTTCGCCGCGGTCGCCCTTGCGTGGTGGCATCGGCAAGTAGAAGGTGAGCAACGAACGGCGGTAGACCTTTGCCATCTTCGATAGCGTCGTTCGCGAAGGTTCCTTCTCGCCCCTCTCAATCGCAATCAGCGACGTTAGAACGATCCCGATAGCCCGAGCAGCTCCCTCCGGCTCAAGGCCAGCACTCTCTCTTGCCCATCGAAAAACTTCAGGGTTGAAGGCCATGGTGCTGCCAGTTTACAGATCCCAACGGACACGGGTGTCGGGGCGCCTACCTCAACCGACCACACCATTGAACGCTGCCCTGCAGGGGCGGTACAACAGACCTCCCCCAAGTACCACTGTGGCCGGGCTTGACAGTACGAAAGGCCCCCACAAAGCCGCCCTTCGAGGCCGACGCCAGGCCGCCCGCGGCCCTGACCCCATGAGGACCAAGTGGCAACGCGCGCCGCGCTTGGGCTCATCGCAGCGACAACGCGATGAATTGATGTCCGGTCGCTGTTCCGTTCAGCTTCGGTTCACGAACCCGGCCGCACCATGCGCTCATTCCCAACCCGTGGAGCCTTGCATGAAACGCCTCGCCCTGATCCCCTTGCTCGCTGCCGCCGCCGTCTCGGCGCACGCGCAGACCTACCTCGACAACGCCCGCGTCAGCAGCGTCGAGCCGCAATACGAAAACGTGCGCGTTCCGCGCCAGGAATGCAGCAGTCAATGGATCAGCGAGCCGCGCCACCGCGGTGAGCGCGACTACGGCGGCGCCGTGCTCGGCGGCATCGTCGGGGGGCTGATCGGCAACCAGGTCGGCGGTGGCCACGGTCGTGAAGCGGCCACTGCGGTCGGTGCGGTCGTGGGCGCATTCACCGGCAACAACCTGGCCTACCGCGACCGCTGGCAGCAACCCGCGCCGATGCAGCGTGAGGTCACGACCTGCCGCGATGTCGAGGACGTGCAGTCACGCCTCGTCGGCTATCAGGTCAGCTATGACTACAACGGCCAGCAGTTCACGACCCTGATGCAAGAGAAGCCTGGGCGCTTCGTGTCGGTGCGGGTGTCGGTGGATCTTGTGGGACGATAGCCGCTCCATGAAAGCGCTCCTCGTCCCAGCTCTTTGCGCCCTCTCGATGGCCCTTGCTATGGCCACGCCGGCCTGGGCCGATATCGGCCGAGAGGAAGCAGCCGCGGCCGCACAACGTGTCGCCAGCGGCCGGGTGTTGTCGGTCGACAAGGCCGAGGCTGGCAAACGCCCGGTGTGGCGCGTCAAGGTGCTCACGGGCCAGGGCGAAGTCCGGGTGATCCTGATCGACGCCGCCAGCGGGCGGGTCGTGGGCTGATCGGGCGGCGGCCGGCATGCGCCTGTTGCTGGTCGAGGACGATGCGGCGCTGCGCCTCGGGCTGGCGCGCCGCCTGGAGGCCGATGGCTACCGCGTCGACCAGGCCGCCGATGGCGAAGACGGCTTGTTCCAGGCGCGCGAGTACCCGGTCGATCTGGCCATCGTCGATCTCGGGCTGCCCAAGCTCAGCGGCCTGGACGTGGTCAAGGGCCTGCGGGCGGACGGGCGGGCCATTCCGATCCTGATCCTCACCGCGCGCGGCAGCTGGCAAGACAAGGTGGTGGGGCTGGAAGCGGGCGCGGACGACTATCTCGTCAAGCCCTTCGAATACCCCGAGCTGCATGCGCGCATCAAGGCCTTGCTGAGGCGTTCGCTGAAGGCCACGTCGGACGTGCTCACGCTGGGGCCGATCGCGATCGATTTTTCGGCGCAGAGCGCTCGCCTCGCGGGTGAGGCGATCGAGCTGACGACGTTTGAATATCGTCTGCTCGAATTCCTCGTGCGCGAACGGGCACGCGTCGTCAGCAAGCAGGAGCTGTCGGACTACCTGTATCCCCACGACGAAGACCGGGACAGCAATGTGCTCGAAGTGCTGATCGGTCGGCTGCGCCGCAAGCTCGACCCGGACGGCACGCTGGCGCCGATCGAAACCTTGCGCGGGCGAGGCTACCGATTCACGTTGGGATGAGGTGGCCCGACTCGATCCGCGCCCGCCTGATGCTGGGCGCCACGGCGGTGTTGATCGCCTTCGTGGCGGGGGCCGGCTGGGCCGTGCAACGAGCGCATGAAGACAGCGTGCGCACGGCGCGCTTTGCCCAGTTGCAGAGCACGGTGTACCTGCTGCTGGCCGGCGCCGATCTCGACGAGCGGGGTGCGCTGGTCATTCCGCCTTCGTTCCCCGAGCCGCGCCTGTCCCTGCCCGGGTCGGGGCTGTACGCGAATATCGTCAACGTGGCGCGAGGCGAGGCGTGGCAGTCGCCATCGACGCTGGGCATCAACCCGCCGTTCCTGCGCAGCGTCGCGGTCGGCGAGTGGCGCTCCGAGATAGTCGGGGCCGGCGGTCACGACTACCTGGTGATCGGCTATGGCGTCAACTGGGCGGGCCGCGCGCAAGCGGCGCCGCTGGTGCTCTCCGTGGTCGAGGACAAGGCCGAGTTCGACCGGGAGGTCGGCGCCTTCGAGCGCACCTTGTGGACCTGGCTCGGCGGCGCCGCCGCGCTGCTGCTGGTGTCGCAGACGCTCCTGCTCGAATGGGGCCTGACGCCGCTCAGGCGCGTCGCACGCGAGGTGCGCGGCATCGAGCTCGGCGAGCAGGCCGAGATCGAAGGTCGGTACCCGACCGAGATCACGGCGCTGACGGACAACCTCAACGCCCTGATCACCCAGGAACGTTTGCGCCAGACCCGTTACCGGGAGGCCTTGAGCTTTCTCGCCCACAGCCTCAAGACACCGCTGGCGGTGCTGCGCAACGCGCTCGGTGAGCCGGCTCTGTTACCCGAGGCGGTCAGCCAGCAGGTGGCCCGCATGGACGACATCGTCCAGCACCAACTGGCCCGGGCGGCGGCGGGCGGTGCTTCGCGCTTTGCGCCTTTCCTGCCGCTCGCTAACGCTGCGCACCGGGTTCGCGATTCGCTGGCCAAGGTGTATGCCGACAAGGCCTTGAGCATGGCCGTCGACATCCCGGCCGAGCTCGCCTGGCGGATCGATGAAGGCGATGCCTTCGAGATGCTCGGCAACGTCATGGACAACGCTGCGAAGTGGGCGAGGCAGCGCGTGGCGGTCAGTGCATGGCGCGAGGGGAACCGGCTGCACGTCCGGGTGGACGACGACGGTCCGGGCTTCAGTGACACGCAATCGATCCTGCAACTGCACGTGCGCGGCGATGAGAAGGTGCCCGGTCACGGTGTCGGCCTGGCGGTCGTCAACGAACTGGTGATGAGCCACGACGGCGAGTTGAGCCTGTCTCGCTCGGAGCTTGGCGGCGCCCGGGTCGACATCGTGCTGCGCGCAGTGTGAACGAGCTGTTGAGCGATCTCCCGAACGATCTCGCATCCGTTCAGGTGGCGTTCAGGGGTGCGCACGCAAGATGACTCCATCGCAACTCAAGGAGCCCTCATCATGAAGCGCCCCCTCTCTTCGAGATTCATCGCTGCCGCCGTCCTGGCCGCCGCCGCACTCGGTGCCGCATCGGCCGCGCAAGCCCGCCCCGACATCCAGGTCTCGATCGGCTTGCCGGGATTGCCAGGCCTGCCGATCTTCATCCCGCCGCCCTTCGTTGTCCGGACGGAGCCTGTGTACGTGGAACCCCATCCAGTCTATGTGGCGCCGCCGGCATTCGCGTATGAGCGCCCTTGGGGGCCGTCGTACCGACCCGACTACGAGCGCGAGCGGGACTGGCGGCATGCCGAGTGGCAACGGCACGAATGGCAACGCCGCGAGTGGGAACGACGCGAATGGGACCACCGCCATCACGATCGGTTTCCGTCGCATGGCCGCGATCGGGACGAACGCTGAGCCGCGACGCCGGGGGCATCAGGTGGTGCGCCCGGCTGGGATCGAACCAGCAACCCCTGCCTTCGGAGGGCAGTACTCTATCCATTGAGCTACGGACGCGACAACCCTCGATTCTATCAGCGTACCCCCGGCTCCTCCGGGAGAACCCGGGCGCGGGCCCTATAATTCCGCCGGTTCAAATGACCGCCCGTTCAGTACCTCCGGTACCGGCGCGGCCTGCGCAATACGCCCCCCGCATTCGAGGACTTCATGAGCGACGCCCCTTCCCACGACGAACACGACGGCCCGCACGAAGGCCCCATCAAGACACCCAAACAGCTCATCGTCGCGGTGGTCCTGTCCTTCCTGGTTCCGATCATCGGGATCGTGATGCTGGTGAGCTATGTCACTGAAAACCACCGCCCCGCGGCGGGCAGCGACGGCCTGGGCGCCGAAGCGGTAGCACGCCGCATCCAGCCGGTCGGCCAGGTGGTGGTGAAAGACCTGTCGGACGCCAGCGCGCTCAAGACCGGTGAACAGGTCTTCGCCGCCGTGTGCACGGCCTGCCACACGGCCGGTGTGGCCGGTGCGCCGAAGTTCGGTGACGCCGAGGCATGGGCGCCGCGCATCAAGACCGGCTACGAGGCGCTGCTGAACTCCGCGCTGAAGGGCAAGAATGCGATGGGCGCGCAAGGCGGCGGCGACTACAGCGATGTCGAAATCGGCCGCGCCGTGGTCTACATGGCCAACAAGGGCGGCGCCAAGTTCGAGGAGCCGAAGGTCGGCGCCACCACTGCCGCCGCGCCCGCGGAGGCGGCACCTCCGGCGGCTGCGGCCACCCCGGCAGCACCAGCCGCCGAAGCAGCGAAGCCCATGGCCGTGGTCGCCACGGCGGCAGCCGCCACGGTGACCGATGCCGGCGCCGTGCCGGCGCTCTACACCCAGATCTGCTCGGTCTGCCATGCCGCGGGTGTGGCCGGTGCGCCGAAGTTCGGCGACAAGGCCGCCTGGGCACCGCGCGTGGCACAAGGCATCGACGCGCTGACCGCCAGCGCCATCAAGGGCAAGAATGCGATGCCGCCACGCGGTGGCTCGGCCGGCAGCGATGCGGACATCAAGACCGTCGTCAGCTACATGGTCAACGCCGCGAAGTAGCCGCTTCGCGCTCCCCGACAAGCCGGCCTCGCGCCGGCTTGTCTGTTTCTGGCGGGTGCTGCATCCAAGCTGGCGCGGGCTGCGTATGAGAGCAGGCCTCTCAACCCCCGGAACCCGGAGTTTCACGATGACCAAGACCCTCGCCCTCTTCGGCGCCGCCGCCCTGCTGTCGGCCTGCGCTGCCACCCCGATGATGCCGATGATGAAAGTCGACAACGCCAGCCTGCCCGAAGCGGTGCGCGTGCCGATGGGCCAGAAGCTGCTGATGGCCACCACCGGCGTCGGCGAGATCACCTACGAATGCCGCGAGAAGAAGGACATGGCGGGCGCGCACGAATGGGCCTTCGTGGCGCCGGTCGCCACGCTCTATGGCGATGGGCGCAAAGTGGTCGGCAAGTACTACGCCGGCCCGACCTGGGAATCGGCCGACGGCTCGAAGGTCACCGGCAAGCAGTTGGCAGTGGCCCCGGCGAGCGCAGGCAACATTCCGCTGCAACTGGTGAAGGCCGAGCCGGCGATGGGCATGGGCGCGATGCAGGGCGTGAGCTACATCCAGCGACTCAACACCAAGGGCGGCGTGGCCCCGATGACGACCTGCGATGCAGCCGGCAAAGGCCAGCGCCAGCAGGTGGCCTACGAGGCCGACTACGTGTTCTACGGCAGCTGAAAGGCCGCCGCCGCGGCCCGGTCGGCAGCCGGGCTGAGGCGGTAGGTGTGAAGCTCGGGCAGCGTGTCGAAGCGCGTATCCGTAGGCGCCCACTCGCCGCGCTCCACCGCATCTGCGGCCAAGCCCATGTCGAGCGTATGCACGATGCCGAGGCCGAGGTCGGTGGCGAGGAACAGGCGGCCGTGTTCGTCAAGCCACGCGCTCTCGAACACAGAGGGGAGGCCGGTGTGGCTTTCGATCGCGGTGCGGCCATCGGCAGCACTCAAACGCCAGACCCAGGGCGCCGCTTCCAGCTCGACATAAACCCGCTGCGGGCCGTTCTGGAAGAACCAGCCGCCCTGTTCATCGGCCGCGTAGTTGCGGTGGATGAACTCGCGCAGCTTGTCGTGCAGGATGCGGCTGCCCTTGACCAGCGGGAACGGGCCGGCGTGCTGCACGCGGTCGTCGCGCATGTACCAATCACCGCGTGCATCGAGCGCGAGCCAGCCGACACAGGCCGGCACGTTCGGCCACTTCTTCAGGGCCGCCTTGACGATGTCGTCCATGCGTTGGAGTGTGGGCTAAAGATGCGGCACCAGCCAGCCCAGCACGCGCTCGGGCAGGGTGTACAGGTGGCCGGGGAAGGGGCCGTCCGGAAAGCCCACATGACCGCCATGCGCGGGTTGCCACAACGTGACACACGCACCCACGTGCGCCGCATGCGGCAGGCTGCGCGCCGGCACGAACGGGTCGTTGCGCGCGTTCAGCACGAGGGCCGGGATGCGGATGCGTTGCAGATGCGGCTTGGCCGAGCCACGCGACCAGTAATCGTCGGTGCCCTTGAAGCCGTGCAGCGGCGCGGTGAACACATCGTCGAAGGCATACAGGTCGCGTGCGGCGACGAGCCGTTCGCGACTGAACAGGCCCGGGTGCTGGAGGAGCTTGCGCAGCGCCTTGGGCTTCATGCTGCGCAGGAACATGCGCGTGTAGACCTGCCGGTTGAAGCCGCGCCCGATCGCCGCGCCACTGGCCGCCAGGTCGACCGGCGACGACACCGCACACACGGCACGCACGCAGCGCGCGGCCGCTTCGCCCGCCTCTTCGGCCCAGCGCAGCAGCGCATTGCCACCGAGGGAGACACCGACGGCGACGATCGGCCCGGTGTGCTGCGAGCGCATCCGCTCGAGGATCCAGCCGATCTCCTCGAAGTCCCCCGAGTGGTAGGCCCGCGGGCCGCGGTTCAGCTCGCCCGAACAGCCGCGAAAGTGCGGCACCGCGTAGCGCCAGCCGCGGCTGCGCGCCGCATGCGCGAAGGCCTGCGCGTAGTGGCTGGCCGACGAACCTTCGAGGCCGTGGAACAGCACCAGCAGGGGCATGCGATTCGCAGCCGCGTCGGCCACCGCGGCGGCCTGCCAGTCCACGTCGATGAAGTCATCGTCGGGTGTGGTCCAGCGCTCGCGCTGATACACCGGCGCCGGCCCGTCGAAACGGCGCGCAAAGAGCGCCGGCCAGATCGTCTGCGCGTTGCCACCCGGCAGCCAGGGCGGCGCGCTGTAACCCCCCATCGAACCCTGCATCAATGCAGGGTGGAGCCGGCTTCGGCCACTTCCTGCACCTCGCGCGGCGAGCCGGGGCTCGCGTGGTGCGCGGCCATGCGCCAGCCGCGCGCCGTCTGCACGTACACGTTGGTCGCGATGACCCAGGCTTGCTGCGGGCCTTCGGCCGTCAGCACGCGGATCTGTTCGAGCACGCTGTGCACCGCGCAGCCATGGCTGTGCAGGCGACGCACCTTGTCCGGGCGGGCGTCGATGCTGCCGTTGGCGAACATGCCGTCGAAGGTGGCGCGGATGGCCGCCGGCCCGACCACGCGCGGGCCACCGGGATGCACGCAGACGATGTCGTCGTCGTCCGCCCAGACAGCCATCAACTGCTCGATGTCGCCGCGTTGCAGCGCTTCGTAGAACTGCTGTTCGATCTCATCGGGCGAGGCCTGTGCAGCGAGCGGGATTTTGGGGCGGGGCATGCAAGTCCTTGCAGGTCGACCTCGTGGGCACGGGCCTCGTTCCGAAGCCGCTCGCATTGTACGAAGGCCCTCGGCACGCCGCAGGAGCGCGCGCCCCTTATGCTTGGCACCCATGGCCACCGCCCCGCAAGACTGGTCCGAACGCAGCCGCGAGCTCTCGGCCCTGCTGGCGCGCGCGGGCCTGGGCGACCGTGCGGCTTTTGCCACGCTTTACGAGCGCAGCAGTGCGCATCTGCTGGCCGTGGTGCTGCGTATCAATCGGGACCGGGCCCAAGCCGAAGACATCCTCCAGGAGGTGTATGTCAAGGTGTGGGGCGCGGCGCAAAGTTTCGACGCGGCGCAAAGCCAGCCTCTCACGTGGCTGACCAGCATCGCCCGCAACCGCGCGATCGACAGCCTGCGCCGCCTTCAGACGCAGCCCCAGTTGCAGACCCTGCACAGCACCAACGACGAGGATCCTGACGTGTACGACTCCGTGGCCGACGACGCTGCCGGACCGCTCGACTTGCTGAGCCGGGCCTCGGATGCGCGCGCCTTGTCGCACTGCATGCAGGGCTTGAGCGCGCAGCAGCGCCAGAGCGTGGCGCTGGCCTTCTACGATGGCCTGAGCCATGCCGAAGTGGCGGACAAGTTGCAGCAGCCGCTCGGCACCGTGAAGTCGTGGGTGCGGCGCGCTTTGTCGTCGCTGAAGAGTTGCCTCGAAAGCGCGGTTCAGCGCGACGGCGCAGTGAAGGGCTGACATGGACTACAGCCGCCCCGAACTCGCCGACCGCCTCGCCTCGGGCTATGTGCTCGGCACCCTGCGCGGCCCCGCGCGGCGGCGCTTCGAAGCGCTGCTGCCGGCGCACGCCATGCTGCGTGGGGCGGTGCGCGACTGGCAAGACCGCCTGATGCCGCTGGCCGCCGGCCTCGAACCGGTGCCGCCTTCGCCGCAGGTGTGGAAGCTCATCGAGGCACGCATCAACCCCGCACCCCGCAGCGCCCCGGCCGCAATGGCGGCCGCGCCCGCTGGCCGCTGGTGGGCGCAGCTCGCCTTCTGGCGTGGCTTCGCAGCACTCGCGAGCCTCGCCGCGGTGAGCCTGGCCGTGCTGCTGGCCAACCCGTCGCCCACACCGGCGCCGGTGCTGGTGGTCTTGTCGGCCACGGTGCCGGGCGAGGCGGGTGCGCAGCCGGCGAGTTTCGTCGCCAGCATCAGCGGCGATGGCCGGGCGATGGTGACCAAGCCGCTGATCAACGTGAACCTGCAAGCCGACCGCGCGCTCGAACTGTGGGCCGTGCCCGCAGCTGGCGCGCCGCGTTCACTCGGCCTGATCTCGGCCAGTGGCGCCACCGTGCTGAAACGCGATCAGGTGCTGAAGAACGCCGCCGCGCTGGCGGTGAGCCTGGAACCACCGGGCGGCTCGCCGACCGGTGCGCCGACCGGGCCGATCCTCTACGTCGGCAAGCTGACCAGCTGATCGCGCGCCGCGGCGCGGTCTACCGCCGGCAGCACCACACTGAATGTCGAGCCGTGCCCCAGGCGGCTGCGCACCGCCAGGTGGCCCATCATCAGATCGACCAGGCTGCGCGTGACGGCCAGGCCGATGCCCGTGCCCTCGATCGTGCTGTGCTGGTGAGAGAGGCGGTTGAAGGGCTCGAACAGGCTTTGCAGATCGGCGCTCGCGATGCCGACGCCGGTGTCGGCCACGTGCACCGCGATGCGGCCCGTCTGAACTTCGCTGCTCACGCTCACCGTGCCGCCGCGGCGGTTGTACTTGATGGCATTGCTGAGCAGGTTCAGCAGCACCTGCTTCAGGCGCTTCGGGTCGGCGCGCACCTTCAGGCTCTCGTCCATCGGCAGCAGCGACATCACGACGCCCACCGCATCGGCCTTGGGGCGCAGCATCTCCAGGCTTTCGTTCAGCAGCGGAGCGAGCACCACGTCGGCCAGTTCGACCGCGAGCTTGCCGGACTCGATGCGTGTGAGGTCGAGCAGCTCGCCGATCATCTGAAGCAGGTGCTCGCCCGCGTCGCGGATCAGGCCGACACGCCGCTGCTGGCGTTCGCTCAGCGGCTCCTGCTCGTCCACCGCGAGCAGCTCCGAAAAACCCAGCACCGCGTTCAGCGGCGTGCGCAGCTCGTGGCTCATGCGCGAGAGGAACACCGTCTTGGCACTGTTGGCCGCTTCGGCGGCCAGGCGGGCGCGGCGCTCCTGCTCCAGCTCGTGCAGGTCGGTGCTGTCCTGCACGTAGCCGTGCCACAGCACCGCGCCGTCGGCCTCGCGCTGCGGCGAGGCGGCGCCACTCATCCAGCGCACCTGCTTGTCGGGCATGTGCAGGCGGAACTCGCAGTGCCAGGGGCGCAGCGTGCGGCGCGACTGTTCGATCAGGTTCAGGATGCGCGCCCGGTCGCTGCGCTCGGTGCGGCGCAGGAAGGCCGCCGCGTTGTCCATCAGCAGTTCGGGCGCGAGGCCGGTGACGGCCATGCAGGTTTCGCTGACGTAGGGAAAATTCGCCTCGCCTTCGGGCCGGCGCCGGTACTGGAACACCACCCCCGGCACGTGGCGGCCGATCTCGCGCAGGCGCTCGGCCATCTCGCGAACGGCGCCTTCGGCCACATGGCGCGGGGTGATGTCGATCAGGGTGCCGACCATGCGTTTGGGGCTGCCGTCGGCCGCCCACTCGACGATGCGCCCGCGCTCGGACAACCAGCACCAGCCACCATCGCGTGTGCGCGCCCGGTACTCGCTTTCGTAGACCGGGGTTTCACCGCGCGCGTGCTGCTCGTAATCGGCGCGGTTGTTCTGCAGGTCGTCGGGGTGGATCAGGCGGTTCCAGCTGTCCTGGTTTGGCGGCACCTCGTGGTGCGCGTAGCCGAGCAGGGCCATGCTGCCGTCGATGCCGCTGATGATGTCGCTCGCGATGTCCCACTCCCACACCGAGGTGCCGGCCCCGAGCAGGGCCTCGCGCATCAGCGTTTCATAGCTGCGGTCGACGGGTGGGGTGGGTGCGGCACGCGGCGCGCTGACGGTATCGAAGGAGGGGACGGCCATGGCCCTGCGTTTCTAACCGAGTGTTCGTTGACCGGCAAGCGGCTGGGCCGGATTCAGTGCTGCGCGACGGCTTGCGCCAGCGCCGCATCGACCCGCGCTGGCGCCACCTCGACCAGGCAGCGGGTGTGGCCGTAGCGGCAAGTCCGCTCGAAGCAGGGCGAACAATCGAGCTGCAATTCTTCTTTCAACCACAGCACCCGCGCGCGCGGGTTCAGCGGCGGAGTGTGCTCTGGGCTGGTGGAGCCGAACACGGCGGCCTGCGGAATGCCGAAGGCCGCGGCCACGTGCATCAGCCCCGAATCGTTGCTGACCATGCCACGCGCCGCGCCGATCAGGGCCATCGCATCGCGCAGTGAGGTCTTGCCAGCGAGCACGCGGCAGGCACCGGGTGCCGCCGCGGCGATCTCCTCGCACAGCGCGGCTTCCTTGCCGGAGCCGAGCAGCAGCACCGGCAGGCCATCGCGTTCGAAGAGAGTGCGGGCGAGCGTGGCGTAGTGCGCCGCCGGCCAGCACTTGGCCGGGCCGTACTCGGCACCGGGTGCCGCCACCCAATAGGCGCCGGGCTCGACGCCAGCCGCGCGTGCCGCGGCCAACAAGGTCGCCGCATCGAAGTGCATCGTCGGGCGCTCGTCGGCGATCGGCGTGCCGCCAGCCAGGGCGCTGTAGAAGGCCACCATCGGCGGCCGGCCATCCGGGTTCGGCAGGCGGCGGTTCAGCAGCAGCCAGCGGCCTTCGCCCTGGTAGCCCACGCGCTTCGGAATGCCGGCAAGCCACGGGATCAGCGCCGACTTGATGGAATTCGGCAGCACGTAGGCCGCCTCGAAACGGCCGCGCAAACCAGCGGCGATGCGCCGGCGTGCGGCCCAGTCGAGCCGGCCGTGCGCGAAGGGCAGCTCGATCACCTCGGCCACCTGGGGCATCGCGTGGAACACGGGTGCGACCCAAGGCAGCGCCGCCACGGTGAGCGTTTCGCCACGTGCGGACAGTCGCGCGAGCAGCGGCTCGGCCATCACCGCGTCGCCGATCCATTGCGGCGCGATGACCAGAGCGGGTTTCAATGCGAGTGAATCTTCTCGCCCGCCTTCAGCCGGTACACCGTGCCGCAGTACGAACACTTGCCTTCGCCGGTGCTCGCCACGTCGATGAAGACCTTCGGGTGGTTGCTCCACAGTGGCATCTTCGGGTTCGGGCAGAACACCACGCCGGGGCCCTGCACGTCTTTGGCC
>JANYJL010000178.1 GCA_025361845.1 Rhizobacter sp.
TCGATGATCGTCAACCCGGTGCCCACGCGCGCCGAGGTCAGCGACGTGGCGAACGCCGTGCTCGACGGCACCGACGCGGTGATGCTCTCGGCCGAAACGGCCGCCGGCAAGTACCCGGTCGAGACCATCGTGCAGATGGCCACTTCCTTGCCGGCGCGGCGGGCCACTTCGCGAACCATGGTCGCGCGGTCGATGTGGTCTTGCGCCTTGCCGTGCGAGAAGTTCAGTCGCACGACGTCGACGCCGGCGCGAATCATCTGTTCCAGCACTTCTGGCGAGCTGGACGCGGGGCCCAGGGTGGCAACGATCTTGGTGGCGCGTGACATGTGGGTTGTCTCCTGTCTGTCTTTTGTGAGGAACGAGATTATCGAAGCGCTTTGACGCGCGGATGCGAACAGCCTGGCATGACTGTTATTCGGCCCCTCAGGCGGCGCCGGGCCGCCCCAAGACGCCTGAGCGCCCCCTCGGGGGGCAGGAGCGAAGCGACGTGGGGGCGATCATCTTGTTAGCCTGCGGCGCGTTTGCCGAGGATTTCGAAGGCCGGCAGCGTCTTGCCTTCCAGCACTTCGAGGAAGGCGCCGCCGCCGGTCGAGATGTAGCCGATCTTGCTCTCGATGCCGTACTTGGCGATGGCCGCGAGCGTGTCGCCGCCGCCGGCCAGGCTGAAGGCGCTGGACGATGCAATGGCACGCGCGATGGTCTCGGTGCCGTGCGCGAAGGCGTCGAACTCGAACACGCCGACCGGGCCGTTCCAGACGATCGTGCCGGCGGCTTTCAGCTGATCGGCCAGCATGGCCGCGGTCTTCGGGCCGATGTCGAGAATCAGGTCATCGGCCTCGACATCGGTGGCGGCCTTGACTGTCGCCACCGCATCGGCGGAGAAGGTCTTGGCCGTCACCACGTCGACCGGAATCGGCACTGCGGCGCCACGCGCCTTCATCGCCTCGATCACGGCCTTGGCTTCGCCGACGAGGTTGCCTTCGGCGAGCGACTTGCCGATCGACAGACCCGCAGCCAGCATGAAGGTGTTGGCGATACCGCCCCCGACGATCAACTGGTCGACGTTGTGCGCCAGGCTTTGCAGGATGCTGAGCTTGGTCGAGACCTTGCTGCCCGCGACGATGGCCACCAGCGGCCGCTTCGGATTGGCCAGCGCCTTCGTGATGGCGTCGATCTCGGCCGCGAGCAGCGGGCCGGCGCAGGCGATCGGCGCGAACTGCGCGATGCCGTAGGTGGAGGCTTCGGCGCGGTGCGCGGTGCCGAAGGCGTCGTGCACGAAGATGTCGCACAGCGCGGCCATCTTGCGGGCGAGCGCCTCGTTGTTCTTCTTTTCGCCCTTGTTGACGCGGCAGTTCTCCAGCATCACCAGTTCGCCCGGCGCGACTTCCACGCCTTCGACCCAGTTGCCGATCACCGGCACGTTGCGGCCCATCAGTTCGCCCAGGCGCGCGGCAACCGGGTCGAGCGAGTCCTCGATCTTGAATTCGCCTTCGGTCGGGCGGCCGAGGTGCGAGGTGACCATCACAGCGGCGCCCGCCTTCAGCGCCATCTCGATGCAGGGCACCGAGGCGCGGATGCGCGTGTCTTCGGTGATGCGGCCGGTGTCGTCCTGCGGCACGTTGAGGTCGGCACGGATGAAGACACGCTGGCCCTTGACCTTGCCGGCTTTGATCAGATCGGTAAAACGGATGACGTTCATGGTGGATGAAACCTGGTGGGTGAGTTTAGGGTGACCGAGTTACATCGGCTTGTCGTTCGTCTTGTGGGCCGTCTCGTTGGTGCAAAGACAGGTTCGGTCGTTGCGAACCTCCGGCACTGTAGACCGAATGCCCGCCCGAGCCGACGGGAAATCCCCGAGATCGTCGGGGTGCCCGGGCTACCAGCCCAGCAGCAGGCGCAGCGGCAGGAAGAACGCGAGGCCGGCCAGCAGCGGCCCGAGCACACCGGGGCGCCAGAGGTAGTAGAGCGTCGCCGCGGCCACTGCGGGCAGGCGGGCGTCCTGCCAAGTCTGGATCAGGTGGCCCTGGGTCATCACGATCTCGGGCACGACGACCGCTGTCAGCGCGGCCAGCGGTGCGACCTTCAGCCCGCGCTTGAGCCACTCGGGCAAGGGCACTTCACGCTCGGGAATCAGGAAGAAGCAGCGTGTGACGAGGGACACCAGCGCGAGGCCGGCGATGGTGAGCGCGGTTTCCCAGCCGTTGCCAATGTTCGCGATGTTCATGAGCTGCCCTTGAGGCGCTCGCCCGCGCGGCCCGCCTGCTCGATCATCAAGCCCGCAGCCACCGCGGCGGCAATCGCAACGAGGATGTTGAGCTTCAGCGGCAGCGCGAAGGCCGCCACCGCAGCGGTACCGGCGATCACCGCCGCGACCCAGGTGCTGCGGTCCGACAGCAGGCCATAGGTCAGCCCCAACACCGCCAGGGTACCGGCGAAGCCCAGGCCCCAGTGGGTCGGAATCACGTCGGCCAGCACGATGCCGAGCACGGACGGCAACTGCCAGCACAACCACACCGCCACCGTGCCGCCGATGAAGAAGGGCAGCTGCCCCGGCTCACGCTGCGGCCGCGGGTAGGCGCGCTGGAAGACGATCAGGTTCAGGTCGGCGGCAAAGTAGCCGTACAGCAGGCGCCGGTTGCGCGGCAGGTGCTCGAAGAACACACGCCACTGGGCGCTGTAGATCACGAAGCGCAGGTTG
>JANYJL010000183.1 GCA_025361845.1 Rhizobacter sp.
GTCCATGACGACCCAAACCGGTACCGTGAAGTGGTTCAACGAGAGCAAGGGCTTCGGCTTCATCGCTCAAGATGCGGGCGGCGCTGACCTGTTCGCCCACTTCCGTGACATCGCGGGCAACGGCTTCAAGACCCTGCTGGAAAACCAGCGCGTCGAATTTGAAGTCAAGCAAGGCCAGAAGGGCCTGCAAGCAGCGAACATTCGCGTGCTCGCCTAAGCGCTCAACGCGCATCGAAAGCCGCGGTTCATCCGCGGCTTTTTTTCGTCTGGCGTTTTCCGGGTATCACTTGCCGTTCTTGATCGCCGTCTCGTCGTTCTCGTCGTAGTTGCGGTTCTCGCAATTCTTCGCGAAGGCTTCGCGCTCGGTCTGCAAGGCCGCCACTTGCGCGTTGAAGGCCGGCGTGCGGGCGTTGTAGGCATCGATGCGCTGGTCGAGCGCCTGGCCTTCGGTGTTGTAGGCGTTCACCGCCTCGGCGCTGGTGCGGTCGAGCGCCGCCATTTTGTCCTTGTGGGCCGCATCGAGCTTGGCGATCTCGGCCTGCTCGTCGTTCATCGCGGCCTGCGTCTTGGCGATGTCTTCGCTCAGGCTGCGCACCCGCGTCACTTGCGCCAGGCACTCGCGCAGCGCCGCACGCGTGAGCAGCGGCCCGACGGCTTTGCCCTTGCCGAAACTCGCCGGCTTGTCGGCCGCAAAGGCGGCTGAGGCCATCAGCAACGCTGCGCCCCCGACAAGGCTAAATGGAAACGCAAAACGCGACAACGGCATTCGGAACTCCCTGCGGTGGCAATGATGAATCGTCAGGCTCGCACCGGCTGGCGCATCGTCACGAACTCTTCGGCGGCGGTCGGGTGGATGCCCAGCGTGGCATCGAACTGCGCCTTGGTCGCGCCGGCCTGCAGGGCCACCGCGAAGCCCTGGATCGTCTCGCCGGCATCTGCGCCGACCATGTGCAGACCGACCACACGGTCACTCGCCGCGTCGACCACCAGCTTCATGAAGGTGCGCTCGTCGCTGCCCGAGAGCGTGTGCTTCAGCGCGCGGAACTCGCTCGTGAAGATGCGCAGCGCGCCATAGCGCTGGCGCGCGGCCTGCTCCGACAGGCCGACCGTGCCGATACTCGGGTGCGTGAACACTGCGGTCGGGATCAGGTCATAGGACAGCCGGCGTTCTCCAGCGCCGAAAAGTTGATCGACCAGGACCATCGCCTCGCCGAGTGCAACAGGCGTGAGCTGCACACGGTCGATCACATCGCCGAGCGCGTAGACGGTCGGCACATTCGTTTGGTAGTTCGCATCCACGACGATGGCGCCGCCCGCATCGAGCGCCACGCCGGCTTCGGTCAGGCCCAGGCCCGCCGTGTTCGGGCTGCGCCCGGTGGCGTAGAGCACCGTGTCGGCCATGAGCACCGAACCATCTTTCAGCGTCACCCGCAGCCCCTGCGCGTCGCGGTCGATGCGCTGCACCTCGGCGTGCGTGCGCAGGTTGACGCCCTTCTTGCGCATCTCTGCGGCCAGGAAGTTGCGCACCTCGTCGTCGAAGCCGCGCAGCACCTGCTCGCCGCGATAGAGCTGGGTCACCTGCGCGCCCAGGCCGCCAAAGATCGACGCGAACTCGCAGGCGATGTAGCCGCCACCGACCACGAGCAGCCGTTGCGGAAACATCGGCAGATCGAAGATCTCGTTCGAGGTGATGGCCCATTCGCGCCCCGGCACCTCAGGCACGACCGGCCAGCCGCCGGTGGCGACGAGCACATGCTTCGCGCGGTGCGTCTGGCCGTTCACCTCCACCGCGTCGGGGCCCACCAAACGAGCGCGGCCGGTGAACAAGCTGGCGCCCGCATCGGACAGCAGCTTCCCGTAGATGCCATTCAAGCGCGTGATCTCGCGCGCCCGGTTCGCCTTCAGCAGCGCCCAGTCGAGTGTTGCCGGCGCAGCCGACCAGCCAAAGCCGTGCGACTCCTCGAAGGCTTCGCCATAGTGCGCGGCGATGCTGTAGAGCTTCTTCGGAATGCAGCCCACGTTGACGCAAGTGCCGCCGAGTGCACCGACCTCGGCCACCGCCACACGCGCGCCACGCTGGGCCGCCATGCGCGCGGCGCGCACGCCGCCGCTGCCGGCGCCGATGACAAAAAGGTCGTAGGCGTCGGTGCTCATGTCGGTTCCTTGTCGAGGGGTCGGTCGGTTCAGCCCAGGCCCTTGGCCAGCAGCGCCGCGACCAGCGCGTTCACACCGCCCTCTTCCGCCGCGGCGCGCTCGTTGAGCTGCTTCACCAACTCCGCCGGCAGCTTGCAGGCGAACGGCACCAGGCCGGCCGCCGCATCGCGGGTGCGGCGCTCGCGTTTGTCGGCCGCGTTGCTGGCACCCTGGGCGAAGCGGTCCGGTATCACCGCGGCCTTCATCTGGCCGCCGATCTTCAGGGCCTTCACTTTTTCGAGTTCGAACTTTTTCATGCTCATGGCGGTACCTGTCTCTGTCGCTGGTTGAACCCGATTGTCGCCGTGCCGGCCGCCGCCCATGCTCGGTTGTCGCTCTGGTCTAATCGCGCCTTTGCGTGATCCCCTGCGGTCGCCCTCCCCATGGCACTCAAAGCCACCATCTTCAAGGCCAGTCTGCAGATCGCCGACATGGACCGCAGCGTCTATGCCGACCACAGCCTGACGATCGCCCGCCACCCGTCGGAAACCGACGAACGCATGATGATCCGCCTGCTCGCGCTGGCCCTGCACGTGCCGGCCGACACCACCCAGGGCATGCTCGAACCCGGCAAGGGCCTGTGGGATCCCGACGAGCCCGACCTCTGGCACAAGGACCTGACGGGCCAGATCAAACACTGGATCGAAATCGGCCAGCCCGACGACAAGCGCCTGATGAAAGCCTGCGGCCGCGCCGACCGCGTGACCGTCATCAGCTTCAGCGCCAGCACGCCGATCTGGTGGAACGGCGTCAAGGGCAAGCTCACGCGGGCGCGCAACCTCTCGGCCTGGCAGGTCGACGCCGCGGCGAGCCAGGAGCTTGCCTTGTTGGCCCAACGCACGATGCAGTTGCAGGTGACGGTGCAGGACGGCAGCGTGTGGATCGGCGATGGCAGCCGCACCGTGGAGCTGGCTCCACGGCGGCTGGAACTCTGATCGCGCAGAATGGTGCAGCTCCCACTCCGCTGCACGCCACCATGTCGATCCAGGTCGAACACAACCCTGCCGAGCGCCGTTTCCAGGCCCTCGTGAACGGCCACCTCTGCGTGGCCGACTACACGCTGAGCCCAGGCGTGATGCACATCACCCACACCGGCGTCGACCCGTCGCTGCAAGGCCGGGGCATCGCGGCCGAGCTGATCGCGAAGGCCTTCGATTTCGCACGTGAGAACGCGCTGAAGATCGACCCGGTGTGCAGCTACGTGCGCGTCTACATCCGGCGCCACCCCGACACCCAGGCCTGGGTCGCGACAGCATGAGCACGGCCACGAACATCAACGCGGACGACCCCTTCCTCTGGCTCGAAGAGGTCGAAGGCGCGCAGGCCCTCGCCTGGGTGCGCGCGCGCAATGCCGAATCGCAGGCGCTGCTCGAAGCCGAGCCGTCGTATGCCATCACCCACGAGCGTCTGCTGGCCGTGCTGAACTCGAAGGACCGCATTCCCTACGTCACGCGGCGCGGCGACTGGTTCTACAACTTCTGGCAGGACGAAGCCCAGCCGCGCGGCCTGTGGCGGCGCACCACGCTGGCGGACTACCAACGGCCCACGCCGGCCTGGGAGACCGTGCTCGACCTCAATGCGCTCGGCAGCGCCGAAGGCGAGAACTGGGTCTGGGGTGGCGCGCAAGGCCTCGGACCGGCGGGGCGACTCTGCCTCGTGTCGCTGTCTCGCGGCGGTGCGGATGCCCACGTGGTGCGCGAGTTCGACACGGTCGAGAAGCGCTTCGTCGAAGGCGGCTTCACGCTGCCTGAAGCGAAGTCGATGGTCGAGTGGATCGATGCCGACACGGTCTATGTCGGCACCGATTTCGGCCCCGGCTCGATGACGGAATCGGGCTACGCGCGCATCGTCAAGCGCTGGCAGCGGGGCACGCCGCTGGCGTCCGCCGTGACGGTGTTCGAAGCCCAGCCGCAGGACACCTGGGCGCTCGTGTCGGTCGACCGCACGCCGGGTTTCGAGCGCACGCTGTTCCTGCGCGGCACGGATTTCTACAACAACGAACACTTCCTGCTGCAAGGCGAACAACTCGTGCGGCTGGACGTGCCCACCGACGCCACCCTCAGCTTCATGAACAGCGCCGGCACGGCGGGCGACACCCTGCTGCTGGAGTTGCGCAGCGACCTCGTCATTGGCGCCAAGACCTGGCGCGCGGGCTCGCTGCTGGCGGCCGACGCGCCAGCCTGGCTGCGTGGCGAACGCGCCTACATGCCGCTGTTCGAGCCCACGCCCACTCGCTCGCTCGCCGGCTACACGAGCACCCGCAGCCATGTGCTGATCAACGTGCTCGACACCGTGGCCAGCCGCGTCGAGGAATGGCGCCGTACGCCGGAAGGCTTCGAGCGCCGCGAGATCGATGCGCCCTTCCCCGGCACGCTCGGCCTGGCGAGCCTGAACGACCCGGAGCGCGCCGATGACCCGCTCGCCGAGGCCTATGCCCTCACCTACAACGACCACCTGAGCCCCGACTCCTTGCAGCTCGGCCGCACCGGCAGCGACGAGCGCGAGCTGCTGAAGACCTTGCCGCCGGTGTTCGATGCGACCGGCATGCGCGCCGAGCAGTTGTTCGCCACGAGTGCCGACGGCACCCAGGTGCCCTACTTCGTGATCCGCCCGCGCGGCTTCAGCGCCGACGGCACGGCGCCGACCTTGCTGTACGGCTACGGCGGTTTCGAAATCAGCCTGACGCCGGCCTATGCGCGCAGTTACGGACCGGCCTGGCTGGCCCGAGGCGGCGTGCTGGTGGTGGCCAACATCCGCGGCGGCGGCGAGTTCGGCCCGGCCTGGCACCAGGCCGCGCAGAAGGCGCACAAGCAGCGCAGCTATGACGATTTCATCGCTGTGGCCGAAGACCTGATCCGCCGCCGCATCTCGAGCCCTGCGCATCTGGGCATCCAAGGCGGCAGCAATGGCGGGCTGCTGGTCGGCGCGGTCGCGATGCAGCGGCCCGAGCTGTTCCGCGCGGTCGTGTGCCAGGTGCCGTTGCTCGACATGCAGCGCTATCACCTGCTGCTGGCCGGTGCCTCGTGGATGGCCGAGTACGGCGATCCGGATGTGCCGGAGGAATGGGCCTGGATCTCGAAGTACAGCCCGTACCAGAACGTGCGTGCCGATGTCGCCTATCCGAAGATGCTGTTCGCCACCTCGACGCGCGACGACCGCGTGCACCCCGGCCACGCGCGCAAGATGGCGGCGCGCATGCTCTCGCTCGGGCACGAGGTCCTGTACTACGAGAACATCGAAGGTGGCCACGGCGGTGCGGCCGACAACACGCAGCGCGCGCACATGCAGGCGCTGGAGTTCGCGCACCTCTGGCGGCAGCTCGGCTGAGCGCGGCGGCGCGTCTCAAGTCACCGTTCGCGCCGCTTCCTGGTCCTGCAACAGGCGCCACATCACCTTGCCGGCACCCGACTTGGGCAGGGCATCGACGAACTCGACAAGCTTGGGCGCCTTGTAGGCCGCCATGTTCTCGCTTGCCCAGGCCATGATCTCTTCGGCGCTCACCTGGCCGCGCGCTTCGGCCCGCAGCACGATGACGGCCTTGACGGTCTCGCCGCGGTAGGCGTCGCGCGCGGCGATGATGCAGGCCTCCTGCACCGCCGGGTGCTTGAACAACATCGATTCCACCTCGGCCGGCCAGACCTTGAAGCCACTCGCGTTGATCATGCGTTTGAGCCGGTCGGTGAGGAAGAAGTAGCCCTCCTCGTCCATGCGGCCGAGGTCGCCGGTGCGAAAGAAACGTTCGCCTTCGAAGCTGACGAAAGCCGCCACTGTGGCCTCCGGGTGGCCCCAATAGCCGGTGAACAACATCGGCCCGCGGCTGATGATTTCGCCCACCTCGCCGGGTGGCAGTTCCTGCAAGGTCTGCGGGTCGACCACCCGCGAATCGACGCCGAAGGTCGGGATGCCCAGGCATTGCAACTTGGCGCGCTCGGGCGGGTTCAGGTGGCTCGGCGCAGCGGTTTCGGTCAGGCCATAACCTTCCGCGAAGGTGATGCCGAACTCGTCGATCAAACGCTGCGCCACCGCCTGCGGCATGGCCGCGCCGCCGCCGCTCACCGACACCAGGCTCGACAGATCGAAGCTGCGGTAGTTCGGGCTCGCGAACAGGTCGATCACCATCGTCGGGATGCAGACCCAGTGCGTGGTGCGGTAGCGTGAGATCAACCGGCCGGCGAGTTCACGGTCCCAGCGCGGCATGAGGGCGCTCGTGCTGCCGGTGTAGACCGAAGCCAGCACGCCGTACATCAGGCCGGTGATGTGGAACATCGGCACCACGGTGAGCATCGTGCTCTCCGGCCCCGCGTGCATCCAGCGCCCAGCCACGGCGTTGGGCATCAGCGTGCGGTGCGTGTGCATGCAGCCTTTCGGCGCGCCGGTGGTGCCCGAGGTGTAGGGCAGGAGCACCAAGTCGTCGGGCAAGGCGGTGTGCGGGCCGGGCTTCGCATCCGCGGCGAGCGCATCAGGCCAGCGGCTGAATACAGCGCCGCCGTCGGTGGGCAGCGGCGAGTCGCTGCGCAGCCAGTCGCGCATCGCGGGCGGGGGTTCATCGGCGGGATCGGTGCCGATGGCATCCACCGCAGGCATGGCGTCGGCATAGCGTGTCACGAGCACGTTCGCCACGCGCTGTGCGGCGGGCAATGCGGCGTTGGCCGTAGCCACCGTGGCCGCGAGGTCGGCGCTGCAGATGACGGCGCGGGTCTGCGGGTCGGTGATGTAGTGCTTGAACTCCTCGGCCCGGTTCATCGGGTTGACCGGCACCACCACCGCATCGGCCCGCACCACGGCGTAGAAGGCGACCAAGTACTGCGGGCAGTTCTGCATGAAGAGCGCCACCCGATCGCCCTTCTTCACGCCGGTGCGCTGCAACCAGCCGGCAAGTGCCAACGCCTGCGCATGCAGTTCGGCGTAGCTCAGCACCTGCCCGAAAAAGACCGTCGCAGCCTTGTTCGGAAAGCGCGCCGCGCTGACCTCGAGGTTGACCCACAGCGAAGTCTCGGGCACGTGCAACTCACGCGGCAGACGCTTCGGCCAGATGCGGTGGTGCGGGCGTGTGGCGGGTGAAGACAAGGGGCGCTCCCGGGGCGATGCGGTCGTTTCGGTATACCGCAGCGCCCGAGCCCCACCAAGCGAGTCATCCCGGGGGCGCTACAGGCTCCCTACTGGCCCCGCCTGCGCTTGACGTCCAGCACCTTCACGCAGTCCGGCTGGTCGCGGTAGCGCGGGCGTTCGCATTCGCGATCCATGCAGGTCCACAGCGCCAGGAAGACACGCTTGCCGCAGGCCGCGCGCGCCGTGGCCGGGCCTTCGGGCTCCACGGCCGCAGAAGCGGCCGTGGCGACGCGGGCCGGCTCGGGTGGGGCCACGGCGGGAGACACCTCGACCGCATGAGCCGCCGAGGCCTGCGGCGCGGTGGATGCCGCAGCCCGCGCCGCGATCCGCGCAGCCAGGCGCTCTCGCCGCAGCGCACTGGATGCGGAAGGGGTGACGATGGCCGCCGCCTCGGGCACCACCACCGGCTCGGCCACCACCGGAATCGGGCTCTCCGGGGCGACTGCGGGAGTGGCTGCGGGCGCCGGCGGCGCAGAGTCGCTGACCGGCACCACCAGCGGCGCACTGGCCACGACAGTCGGTGCGGGTGGCGCACTGACGACCGCCACCGGCGCCGCGACGGGCGCCGCGTGAGGCCGCGTGAACTGCCAAGCCGCGAGCGCCGCCGCACACACAGCCGCCACGCCGACCACAGCCATCCCGCGGCGGCGCGTGGCGGGCGCAGACGCGGCCGCGGGCATCGGCACCGACGAACGCTTCGCCTCGGCTGCCAGTGCCGCAGCGCGTGCTGCGGCGGGCCGGATCACGGTGTCGTCGGCGCCGGCATCACTGGCAGACGCACCAGGTTTCGGCGCCGCGGACAGCGAATCGATCTTCAAGGTCGGCGGGAACTCGGTGCGCCCCGGCAGCGGCAAGGTGA
>JANYJL010000202.1 GCA_025361845.1 Rhizobacter sp.
TCCAACGTGCGCGCCGTGCGCTGCGGCAATGCCCCCGGCAAGATCTTCTCGATCGACACCGACGGCGGCTCCTGGCGCGCTGCGGCCGTGAAGAACGCCACCGCGTTCAACGCCGCCATCACCGGCGCCGACGCGACGGTCAAGAAGGTTCGCTACCTCGATATCAGCTCCTGCTCGTCGCCGGTGACCGACGCTACCCATACCGGCACCTTGGCCCTCCCGTGGCTGTGCACGCCGACGACCGGCTTGGCTGCCAAAGTCATCGGCACGGCCCCGGCGAATGCCGCCGTGTTGACCGCTCCGACCGATGTGGACATCGGCTTCTCTGACACCGACCCGGCGCTCTTCGACGGTCTGCCCGGCGTGAGCCTGGGCACCGACAACAATCTCCCTGCCGCCAGTGCGCTGAGCACCTGGACCAAGTTCACGGGCTCGACCGGCAGCGGCGGCACTGTGACGGCTGTCCCGGCCCTGGGTATCGTGTTCGGCATTGCCGCTTCGCGCACCCTGATTCAGGACCTGATGGCGGATCAAGGCATCACCGCGCCCGCGTGCTTCAACGGCGACGGTACCGCCAATCTGTCCCCGACTGCCGCCGAAGCCTGCGCGCCGGTGATCACCCGCGACCAATACCGCTCGATCACTACATCCACTGGTAACCAGCTCAATACTTCGTGGGACAACCTGTTCCGCACAGCTGGCTCGACGCCTGGTCCGATCAACCTGGAGCGCCGCGACTTCGGCTCGGGCACGCAGGCTGTTGCCAACGCCTACTTCCAGGGCGTGGGTTGCACGCCGTACTACATCGTTCCTGCCAACAGCGGCGACGACCCGGCCATCACCGAAAACAACGCCACCGGCGACGTGCTGACCCGCCTGAGCCTGCCTGGCGTGCGCGCCATCGGCATCGTCAGCCGCGAGAACACCCCGGTGGCCACGCCGGCTGCTCTCAGCACCAACCAGAACTGGGGCTTCCTGAAGCTGGCCACGGGCGCTGAAAAGGGTGCGATCGGCGGTCTGAACGGCGGCTATCCGGATTCCGCAGCCGCCTCGCGCGGTCTGTACGACTTCTGGTCGGTCGGCTACGCGTTCAAGAAATCCAACGAAACGAACGCTGACGTCAACACCATCATGGCCGGCATCACCGCCAGTACCAACATCGGTGTGACCGACGGCGTGTTCCGTCTCGCTGCCGTGACCACGGGCACGCGTGGCACGACCGGCAACCCCACGACCGGCACCTGGTACGACAAGAAGGGCATGAGCCTGGTTTGCACCGGCGCTCTGGCGAACTGATCGCCACAGCTCCAGGCCGGCGGCGCCACACGGGCCGCCGGGCCTGAAATCCGGGCCAGTCTGTCGACTCGACAGGCTGGCCTTTCTCGCTTGTCCCGCACCGTTCTCGCGGTCCACGCGGTGTCGCACGGCTGACGCAATCGCTGCCGATGATCGGTAGTTTTCCAGCTGCACAGCCATGAATTTTCAGAACAACATGACCCGGGCCTTGCAGACCATCGTGCTCTTGCTCGTCGCATCGACACTCGCGCACGCGCAGCAGGAACCTGCTGCACCCGCCGAGGCCGCATCGGCCGCCAGTGCGCCCGCCGCCGCAGCGCCCGTCGTCGAAGAGATCAACCTCGACATCCTCGAATTCGTGATCGAAGGCAACACTGTCTTGCCGATCGCCGACATCGAGTTCGCTGTCACGCCCTTCCTCGGCCCGAACCGGCGTTTCAAGGATGTGGAACTGGCGCGCAAGGCGCTCGAAGACACCTACCAGCGCATCGGCTACCAGACGGTGTTTGTCGACGTGCCGGAGCAGCGTGTCGACAACGGCGTGATTCGCCTGCGGGTGCTCGAAGGCCGCGTCGAGCGCATGCGCATCACCGGCAACCAGTATTTCGCGCACGGCGAAATCCGACGTGTCGCGACCGAGCTGGCCGAGGGCACGGTGCCTGATTTCAACCGCTTGCAAACCCAGCTCGCGCAACTCAACCGCGGTGGGGATCGCCAGGTGGCACCCGTGCTGCGGCCCGGCCGTACGCCGGGGACCGTCGAAGTGGAACTCGCGGTGAAAGATCGCTCGCCGCTGCACGGCGACGTGGAGTTGAACAACCGCGCCGCGCCCTTCACCACGGCCTCGCGGCTGACGGCCTCGGCGCGCTACGACAACCTCTGGCAGCTCCAGCACAGCGTCGGCATCACGGTGCAGACCTCGCCGCAAAAGACCAGCGAGGTGCGCCTGCTGGTAGGCAGCTACGTGTGGCCGTTCCCGGAGAGCGGCAACGCGGCCTCGTTCTACGCATTGCGATCGAACAGCGAGGTGTCGCTGGTCGGCAGCACCACGGTGCTCGGCGACGCCGCCATTTTTGGCGGACGGTGGATTTTTCCGGTGCGTGACAACGGGCCGGCGCAACACTCGTTCAGCGTCGGCTTCGATGTGAAGGATTTCGGCCAGACACGCATCAGTGCCGACACGAACACTGAGCGTGCATCGCCGCCCATCCGCTACCTGCCGCTGACGGCGGCCTACGCACTCACGCTGCCGCAGCCGGGGCAGATCTGGCAGGCCGGCTTGACGGTCAACACCGCGCCCAGTGGCCTGCTCGGCAACTCGGACGCCGAATTCCGCCAGCGCCGCAGCGTGGCGCGTGCCGGCTACCTGGCCTGGAAGTTCGAGGGCTCGAACGAATACCTGCTCACCAAGTCACTCACCAGCTTCGTGAAGATCGATGGCCAGTACAGCCCCGTGCCGCTGATCTCGAACGAGCAGTTCGCGATGGGCGGCGCCGAGAGCGTGCGTGGCTACCGCGAATCGGAGATCGCCGGCGACCGCGCGTTCCGCGGCTCCGCCGAATTGCGCTACTACCCGATCGGCCAGCCCGGGCCGGAACAGCCGCTGACGGCCTATGCACTCGGCTTCTTCGAGGCCGGCCGCGTCTGGCTCGTCGAGCCGCTCGGGCCGCAAGCCGCGCGCAGCAGCATCGCCTCGTTCGGCTTCGGTTTGCGTGTTCAGGGCTGGCGCGGGTTCAGGGTGTCGGCCGATCTCGCGCGTGCATTGCGCAACGGGCTGGTCGGTGCGTCGGGGCCGGTCACGCGCCAGGGCGATTGGCGTGCCTTGCTCAGCGCCGGCTTTTCGTTCTGATTGTTGATTCTGATTTGTCGATTCGAGGCAGCACCACCATGACCACAACCCGCCGCACCGCCCGCCGCGCCGATCCGTTCCGCCCCACGCCGGTGGCCCTGGCAGTGTCGATGGCGCTCGGCTTCCTGCCGACGGCCACCCTGGCGCAAAGCAATGCGGCGCTGCCCGTCGGCTGCGCGGCCACACCCACCGCCTGCGGCGGCCGCGCCTTCGACCCGAGCAAGGCCGGCAACGCGCCCGTGCTCACCGCACCGAACCTGTTGACGGTGAACCAGGGCACAGCCACGTCCGCCATCTACAACTGGCAGAGCTTCAACATCGGCAAGGGCAACACGGTGCAGTTCCTGCAGTCGGGCCCGAACGCGGTGGCGCTCAACCGCATCTTCGACAACAACACCAGCACGATCGACGGTGCGCTCAAGGCGAATGGCCAGATCTACCTGCTCAACCCGAACGGCATCATCTTCGGTGGCAATGCGCGCATCGATGTCGGCGGCCTGATCGCCTCGACGCTCAACACCGCCGACAGCCGTGTCACCCGCGGCCTGTTGACCGAGACCTCGGACAAGGCCGTGTTCTTCAAGGACCCGGACTTCGCCGCGACGGCTGGGGTGGCCGATGCCGGCACGATCCGCGTGCTGCCCGGTGCCCAGCTCTACGCCGCCGGCCGGGACGAAAAGGGCACGATCGTCAGCGCCGGCCGCATCTTCCTGTTCGCACCCGACGTGGCCAATGGCGGCGACATCAAGGTGGACGGCGGCGGCCAGGTGATCCTTGCGGCGGGCAACAAGGTCTACCTCGGCAGCACCACCGACACGACCCTGCGTGGCCTGCTCGTCGAGGTGGCGGACGGCGTGAAGGTCGAGAACGGCGGAACCATCAGCACCACGCGCGGCAACATCACGATGATGGGCCTGGCGGTCAAGCAGGCGGGCACGCTGACGGCCACTTCGGCGATCCGTGAGAACGGCAGCATCCGGCTCATCGCGCGCGAAACCTCGGCCGCACCCGATCGCAATCTCAACCCGGTCGATACCCTGTCGGCCGCGGCAAAGACCGGTGTGGTCGACATCGTGTCCGGTTCGAACACCCGTGTCGTACTTGACAGCAGCGATGCCGGAACGGCCGCGCTGAACGACAGCAACGCGGCAGCCGCCCGTTCGCGCATCAACATCGAAGGCGGTGCCGTGAACATCGGTGTCGACGCTGGCGCCGCCGTCGGAGTCGCACGTGTCGAAGCCCGCGGTGGCGACATCACGATCGCGGCCCGTGCCGACGTGAGCACGGCGGCCTATGCCGTCGGCGATACCAGCGTCTCGAAGCCGGCACTGCTGGGCCAAGAGAACGCCAGCGCCATCGTCAACCTCGGCAGCAACGCGGTGATCGATGCCTCGGGCCTGACCGGCGTGAACGTCGACGGCTCGCGCAACTTCATCTACATCGAGCGCCTGACCTCGACCGACATGCGCGACACGCCTTTGCAGCGCGACGGCTTCCTGCGCGGGCAGGGTGTCTACATGAACGTGGCGCTCGACCACGCCTTCATCGACAACAGCGGCCGCCGTGCCGCCGTCGCCGGCACGCAAGCCGAGCGCAATGCCGCCGGCGGCAACGTGGCGCTGCGTGCCGAGGGTGCGGTCAACGTGGCACAGGGCGCGGTGGTCGATGTGTCGGGTGGCAGCGCCGTCACCAGCGCAGGGGTCGGGCGCACCTCGCAACTCATCACCGCGAGCGGGCGCGTGGTCGATATCGGTAATGCCTCGGCCACCCAGGTCTACACCGGCTTTGCCGACAAGGTGGTGGTCGCCATCAGCTCGCCCGACGAAGGCATCGAGGTCTCGAAAACCTACGAGGCACCGAAGATCAGTGCGGTGGGCGGCTTCACGTCGGGTACGGCGGCAGGCTCGGTCGAAATCACAGCACCGCGCGGGCTGCTCCAGGGCACGCTGCTGGCACGCACGAGTGTGCAGCCGCAGCAAGGTTCGGCACCGCCGGCCGGCGGCGAACTGCGCATCGGCAGCGCGAACAACGGCCAGACGCTCGACCAGCAGACCTACCTGCAACGGGCCAGCGTGATCCTCGGCAACGATGCCGCGGCCTTGCGCGGCGGGCTCACCGAGGCGCAGCAGGCGCGCAGCATCGTGGTCGATACCGACCAGCTGCGGGGCAACGGGTTCAGCCGCTTCAACGTGGTGAGCGACGGCCGCATCGAACAGGCCGCGCGCAGCGCGCTCGACCTCGGCGTCGGCGGCGAGTTCAGCGCCCAGGGCAACCAGGTGGCGGTCAACTCGAACATCACTGCGTCGGGCGGGCGCATCTTCATCGCCGAACGTCCGGTCACCGACACGCTGGACAGCAGCCCGTCCAGCCCGCGCCGCGATGAACTCGCGGGCGAGCTGGCACTGAGCCCGCTGCGCGGCAGCGTGAGCGTGGCCAGCGGCGTGCAGCTCAGCACCGCCGGGCGCTGGACGAACGAGTCGCGCTTGCCGCCCTCGCAGGCCGGGCAGCAGGCGCTGGCGCTCAACGGCGGCAGCATCGCGGTGTCGGGCCGCAACGTCGATGTGTCGAACGCCAGTTTCGATGTGTCAGCCGGCGCCGCGGCCACGGTTGGCGGCAGCGTGCGTGGTGGCACCGGTGGCAACCTGAGCCTGGGCGCGGTGTCCACCGACACGGCGAGCCCGGCCCGCCTGAACCTCGGCGACGGGTTTGCCGAACGCATTGCCGGGTTCGGCGTGAGTTCCAGCGGCAGCCTCGCGATCACCGCGCCCGATGCCTTGGTGCTGGCCGGCACCGCGCCGGCCAGCGGCACGGCGACCTGGCTCGACACCACCACGCTGGGCACACGCGGCTTCACGAACTACAGCTTCAGCGCGCCGAACATCGTCACGGTCGCGGCGGGCACGACGTTCCGCCCCGAGACCCGTGTGCTCCTGCCCACCGCGGCGCTGTCGGCCGCGGCGTCGTCGGCGCGCCTGCTCGATGTGTTGCAAGCGCAACTTGTTTTGCCCACTCAGCAGAAGCCGGCGCAGATCACGCTGCGCACGACGAACCTCGTCGGCGGGACGACCGCGGTCGAGGCCGGCGCCGTGGTCGATGCCGGCGTGCAAGGCAAGCTCACGGTCACCGGCGGGCAACGCACGCAGGTCGATGGCAGCCTGATCGCACGGGCCGGCAGCGTGGCCGTGGGTCTGGCCGAACGCGGAAGCACGTCGCTGACAGCCGCACAGTTCGCCGATCGGGTCACCGAGATCGGCGCGAGTGGGCGCATCGATGTTTCGGGCATCAGCCGTGTTGTCGCCGCCATCGATGGCCGGCGCAGTGGCGATGTGCTCGATGCAGGTCGGGTCGATCTGAGCGCCGCGGCCGGCACGCTGAATGTCGCCAGTGGCGCACTGATCAGTGCGCGCGGTGCGCTCGACCAGGTCACGCCGCGTGGCGAGGCCGCGGCCTCGCAGACGGTGGCTTCGGCGGGCGGCACGGTCACCCTGTCGGGCGACCAAGGGTTGTTCATCGGCCAGAACGACAGCCAGAGCGTGATCGACGCCCATGGCGGCGATGCGAGTGCGAATGGGGGGCGCCTGTCGGTGCGCCTGAAGTTGGCGGACGTGCTGGACAACGCGGCCTTCCCGGATGCGGCGGCGAACCTGAAGCTGCCACGCCAATTGCAGATCGACACCACCGCGGCCACGGTGCCTGCCGCCGGTGCGCCGTTCGATGCGGCCACCTACGCCGGCAAGGGCCAGGTCACGACCGCCCTCATCAACGACAGCGGCTTCGATCAGGTCTGGCTCGCGAGTTCGAATGCAATCAGCTTCGGCCACGAGGGCAGCGCCGCTGCGGCGCCGCGTGTCGAACTCGCCACGCGGGGTTTGCTGTCGCTCGAAGCGCGCCAGATCGTCGGCCTCGGCAACAGCACGCTCGCACTCGATGCGCCCTATGTGTCGATCGGTTCCGGCAAGGCGAGTGTGGCCGGCGCGGCCGCCAGCCCCGGCCCGCGCGGCGTTGTCGCGACGAGCGGCCTGGCCTCGTTGGAGGTGAAGGCGCGCGACATCGATCTGGTTGGCAACATCGCGCTGCAAGGCATCGGCCAGGCCACGCTGGCCGCGCGTGCCGATCTGCGCGGCCAGTATGTGGCTCTGGGCGATGACGGTTCGGCGAGCGCGCGTTTCAGTGTCGGCGGCAACCTGCGCATCGAAGCGGCCCAGGTGTCGCCCGCGACCTTGACGAACTTCACGCTGGAATCCACCGCGCCGCTGGATGCGGTGGGTGAGGGCCGCATCGTCATCGCGCGGCCCGCCGCGGACACCGGCAAACCGCTCGCGCCGTTGTCGGCAGGCGGCCAGTTGATGGTGAAGGCGAACGACATCCAGATCGATGGCCGCTTGACCGCGCCCTTCGGTGCGATCGACCTGCAAGGCGCTCGCAGCGTGGTCGCGTCGCGCACCGCCGAGCTGTCGGTCGCGGGTCAGGGGGTCGTGCCCTTCGGCAGCGTCGCCAGCGGCGCACGCTGGACCTACAGCGGCGGCGGTGCGCCGGTCGATGTGGCGAGCGCGACGGCGGTCAATCTGCCGGACAAATCGGTGCGCATCAGCGCGCCGACGGTCGACCTGCAAGCGGGCTCCAGCGTGGACGTGTCCGGCGGCGGCCACCTGCTGGCCACCGAGTTCGTGGCGGGCCCGGGCGGCTCGTTCGACGTGACGAAGAACTTCCCCGAACTGCGCAACGGCGTGGCGCTGCGCAATGCCTTGTTCGCCTTGCTGCCGAGCCGCGGCACGGCGATCGCCGCCTACGACCCGCAGATGTACGTCGGCGATACCACTGGCGGCCTGAACCTGAACGGCGCCGCTGCCGACGCGGGTGTGTTCCGCATCGGCCAGACGATCACCATCGCGGCCGGCAGTGGCATCCCCGCCGGCACCTACACCGTGCTGCCCGCGGGCTACGCGGTGCTGCCCGGCGCTTATGCACTGCAGCCGGTCAGCGGCACCACGGATCTGTTGCCCGGCACCGTGGTCAACGAAGCCGCTGGCACCGTTGTCGTCGCCGGCAAACTGGGTTTTGCCGACGCGGGAACGCAGGCCTCGCGCTGGAGCGGCTACCGCGTCTACAACGGCGCGCAGTTCCGCAAGCTGGCCGAGTTGAAAGAGTACGACGGCGATGTGTTCACCGCACCGTTCGCATCGGCACTCGGTGTGTCGCAGCGCCTGGCGAAAGACGCTGGCGCACTTGCCATCGGTGCCGACAGCCTGCGTCTGGCCGGCAACTTCAAGACCGCGGCGGCGAGTGGCGGGCGCGGGGTCGATGCGTCGATCTCGGCACCGCACATCGAGGTCAGCGATGCGGCCGTGGCCGCGGCCGGCGCACCGAGCGATACCTTGACGCTGGCCGCCGCGCAGCTCAACGACTGGAAGGCCGAGACCCTGGTTCTCGGCGCGGTGGCTACGCGGAGTTCGACCGACGACGCCACCCTCGATCTCATGCGCCCGGCCCAGAGCGTGACCTTGCTCGGCGCGGCCAGCGTGCGCGCGGGCGAGGTCATCCTCGCGGCGAGCGACACCGTCTCCACCGGCATCGGTGCGGCGGTGGAAAGCACGAGCGCGGCACCTGCCACCCGTCAGCTGAATGCCAGCGGCGACGGTGCCCTGCTGTGGGTGAGCGCCAGCAACAGCGAGGCGCTCGGCTTCACGCGCAGCGGCGCGTCGTTACCGGCCGACGACACGACGAAGGGCACGCTCGCGCTCGGCATCGGCACAACGCTCGCCGGCGCCAACGGCGCGGCGCGGCGCGCCGGCAATGTCGTGTTCGACGGCACCCGCGCGCAGACCTACGGCAGTGGCCTCGACATCCGAGCTGACGCCATCAGCCTCTCGGGCTCGACCGTGAACATCGGCGACGTTCCCGTGGGCACGGCCGGCCTGAACATCGATGCGGCCTTGCTCGCTGCGCTGGGCAGCGCAAGCCGGCTCACGCTCACCAGCGCGGGCGGTTTCAGCAGCTTCGGCACGGCGGCAATTGGCGGCAGCGACGCGGGCGGCCAACCCACGCTCGACTTGCTGCGTCTGCGCGGCCAGGGCATCCAGGGCACGGGGTCGGAGACCGACAGCGTGATCCTCACCGCGCGCAACATCGTGCTCGACAACAGTGGCGCGGCCACGCTCGGCGCGCCGACCGATGGCACCGGCAGCGGCACCCTGCAAGTGCGTGCGCTGCGCGACGCCGCTGCACCCCAGCGCACCGGCAACATCGGCGTGGCGGGCAGTTTCGCGAGCAGCGGCTTCGGCACGACTGTGCTGGAAGCCGGCAGCGACCTGCGCTTCACCGGCGCCGTGGCGGCCACGTCGGCGTATGACGCCGGCAGCGCGAAGCTCGATGTCGATGCCGCGCGCATCACCGCCGACCGCGGTGTGCATGCGGTGCTGCGCACGACCGGCAACCTGGCCGTGACCGCGAGCGGAACGGCACCTGTTGCGCGGACACAGGAGGCTGGCGCGACGCTCGCACTGAGCGCTGCCGCGGTCGACTTCGGCGGGCGCATCAGCCTGCCCGGCGGCGTGGTGGCGATCAACGCGACCGGGTCGGCTGCCGCCGACAACATCACGCTGCGCAGCGGCTCGGTCATCGACGCCGCCGGGCAGACCCAGCGCTTCGGGCCGAGCGGTGGTGCGACGACGGCCGACCTCTCGGCCGGTGCCGTGTCGTTGCACAGCGCGGCCGGCTCGGTGCTGGCGCAAAGCGGCAGCGTGATCGACCTCGCCGGTGCCGGGCGCGACGGCGATGCGGGCAGCCTCGACATCGGCGCAGCGGCGGGCGCGGCGCGCCTGCAAGGTGAGTTGCGCATCGCACCGGGCAGCGCGGCGCGCGGTGCCGAAGTGGCCATCGACGCGAAGACGCTCGCCAACCTGGCCGAGATCGCGGCGGCCTTGAACAGTGGCAGCGCCAACACCGCGGCACAAAGCATCGACCTGCGGGCGCGCGAGGGTGACCTCGTCGTCGGCACGAGCGACACCTTGCGCGCCGCCCGCATTACCCTCGCAGCCGACGGCGGCGCGGGGCCGAGCGACGGTTCGGTGCGCATCGCTGGCCGGCTGGAGGCCAACGGGGCCGCCACGGGTGCCGGCAACGGCGGTCGCGTGCAGGCCTACGCGCGCAACCAGATCGAGGTGAGCGGCACGATCGACGCCCACGCACGTGCGCTGGGGGACGGTGTTGCCGACGGCGGGCAGGTGTCGCTGTCGGCGCGCATCACGAACGATGCAGCGGCGCCGCAGGGGCTGGACGCCGTCGTATTGCAGTCGAGCGCACGCATCGATGTGGCGGGCCGCTCGTCTTCCACGCAGCAGGCCGTCGACGGGCAGGTGACCTTGCGGGCGCGCAGCGTCGGCGACAACGATGTCGCAGTGGCGTTCTTGCCGGGCGGCGTCGTGAAGGGCGGCAAGACCATCGTGGAAGGCGTGGTGTTGCAGGAGCTGACGGGCAACCAGACGCTGACCACGTTGGCTGCCCAGCAAGCGCAGTTGCAGGCGTACATGAGCAACGCGAACCGCGCTGCGATGACGGCGCGCCTGACGGCCGGCGGCCTACCCGCCGACGCACTGAGCCTGCGCGCCGGATTGGAGATTCGCACCCCGGGCAACCTGACGCTGAACTCGGAACTCAACTTCGCGAGCAAGGCAGCCGACGGCAGCTACAACTGGCGCTACGGCGGCAGCGACCTGGCCACCAGCGCGCCCGGGGCGCTGACCTTGCGGGCGGGCGGCAACCTGGCCTTGAACGAAAGCATCAGCGACGGTTTTGCCAGCGCTGCGACCTCGGCCGCGGTGTTCGCAACGGGCGACAGCTGGCGTTACGCCTTCACCGCGGGCAGCGATCTCTCGGCCGCCAACGCCCGGCAGACCGCAGCTACCGGCGTCGGCACACTGAGTGTCGGCAAGACTACCGACAGCACCGTGCTGGGCGCGGTGATCCGCACCGGCACGGGCTCGATCTCGATGGACGCAGCGCGCGACGTGGTGCTGCAGAACAACTCCGCGAGCCTGACCTCGACGCGCCAGGGGCAGGTCGTCTACACCGCGGGCGTACAGGTGCCAGTCACCGAAATCGCGAACGGCACGTTTCCGACACCGCGTGCGGCGATCAACCCGGTGCTGACGAGCGGCGGGGGTGACCTCGACGTGCGCGCGGGCGGCGACATCAACGGGGCGAGCCAGAACGACAGCATCGGCAGCACCCAGTCGGTGTCGGAGTGGCTGTGGCGCGGCGGCCTTGGGACCGACGCTTCACCTTCGGTGCAGTGGGTCAACTTCAGCCAGTTCCAGCAGGGCCTCGGCGCGCTGGGCGGCGGCAACCTGACGCTGCGGGCGCAGGGCGACATCAGCCGCGTTGGTGCGAGCGTTGCGTCGACCGGCTACGTCGCCGGCGCTGTCTTGCGGAACTACAGCAGTGGCGATCTCGACGTGCGCGCCGAAGGCGCCGTGAAGCAGGGCATCTACTACGCCGAGGCCGGCAACTTCGATCTGCGCGCCGCGCGCATGCTGGGCAACGGCGACGGCAACTTCACCGGCACCACGCGGCTCGCGCAAGGCAGCAACTCGGTCGACGTGCAGGTGCGCGAGCAGGCCGAGCTGAGCGCACCGTTCAATCCGACCGCGTACGCGCCGGCGAAGTTGATGTTCCCGGCGAACGCGACCGACGACTACCGAACCACCTACTTCACCTACGCGCCCGACTCGCGTTTCAGTGCGCGTGTGGCGGCCGGCGATTTGTCGGTGTCGTCCGTGAGCGCGGCGGTTTCGACGCAATTGCAGACGGACGCAAACCGCAACGTCTTCGCGCCCTACGTCGCACCGAGTGTCGACCTCGTGGCCTTCGGCGGCGGGCTCACGTCCAACACGCTGCAACTCAGCCCGGCGGCAGCGGGCAACCTCAAGGTGCTGGCCGATGGCGACATCCGCAGCTTGAGCGTCGTGATGTCGCAGGCCGACCCGGCCCAGGTGCCGAGCGCTGCAGCGCCGCTGCGCTACGGATCTTCGGTCGAAGACACGGCTTCGCTGGCCCTGCGGGTGACGGCTCCGTTGGCCAGCGCGGTGGCCCTGCACGCCACCGACACCGAGCCTTCGAGCGTGGTCTCGCGCACCGGTTCGATCGGCGGGCTGCAACTCGACCTGGCCGAGGCCACCGAGATTCACGCGGCGGGTTCCTTGTCGAACGTCGTGCAGATTCAGCTTCAGAACCAGTCGCCCGCATCGATCAGCCGCATCTCGGCCGGCGGCGGCATCGACGCCTCGAACGCGAGCGACTCGATCCGCATCTACGGCCCCGGCGCGGCCGAGATCGTCTCGGGTGGGCCGCTCACGTTGAGCGCCGGCGGCGAGAGCCTGGGGCTCGTCTCGCGAGGCAACTTTGCCAACCCGAATTTGCCGGCGCAGGGCGCATCGCTGATCGTCGCTGCCGGCACCGGGCGCGGTGCCGATGCTTATGCGCAGCGGCCTGACTACCGCAATCTCGTCACCGAGTTCCTGCGCCACGATGCCTTCGCTTCGGCAGGGGCGGGCGCCGCGGCGTTGAACGACGAGGTGCTGGCCTTGCTCGGCAAGAGCGGTAACGAAGCCGGTGCGCTCGAGCTGGCTGCGGTGCTGAAAGCCGGGCTGGCCGGCCGCGGCGCCATCGACGAACCGGGCTCGACCGTGTCAACGCAACTCGCCGCACTCTCGCCGGCGAGCCTGGCGGTCGGTGCGGCGCGGCTGGCGAGTGCGGTGCAAGAGGTCGCCAACACCCGCTTCGTGCAGACCCGCAACACCGATACGTTCGCAGCCGGCTACGCCGTGTTCAACGATCTGTTCCCGACCCTGGCCACCGGCGGTGCGGCCCTGCGAAGTTTCGTTGCAAGCAACCCGTTTGCCGCTTCGGGCGATGCGGCGGCGCTGCGCGCGCAGGTCATTGCCAGCCTGCGCCAACAAGGCGGTGCAGCCGCGGCGGTGGCCGGAGCCTTGGCGCTCGGCCTGGCCAACCCGACGAGCATCGACGATCCGACTTCCGGCTATGCGACGGCGGTGGCGGCGCTCGCCGCCGATCAGCTGCAAAGCGGCGCGCGGGCCTTGCTGTCCCAGACGCTGACCGTGGCCGGCAGCGACCTCGACAAGCTGCGCGCGGCCGGCCGCTTCGACGCAGCGGCGGGAACGCCGTATGCCAAGGCGCTGACGGACCTGGCCGCTGCGTACGCTGCGCAAGGTGTGCCAGGTTTGAACGACATCGGCATGGCCTCGAACCAGATCAAGGTGGAACAGACCGGGCAGCTGTCGCTGTTCGCACCGCGCGGCGGTGTGCTGGTCGGCCAGCCGGTGGCCACGCTGTCGACCAAGGGTGCGGATGAACTCGGCCTCTTCACGCTCGGTGGCGGCACGCTCATGGCGATGGCACGCGACAACGTCGACGTGTACCGCTCGCGCATTTTCACGGTGGCCGGTGGCGACATCGCGCTGTGGTCGTCGCTCGCCAACATCGATGCCGGCCGCGGCAAGACGGACGCGGCCGTGGTGCCGCCGCCGCGCCTCGTGCTTGACCCGAAGACCGGTGTCGCCAAGCTCGACATCGGCGGCGCGGTGACGGGCAGCGGCATCGGCGCGCTCGTGAGCCAGCCGAACCAGGCGCCGAGCGACGTGACGCTGATCGCGCCCAAGGGTTTCATCGACGCTGGCGAGGCCGGCATCCGCGCCGACCGCGGCCGCGTGACGCTGGGTGCAGACGTGGTGCTCAACACCGGCTCGATCAAGGCCTCCAGCGGTGTCAGCGGTGGCAAGGTGGTGGTGGCACCCCCACCGCCGGTACCGGCCACGTCGAGCGGCAACCAGGCCAGTGAAGCCGTCGAGCAGACGCAGCGCAACCTCACCACCCAACAGACCGAGGCCGAAGAGCGCGCGAAGAAGGAGCGCCGCAAGCGTGTGACGGGCGAATTCATTGGCTTCGGCGACGACTGAACGCATGCGGTGCATCCGTTCGGCCCGCGCCCGCGCGTAGGCCGAACGGACTACGCCGCCACAGCGCGCCGGGCCACGTCACGCCGGCGACACACGCTGCCGCAAGACTGCCGGCTTGGCACTTGCCTCCCCATTCGCTGCACCCCTCGACAAGACCTTCGTGGTCGCCTTCCAGCATTCAAGATGAAACGATTCCTCGCTTTGCTCACCCTGCTGCTCGTGCTGCCGATGTCGGCTCACGCCTGGTGGAACGCGGAATGGAAGTTTCGCAAGAAGATCACGCTCGACACCAGTGCGCTGACGGCCGAGGCGAGCGACGTGGCCACCGGTGTGCCGGTGGCGGTGCGCCTGCACAGCGGCAACTTCCTGTTCACCGATGCCAAGCCCGATGGCAGCGACATCCGCTTCGTGGCCGGTGACGACAAGACGCCGCTGAAGCACCACATCGAGATGTTCGATGCGGCCAATCAACTGGCCATCCTGTGGGTGCAGGTGCCGCGCCTGGCGGCCAAGACACCGAGCGATGCGGTGTGGATGTACACGAGCAATGCCAAGGCCGCGGCGGCCGACGATGCGAAGGGTGTGTACAGCCCCTCGCAGCGCCTGCGGCTGAATTTCTCCGAAGCCGATGGTGCGTTCAAGGACGCGAGCCCCTACGCGAACCTGGTGGCCGCGGTCGGTGTGGCTTACGGGCCTGCGGGCATGGCCGGCGGCTCGGCGCTGTTCACCGGCAAGCCTTTGAAGATCACGATGCTCGAAGCCGCGGCGATCAAACCGGGCAGTGGCGCCGGTTTGTCGTGGTCGGCCTGGGTCAAGCCGAAGGCGGTCGGTGCCGGCCAGTTGTTCACCTGGGGTGGTTTGACGCTGGCGACCGCCAACGGCAACGCAACGGCCACGCTCGACAAGCTGAAGCTCAGCGCGCCCGGATTGAAGGCCGGTGAGTGGCATCACCTCGGTCTGTCGCTGTCCGACAAGCTCGTGCTGTTCGTGGACGGCAAGGAAGTCGCGTCGCAGGCCGCCGCGATGCGCGACTTCGGCGGCGACATGATCGTCGGCCAGGGCTACGAAGGTGAGCTCGATGCACTCGAAGTGGCCGCGGTGCCGCGCACCTCGCTGTGGTTCCAGTTGCAGGCGGCGCAGGGTGCCGAGGGCACGCTCGTCGCCTACGGCGAGGCCGAGCAGGACGGCGCGGCCGAGGCCGACACGGGTGGCGGTGGCTACATCGGCGTGCTGGTGAAGAGCCTCACGCTGGACGCGAAGATCGTCATCGTGATCCTGGCCGTGATGTTCGCGATCGCGATCTACGTGATGGTCAGCAAGACCCTGATCCTCGGCCGCATCGGCCGGCAGAACACGCAGTTCATCAACGCCTTCGAAGAAGAGCCGCAAAAGCACCTCGACCCGCACAGCGAGACCTCGAAGAAGCTGCGCGGCGGCACCCAGATGGGCGATTCGTCGCTGGCACGCATGTATTCGACCGGCATGCGTGAGCTGGACCGCCGAGTGAACGCCAAGGCCCACGGGCCGACCGCGTTGAGTGGCGAAGCCGTCGCCGCCATCAAGGCCAGCATCGACTCGACCCTGATCCGCGAGAACCAGCGCCTCACCAAGATGATGGTGCTGCTGACGATCGCGATTTCCGGTGGCCCCTTCCTCGGCCTGCTCGGCACGGTGGTGGGCGTGATGATCACCTTCGCGGCGATCGCCGCCACCGGCGACGTGAACATCAACTCGATCGCACCGGGCATTGCCGCGGCGCTGCTGGCCACGGTGGCGGGCCTCACGGTCGCGATCCCGTCCCTGTTTGGCTACAACTACCTCATCACCCGCATCAAGAACCTGACGGCGGACATGCAGGCGTTCTCGGACGAGTTCATCACGCGCATGGCCGAAGCCCACAACCAGTGAGCTGAGGCCACAGCAAGGAACACGCGATGCAGATCCAAGAAGACAAGGCCTACGACGACATCAACGTCACGCCCATGCTCGACCTGGCCTATGTGCTGCTGGTGATCTTCATCATCATGACCACGGCCTCGGTGCAGGGCGTGAAGGTGAATCTGCCGAAGGCCAGCAATTCGCCGAGCCTGGCCAAACCTCAGACCAAGGCCATCACCGTCACCGAGACGGGGCAGATGTTCCTCGACACCTACCCGGTGACGATGCCCGAACTGGAGCAGCGGCTGCGCGACCTGAAGGCGGTGAACCCGTCCTTCCCGGTCGTCATCAAGGGCGACGCGAAGGTGAACTACGAGAAGGTGATGGCGGTGCTCGACCTCATGGGGCGGCTGGACATCACCCAGCTCGGGTTGGTGACGCAGCGGCTGGTGAAATGAGTTCGTCGCACGCGCACCCTCACCCCAACCCTCTCCCGCGAGCGGGCGAGGGGGCAGGCCGGCGTTTTGTGAAGCCCTCGTTATGGATCGGCGCTGCGCTGCTGCTGGCCCTCATCGGCTGGCAGGTGCTGAGGTTCCTGCTCATCAAGGCCGAGCCCGAGATCAAGCACAAGGTTGCGCAGATCACGCTCGTGCGCCCGCCGCCACCACCGCCCCCGCCGCCGAAGCCGCCGGAGAAGATGCCCGAGCCGCCGAAGATCAAGGAGGAGGTCAAGGTCGATCCGCCGAAGCCGGCCGATGAACCCAAGCCTGCGGCCACGCCCGAGGCACCGCCGCCCGGACCGCTGGGTGTGGACGCGGCGGGCACCGGCCCGGGTGACAGCTTCGGCCTGGCGGGCCGACCCGGTGGCCGTGATGTGACGCTCGGTGGTGGCGGCGGTGCCGGCGGTGGCCTCAGCACCACGCTGTTTGCCAATGGCGTCGCGCGGCAGATCGCGCAGGAGCTGGGCCGATCGGGCTCGCTGCGCAATGTCGAGTACCGCGTCGACTTGCGCGTGTGGATCGACCGCGACGGCCGCATCGAACGCCACGAGATCACCCGCAGCAGTGGCGATGCGGCGATCGACAAGCTCATCGCCGATGGCCTGGCGCACATCAGCACCGTGCGCCAGAGCCTGCCCGAGAACCTGAAACAACCGCTGCGCATCCGCGTGACTTCGGCCGACGCCTGATTGAACCTGCTCATGAGAAAAAAACTGCTCGCCTCCTGCGCCGCCGCGCTGACTTTCGTTGCGGCTTTGCCCGTGCATGCGCAGCAAGACAGCACGGCCGATGTGCAGCAATTGCGCGCATCGCTCTTGATCCTCGTGCGCACTCTGCTCGATCAGAATCTGCTGACGGTGGCGAAGGCGCAGGAGATGCTGCGGCAAGCTGGCATCGACCCCGCGGGCCTGACCGCGACCTCACCCGCCGCGCCGCCGGCCGCGGTGGTGGCGGCACCGCCCGCACCGCCGGTCGTGCGTGTGCCCTACGTGCCCGAAACCGTGAAGCGCGAACTGCGCGAAGAGATCCGCCAGGAAGTGCTCGCCACCGCACGCGCCGAACGCTGGGGCGTGCCGGAGGCGCTGCCTTCGTGGTTGTCGCGCTTCACTTTCGGTGGCGATGTTCGGGTGCGTTTGCAACGCGACGTGTTCGCGGACGACAACGTCGTGCCGGCGCAGCTCGACTCCTACTACCAGTTGCTCGGTGCGACCGGCCAGCCGACCACCGCCAACACGACGGAAACGCGCGAACGCCTGCGGGTGCGTGCGCGGCTGGGTGTCGTGGGCCGTGTCAGCGACGACGTGCAGGCGGGCCTGCGCCTCGTCACCAGCGGCAGCAGCAACGACCCGGCGTCAACCAATGTGGATGCGGGCCAGGCCGAGCGCCGCTACGGCCTGGCGCTGGACCAGGCCTACATCGGCTGGGGCCTTGGCCCCTACAGCGCGAGCGGCGGGCGCATCGCGAACCCGTACCAGACGAGTGATTTGCTGTGGGCGAGCGACCTGACGCTGGACGGTGTGGCTGCGAGCTGGAAGCCGATCTTCAACTACGAGTGGAGCGCCTTCACGACGATCGGCTTGCACCCGCTGCGTGAAATCAACAACTCACAGCTGAGCCGCGCGAACGACAGCTGGTTGATCGGTGCGCAGACCGGCGTGCAGTGGAAGTCGGGCACCGGCTGGGGTGCGCGTGCGGGGCTCGGCCTCTTCGACTTCAAGCGCATCGAAGCACGCCTGAACCCGGCCGGCGCGGGCGATGGCAGCACGACCGATTACAACGATGCGTCGCCGCTCGTGCGCACGCGCGGCAACACGATGTTCAACATCGCCGCGCAGAGCAACCCGACCGGCGCGGCGGTGTGGGGCATCGCTTCGAAATTCCGCGTGCTCGATCTCAACGCCTCAGCCGACTACACCACGCCCGAACTCTGGCGGTTCGGCGTGCAGGGCGATGTGCTGAACAACATCGGCTGGAACCGCGCCGACATCGCCGGCCGCATCGGCGCGGCAGCATCGGCGCTGCCGGGTGATCTGTCCTGCGCTGCCGGCACGGCGCGGCTCGATTGCCGGCGCACCAAGGGCTACCGCTTCGAGTTCAGCGCCGGCCACGGCCTGGTGGAAGAAGAAGGCAGCTGGACCCTCAGCGCCGGCATGCGCCACCTGGAGCGCGATGCCGTGCCCGACGGTTTCACGCCCGGCGACTACCGGCTCGGCGGCACCGACGTGAAAGCCAGCTTCATCGGTGGCAGCTACACGCCGGGCCGCAACACGCAGTTGTCGCTGCGCTATGTGAACGCGCAGAGCATCGACGCACCGGTGAAGTTCGGGGTCGGTACCTGGACCGTCGACTTGCAGTCGCGCTTCTGAATCCGACGCGCACCGTGAAGGACGTTTCCATGAACCGGATCAAGCACACCGCGATCGTGCTGGCGTTTTCCGCGTTGTTGTCGGCCCTGCCGACGGCGCGGGCGCAAACCGACCGCGACCGTCAGCAGATGATGCAGTTGCAGCAGCAGTTGCAGAAGCTGCGGCAGGACAACGCGGCTTTGCAACAAGGCAAGGCGCAGGAGGTCGAGAAGGCACATGCCGACGCCGAGCAGGTGAAGCGCGAAGCGGGCCAGTTGCGCGCCAGCAGTGCGGGATCGCAACGCGAGGCCAAGCGCTTGCGCGACGAACTCGACAAGGCCACGCAGGCGCTGGCCCAAAGCCAGGCCGACATCGAGAAGCTCAAGGCCGAGATGGCGCAGCGTGAGGCCACGCAACAGGCCGCGCTGCAAACGGCGCAGCAAACCGCTGCGCAGCAACTGGCGCTGGAGCGTCGCCTTGCCGAGTCCGCGGCAGGTGTGCTCGGAGCGCGCCTGAAAGCGAGCACTGTGCGCGCGGATGTGTGCGAAGCCAAACACGAGAGCGCGATGACGCTCGGCAAGGACTTGCTCGATCGTTACGAAGCGCGCCAGTTGCGTGCTTGCGAACCCTTCACCGGGATCTGGCGGGTGCGTGAGGAGAAGGACATTCAGGCGCTGCGCGATCGCCTGTTCGAGGCGCGACTCGACGTGACGGCGGCGAGCGCTGAATCGCCTGAAGCGAAGTAAGAGAGGTCAGCGCGCGATGCGCTGATCGATCAGCGCGGCCAGCTCGGCGTGGCCGGTCTGCTGCGCCCACACGCGTGGAGCCGAGCCTTGGGTCGGCAGTCGCACATCGGTGTGGCGATGGCGGATCAACAGTTCTGCCGCGGAAGCCTGTTGCTCGAACAGCGCGAGGAAGAGCGGCGAGCGGCGTTCGTTGTCCAGCACGTTCGGGTCGGCATCGGCCGCGAGCAGGGCTGCGACGATCGTCGTGTTGCCACGCTCGGCTGCCAGGTGCAGAGGGCGTGTGCGCAGTTCGTCGGCGCGGTCCGGGTCGGCACCGGCACTCAGCAACAGCAAGGCCAACTCGTTGCGGTTCATGCGTGTGGCCACTGCCAGCGGCGTGGCGCCGGTCGCATCGGCCACGTCGGGCCTGGCGCCAGCGGCCAACAGGCGCCGCACCGTGTTCACGTGGCCGCGCGCCACGGCGACGGACAGAGCGGTCATGCCACTGCCGCCCACTGCGTTCACGTCGATGCCCTGCGTGAGCACTTCTCGAAGCATGTCTTCACGTTCGCTCTGCACCGCCATCACGAGGGCGGTGTTTCCGCTCGCGTCGCGTGCCTGCGGCGTGGCGCCGAGCTTGAGCATCTCGCGCCACAACGTCAGGTTGCCTTGGCGCGCAGCGGCCAAGGCCATCTCGTTCTCGGGCACGGGGGCCACGGTTTGCGCCGTGGCCAGCAGCGGCGCGGCGAGTGCGATGGCGGCAAGGAGGGAGGTGGATTTCATGTGCAAGGTTCCTGGTGGCCGTGGGCCGGATCGGTGTTCAGCGGTAAAGCTCCCACCAGCGGTTCAGCTTGTCGCGCCGACGACGGGCGATCTGCAGGCGTTTCATCTCACCCGTCCAGACCAGTGCATGTGCCGCGGCCCAGGCCAGCACGGCGCCGACCACGCTGGCCAGCCAGTCGTAGAAGCTGACCGATCGGCCCGGGCTGAACTGCTGCGCCCATTCGTCGATCGCGGCGAAGCTCGCACACAACACGACCGCCCACACGCCGCGCCGCAAACCCAGGGCCAGCAGCAACACACTGCACAGCACGTAGTGCAGCGTGGCGTGCGCGACCTTGTCCCAGCCGTCGGCAAACAGGCCGACCGCGTAGGGCTGTGCGCCCTGCCAAAGCACGTTGACGACCAGCAGCGCGGCCGTGCCGATGGCGACGATGCGCAAGGCACGCGACGGCTGGCGCAACGCAGCGGCCCACAGCGCCATCACGCGCCGCACGGCGTTGGGTTGCGGCACGGATGAACTCATCGCAAAGAGCCTAGCCGCCGACCGTGACGGGTCTGTGGCAATCGCATTCGTTGTGCGCCCGCCGTGAGCCGTTCGGACCATGCGGGCTTCAGCCCCGCGGTGCTTCACGCCGTCGTCATGCGGGCCATCTACACCCCTGGATTCATGCATCCGAATGACTTCAGAGGAAGAGCCTTGCTCAACGTTCAACACCCCTCCAGCGCGCAGCGGCTGGTGCTTGCGGCCCTGTTCACGGGCGTCCTGTCTGCTTGCGGCGGCGGGGGCGGTGGTTCGCCTGCCGCGGTGGGCCCGTCCCCCACGCCGGCCCCGGCGAGCAGCACACGCTGGATCAGCAGTGCGGCCCACATCGATCTGGCCGGTGGCGCCGACAGCGGCATCGATGGCCCGCTGCTGGCGATCGATCCGGCGCACCCGGGCACATCGTCTGCGCTCAGCCCCAGCACGGTGGACAGCGCCTCGGTGCGCATCATGGGCGGCACGCTCGATGCGAACTTGTCCACGCTGGACAACCCGGCGCCGCGTTTCGTGGTCTACGACGCGCGGGTGACGGTCGGCGTGTCGAACTCCTTCGCGCTCTACAAACTGGCGCTCGATGCCACGGGCACGGCGGCGCCCGCGCCGCAGCGCCTCTCGACGCAGATCACGATGTGCCCGGCGGTGGGTGCGCGCTTCAAGCTCGTCGGCCAGAGCCTGGGCGGTGATGAAGCCCTGATTACTTTCGCTGCGCCTGACAGCACGGGCTCGTGTGCCGGCGGCGGCGAGCCCAAGCTGGTGAAGCTCGGCATGAACAGCAGCAGTGCGCCGCTCGCACTGCCGGTGGCCGCCCTGGACCGCATCACGCCGATCGGTGTCATCCACGGCAGCGCCGGCCAGATGGCCGCCGTGCTGGCGTGGCAGAACGGCCAGTTCGTGCGCACCGACGCATCGTTGGCCAATCCGGTCGCTCTGGCCGCGGCCGATGTGGCCGGCGGGATCGACGCCAACTCGGCACCCATCGCGCCCGGCATCGTCACGCGCTCCGGCATCTTCATCAAATCGACGGACGGGCTGCGCCGCTATGACAAGTCGAGCGGCAAGATGTCCGCCGTGCTGCTGACAGGCCAGGTGGGGCAGGGCGCGCAGATCAACGAGATGGCCGACGGAGAGGCGCTTTACATCACGCGCGTGTCGACCACCCCCACCACGAGCAGCTTGGACCTCTTCCGCGTCGATGACACGGCCTCGCCGAGCGTGGTGCAGATCAACACCGGAGCCGTCAGCGAAGGCCCGCTCGACCCCTGGGGCTTCCGCCTGCTGAAGTCCGCCGTGCTGTACGCGGTGGCCGGTCGCAACGACTTCAACATCTGGCGCAAATCGGACGGTGCGCGCAGCAACGTGCTCGACGGCAAGGTCGTCGTGCTGAGCAGCAGCTTGTACGACCGCGTGTTCCACAGCACGACCGACGGCGCTGGCAACACGACGCTGGCCACCAGCCTCTACGACGGCAGCGACACGCGCAGCCTCGGCGCGGCGCAGTTGATCAGCGGTGCGCTGGCCACGCAGACCGCACCCTTCGCGCGCACGCTGCGCGGCCATGGCGCGTTCGCCCACGCTGTGGTGGTGGTGCCCGCCGCGGGCCAGAGCGGCCTGGCCGGTGCGGCCGTGCGCTGGTTGAGTTTCGACAGCGCAGCGCTCGACCTCGACGCGGGAACCCTGCCCATGACGCTGGCCGTGGGCGCGACCGTGCAGGCGCCGGGAATCATCGGCGACGCGGGCCTGTTCGCGGTCCCGAAGACGGGCACCGGCGATGCCTATGTCTTCGTCAGCCAGCGGGCCGCCGGCTCGTTGGCGCGCGTCGCCAACGGAGTTCAATGATGGCGGCGCTCACGATGCTCCGCACGTCCCCCGCCGCCGACGCGCCCAAAGGCGTCATCCTGTGTGTGGTCGGTGCCCGACCGAACTACATGAAGATGGCACCGCTGTTGCGTGCGCTCGCCGCCACGGCTCGCGCGCCACCCACCGTGCTGGTGCACACCGGTCAGCACTACGACCCGGCATTGAAGGACCGCTTGTTCGATGACCTCGGCATGCGCATGCCTGACGAAAATCTCGACGTGCGCTCGGGTTCGCACGCGGTGCAGACGGCCGAAGTGATGAAGCGCTTCGAGCCGCTGCTCGACCGTTATCAACCGTGCTGTGTGGTCGTGGTCGGCGACGTGAATTCGACGCTGGCCTGCAGCCTGGTTGCCGCCAAGCGCGGTGTGCCGGTGGTGCACGTGGAGGCCGGGCTGCGCAGCTACGACCGCGCCATGCCTGAAGAGATCAACCGTGTGCTCACGGACCAGATCTCCGACCTGCTCTACACCACGGACCGCGATGCGCATGCCAACCTGGCACGTGAAGGGCTGAAGGGCGAACAGGTGGTGTTCGTCGGCAACCTGATGATCGATTCCCTGCACGATGCCTTGCCGCGTGCGATCGCACCCGAAGTCACCTTGCAAGGCAGCGGTGCCGATCTCGATGCGGTGCTCGGTTCCGGCTATGCACTCGTCACCTTGCACCGCCCGTCGAACGTGGACGAACCCGAGGTGCTGGCCGAATTGGTGGAACTGCTGCGCTCGACCTCGGAGCGCTTGGGCCTCATCTGGCCGATGCACCCGCGTGCGCGTGCGCAGCTCGAACGTTTCGGTCTGATGCACCGGCTGGTGCGCTCGCGCATCGTCTGCCTGCCGCCGCAGGGTTACCTCGAAATGGTCGGCCTGATGCGCGACGCGCGCGTGGCCATCACCGATTCCGGCGGCGTGCAGGAAGAGACGACGTCGCTCGGCATTCCCTGCATCACGCTGCGCGAGAACACCGAGCGGCCGATCACGGTGACGCATGGCACCAATCGCTTGCTGAAGCGCGACGCGGTGGCGCTGCATGCAGCGCTCGACGATGCCTTGCGCGGCGCCTGGGGCCAAGCCGGCGTGTCGCCCGAAGGGTGGGATGGGCGGAGTGCGCAGCGCCTGGCGTCGCATCTGACGGACTGGCTCGCGCGACGCGCCCGACGGTAGTCGGCAGCCGTTGCCCCAACGCGCAGAAGAACACCGTCTTCTGGAACAAGGTGCGGCAAGCCGTGGCCGCTTCCCTTAAGCCACAGCTAAGGCGCGGCCACGGAAACTTGATGTGACCACGAGCTTTCGAGGGCTTGAATCAATGGCGTGTCAGCCCCCACAAGCCCGCCGTATCACGTGCCGCCGAGCGCCTTCCGGTCGCTGCACGAACAAACGTGCAGGACTTTCTATGCCGAGGATGATTACGAATATCCCAAGTTGTCGTCAGGCGCTGTGCATGGCATGGGCGCCCGTGCCGGGCGTGTTGCTGCTGCTGGCTTCGATGGCTGCACCGATGTCGCTGGCGATTGCCCAGACCAAGATGTTCAAGTGCGTCGTCGATGGGAGCACGGTCTATCAACAAACCGCCTGCCCGGTGACTCCATTGCAGAGTGAGACAGCTTCGGCCCCGCAAACGACATCCGCCTCTGCCCTCGCCTTGTCACCACGACGGACCAAACGGGAGAAAACAGCGGCACAGTCCGCAATGTCTGCCAGTACCCCGCCTTCGTCGGCAAGCCCGACCGACGGACCTGCCAACACGCTGCCTTGACTTGCAGTTGCCAGATGGTCAGAGGTTGGACGCTTGGAAAGCGTCCCGGCGGTGATCGGGCTGGCCGTCGCGACAGTGGCGGCCCTTTGCGCGGCGTGACGGCCGGCGCCAATGCTGAACCGGCGTCTGAAGAAGTCAAGAACAAGACCCGGGCCGGCGCGCCGCCATGACGAGCAAGACCTTCTTTCCCCGCCAGGTGGTGGAGTCCAGCGGCAACCGCTGGGACTGGGCCCTGCTGCCCTTGGTGCTGGCGGTCCTGTTCGGCCTGGCGTTCGCCGGGTCACAGATGACCCGGCCGTATGCCGTCGGCGAGGCCATCCCGCTGACGCTCGACGCGTGGATGCTGCCCTACTACCTGCTGCGAACCACCCTGCGAATGTTCCTCGCACTGGGCGCGTCCTTGGTCTTCAGCTGCGCGTTCGCTGCGATCGCCGCGAAATACCGCGCCGCAGAGCGCGTGATGATTCCGCTGCTCGACATCCTGCAGTCGATTCCCATCCTCGGGTTCCTGTCGATCACGGTGACCGGGTTCATTGCGCTCTTTCCGGGCAACCTGCTGGGTGTCGAGTGCGCGGCGATCTTTGCCATCTTCACCTCGCAGGCCTGGAACATGGCCTTCAGCCTGTACCAGTCGATGCGCACCGTACCGTCGGAGCTGCGCGAGGCGGCACGGGTCTTTCACCTGTCGGGCTGGCAGCGCTTCTGGCGCCTCGAACTGCCGTTCGCCATGCCGGGTCTGCTGTGGAACATGATGATGTCGATGTCTGGCGGCTGGTTCTTCGTCGTCGCCTCCGAAGCGATCTCGGTGTCCAACCAGAACATCAAGCTGCCCGGGGTGGGTTCATACATCGCGCTGGCCATCGAAGCCCGTGATCTCGGCGCCATCGGCTGGGCGATCGGTGCGATGCTGATCGGCATCACGCTGTACGACCAGTTGTTCTTTCGGCCGCTCATCGCGTGGGCCGACAAGTTCCGCTTCGAGGAAGGCAGCGCCGAGGCCGCTCCCAGTTCTTGGTTGCTGACCTGGTTGCGCCGCACGGAACGCATCCAGAACCTCGGGCACGGCGCCTCGGTTCTGCTGGACCGCTCGCTGCTGTTGTTCAAGCGCGACCACGACGGCACCTCGATTCGCGCACGGGCACTGCCCGCCAATCCGGCACTGACACGTGCCGGCGACGCCGCCCTCGCCGGGGCCGTGCTGTTCGCGCTGTGGTGGTTGATCAGGTTCATCCATGGCGAGGTGGGCTGGGGCGAGGTGACGCATGTCTTCGTGCTCGGCACCTACACGATGGTGCGTGTGCTGGTGCTGATCGCCTTGGCGGCCGTGGTCTGGGTGCCGATCGGCGTGTGGATCGGCATGAACCCCCGCTGGGCGGGCCGGCTGCAGGCGGTTGCCCAATTCCTTGCGGCGTTTCCGGCGAACCTGATGTTTCCGGTGGCGGTGGTGCTGATCGTGCACTGGCATCTGAACCCGAACATCTGGCTCTCACCGCTGATGGTGCTCGGGACCCAGTGGTACTTGCTGTTCAACGTCATTGCCGGGGCATCCAGCGTGCCCACCGAATTGCGCTACGCGTCGCAGAACCTGGGCCTCACGGGCTGGCTCAAGTGGCGTCGCTACCTGCTTCCGGCCGTGTTCCCGAGCTTTGTGACCGGTGCCATCACAGCCAGCGGCGGTTCGTGGAACGCGAGCATCGTGGCCGAATACGTCACCTGGGGTGACACGACCCTGCAGGCCGAAGGCCTGGGGAGTTACATCGCGCACATGACCGCCATCGGCGACTTCCCGCGCATCGCACTGGGCATCGGCGTCATGTGCGTGTTCGTGATGGGCATGAACCATTTCGTCTGGCGGCGCCTGTACGCCATGGCCGAAGACCGCATGCACTTCTGATTGTCGAAGGACGCTCCACCATGTCGCTGTCAACCGCCATCGTCGAACTGAAGGGTGTCGGCAAATCGTTCCGATCCGCCGACGGAACGGCGCGCTCGGTTCTCGAAGGCGTCGACTTCAGGCTCGCCGAGGGCGAGATCGTCGCCCTGCTCGGACAGTCGGGCTCGGGGAAGTCGACCCTGCTGCGCATCATGGCCGGCCTGATCGGCGCCGACGCTGGCGACGTGAGTTATCGGGGACAGCCACTTTACGGGCCGGCACACGGCGTCAGCATGGTGTTCCAATCGTTTGCCCTGTTCCCTTGGCTGACGGTTCAGCAGAACGTCGAACTCGGCTTGGAGGCCCGCGGAGTGGCAGCCGACGAACGAGTGCGACGTGCGCAGGCCGCGATCGAGTTGATCGGCCTGGCCGGGTTCGAGGGCGCGCTCCCGCGTGAGTTGTCTGGAGGCATGCGCCAGCGCGTGGGCATCGCTCGCGCGCTCGTCGTGGAACCCGAAGTGCTGCTGATGGACGAGGCCTTCTCGGCATTGGACGTGCTCACCGGCGAGCGCCTGCGTGAAGACATCCTCGCGCTTTGGGGTGGAGGTTCGATGCCCACCAAGGCCATCCTCGTCGTCTCGCACAACATCGAGGAAGCCGTGCTGATGGCCGATCGTGTGCTGATCTTTGCCAGCGATCCGGGTCGGGTGCGCTTTCAACTGGCGGTGCGCTTGCCACGACCGCGCAACCCGGAGAGCGCCGAGGTGCGCCAACTGATCGACGAGGTCTACGCCCTCATGACCGCGGGCTCCGGACGTGCAGGCCGACCCGTCGCGGAGCCGATGGCCGCTCGCCTGGCCGAGCGTTTGCCCGAAGCGGACATCGCTCGGATGGAAGGCCTGCTCGAGATGTTGTTGTCCGACGAATACGGCGGTCGGGCCGATCTGCCCAAATTGGCGGAATCCACGGAGCTCACCGACGACGACCTGTTGCCACTGGTGCAGGCCTTGTCCTTGTTCGAATTGTCTCGGGTCTCGGAGGGTGATCTGTACATCACCCAGGTGGGTCGCGACTACGTCGGTGGCTCGCACGCAGAACGACAGCAGATCTTCGGCCGCCAACTGCTCGCCAACGTGGCGCTCGTGGCGCACATCCGCCACAGCCTCGATCAGGAACCGTCGGGTGAATTGCCCGAAGAACCCTTCCTGCGGCTGCTGCGCGAAAGCCTGGACACCGCCGAGGCGGAGCGCGTCATGCAGACCGCGATCGAATGGGGTCGTCATGGCGAAGTATTCGAGTACGACTACAACACCGGATTGATCCACCTGCGCGAAGATCATGGCGGACAGGGTTGACCATGTCGGCTTGCGCGGGAGTCAAGGAATACCAGCGCTCGGCTGCGTTCGTGTTGCTCCCGTCACCGTAGACTTCAAAGCCCCACCTCTTGAAAGGACGCCATGAACATCGACAAGCTCCCCATCGGCAACGACCCGCCGCACGAGATCAACGTCATCATCGAAGTGCCCATCGGCGGCGAACCGATCAAGTATGAATTGGACAAGTCGGCCGGCATGCTGATCGTCGACCGTTTCCTGTACACGCCGATGCGCTACCCGGGCAACTATGGCTTCATCCCCCATACGCTTTCGGACGATGGTGACCCTTGCGATGTGGTGGTGGTCAACACGCGGCCTCTGCTGCCAGGAGCCGCCATCGCCGTTCGACCGATCGGTGTGCTCAAGATGACCGACGAGTCCGGCGGAGACGAGAAGATCATTGCGGTGCCCGCGCCGAAGCTGACGCAGCGCTACGCTCACGTGAAGAACTACACCGACCTGCCCGAGATTGCCTGGCGCCAGGTCGAGCACTTCTTCGCGCACTACAAGGATCTCGAACCCGGCAAGTGGGTGAAGATCGATGGCTGGGGCGATGCCGAGGAAGCCAAGGCATTGATCATCCAGGCGATTGCCCGGGCAAAGAGCCAAAGAAGCGCTTCGGGTGCTTCCTGACAAGGCCGATCCGGTGGACGCGACATGGGCTTGCGTCTGCGAAGCCCGCCTTCCGCAGGGTTCGCGTTGAACCACGTCATCGACAAGCTGGCGGCGCCTTCATCCTGATGCGGGCGCCCTGTTGGCCTCAGCGGCGTCGGCAACGCTCCAGTACAGACGATCTGCGGCACCCAGCCCCTGCGGATCCCAGCGGCCCAGCAGTTCTCGCACGGGGTCCTTCACGCGCGTCAGCACGAGGCCCTTGCCCATCGTGCCCAGCCGCTGATCGAGTTCGAGCAGGCATTCCACCGCGGTACTGTCGAGGTCTGAACTCTCCTCCAGACTGAGCACCACGATCCTCAGGTCGTCACGCCCGCGGACGCGCACCATCACATCGGCCGCCACCCGTTCCGCGCTCGCGAAGAACAGCGGCTCTTCCGGCCTGAGGATCAACAGGCCGGGCACGGCTGCAACGCCCTGGTGGGCATCCATCACGACGAAGTTGCGTGACGACCCTAGCTCTCCCAGTTCGTGCACGACGGGCTGACTGAAGCGACGCATCGCATCGAGTACCGACAGCGCGATCGCGATCAGCATCCCGTGCAGCACGCCGAAGGCCAGCACTGCAATGACGGCGCCGAGCACGAGCATGCGATCGCGCTGCATCCGCCACACGTCGAGCAGGGGTTGCGGGTTCAGCGCATGCCACAGCGCGCTGATCACGGCCACCGCGAGCACGGGCCGCGGCAGCAAGTGCAGGGCCGGCAGCGCAACGGCAAGTGCGGCCCCGACCACGGCAAGCGCGACCGCGCCGGCCCAGCGGCTGGTGGCGCCGGCCGCGGCATTGGCCGAGGTCGCGGAGAAGCCGGCGCCGACCGGCATGCCCTGCAGCAGCGCCGCAGCGACGTTGCACGCTCCCAGCACCATGAGTTCGCGATTCGCGTCCAGCGAATCGCCGTGGGCCAGGGCCATGTTGCGCATGCTCCCCCACGACTCGGCGAAGACGAGCACCACCAGGCCGAAAGCGACCTCGCCGATCTGCAGCCACTCCTTGAGCGGCAGGTCGGGCACGCCCAGCCGAAATGACGGCCGCTCCACCGCACCGACCTCTTCCACGCCGAGTGAGTTCAATCCCAGCAGAGATGCCAGGATGATGGCCAGCACGATCACCACCATCGATGCGGGCACGCGCGGCCAGTACCGCAGGCCCGCGACGACGACCGCGGCAGACAACGCCACCGCCACGCTGGGCAGGTGCCATCCCGACACATGCGTTGCGGCGAAGACGAGTACGTGCAAGGGATCGGCGCCTGCGCCTGGCGGCAGTGCCAAGCCAAGTGCGTCGGGCAGTTGCTTGATCACGATCGTGATGGCCAGCGCGAACGCGAAGCCGCGCAGCACCGGGCGCGACACGAATGCCGACAGCTGCCCTTGGCGTGCAAGCGCCAACAGCATCAGCAAGGCGCCCGATAACAGCACCAAGGCGAGCACCGCCTGGGCGTAGGCTGCCGGGTCGACGACGGCGGCGCCAGACAGCGACAACACCGCGGCGGCCGACAGCGTGGCGGTCGAGGACGTGGGCGCCACGATCGCGAAGCGGCTGCCGCCGAAGATGGCGTACAGGCCCAACCCAACCATCAAGGCCGTCAACGCGTGGACGACGGGCAGGCGCGCCAGACCCGCATAGGCAACAGCTTCAGGCAGCAGCAACCCGGCCACGCACAAGCCAGCGCCCAGGTCTCGCCATCGCGATGTCGGTGCAGCCTTGGCCAGACCCTCAGGCACGGAACACGCCCTCGTCCCAGGCCAGGTTGTAGGCCGCGGCGTCCTTGGCAACCTGCACGGCACAGTCCTGCGAAGCGTCCAGCAGCAATTCCTTCCACTTCTTGCGTCGACCGAAGTCGATCAGCTCGTCAGCGCTTGCCGAACCGTCGCGCCCGGCACTGCGCAGCTGGGCCCAGGCGACGACACGCCCGAGCGTGACGATCACCTGTTCGAGCTCGCTCCGCGCCTGCCGCGATCCGCCCAAGCTCAGCCGATCCTCGGTGGGTTGCAGCGCTCGAAGAACGCAGGGGCTTTCCTTGAAGAGCACTGGCTGGAGAAACGCCATGGGCACCGCCTGCATGCGGCGCTGCACCGCCACGACCCGATGGGCCTCGGTCTTCCAGGTCGGTTGCGGCACCTTGAGATTCGGAAGGAGTGACGACGACAGGGCCAGCTTGAGATCGAGAACGTAGTTGTTGTCGGGCGAGCCCTTGCCTTGCACCAGGATCGCAAAACGATCGACTCCGAGGCTGCCTGTGCCTGCGATGCGGCGTGCGACATCCAGCACGGCGTAGAAGTCCGGATGGGGCTGGCTCTTGGCGAACTCTTGCATGAAGTCCGTGATCGCAGCGCGTTGCCGTGCGGTGGCGGGAAGCGCCTTCGTGCCATCTGTTCTCAACAGTCGCTGACCCCGCTTGAGGGTGGTCCTCAAATCCAGGAAGCTGGCTCGCTGGCGATCGCGCAAGCCATCGAGCAGCTCGCGTACGAGGCCTTGCGCCGTTTCTCGCTCCACCCAATAGGCCTTGCCCAGCGCCAAGGCCGATGCGTAGGCATCCAGGAAGAGCCGACACAGCGCCTGCGCCTTGGCGTCGCTCACCGAGAGTTCGGTGGTGCCGACACGCAAGCTCGTCAGAAAGCGCACCAGGTCCCAACTGGCTGGCGCGAGCGCCGACTCGTCGAAGTCGTTGACATCGAAGTAGACGAGCCGGTTGTCGCCCTTGTAGCTGCCGAAGTTTTCCAGGTGAAGATCGCCGCAGGTCCATGCGAGTGGCGCTGACTTGAAGACGCCGCCGCGCGGCAGGCGGGCATAAAACAAGTGGCAGGTGCCGCGCAAAAATGCGAAGGGGCTGGCACGCATGGCGCGGTACTTCAGCAGCAGTCGCTCTGGATCTCGCCCGGCGTTGAAGTCTTGAATCTGGCGAATGGCGTCCAACGTGATCCTTCCACTGATGCTCATCGATGGCACGCCGCAAGCGCGTCTCCTGATGTTGGCTCGATTGTCAGTGACCGGAGCACGGCCCACCGGTCCACCGAGATTCGCAGGAACCGAGGATCTCGGTCAGGGCCAGGGCAGTCGTGACGAACAGCCCGGAAGATTTTTCTTGCACCTCAAACAGCTTGAGGTACTAGTGTTCGTGGGTGGGTGATGTGCCCACGCCGGAACTCACACATGAAACCCTGGAAAGTGCTCTTCGGATTGGGTGGCGCATGCGCCGCGTGCTGCGCGCTGCCGCTGTTCGGTGGCGTGGCTGCCTTGGGTGCAAGCTCGTCGGTCTTGTTGGCCTGCATCGACGAACTCGAGCGCGCCGGCTGGGCCGCCGTTGCGGTCGCCTTCGTTGCCGGCGGCCTGTCGCTGTGGCAGCGCCGCCAAGCCGGCAAGAAGGCCGACTGATCGGCAAGGCTGCGCCTGCATTCGAGGTGATCGACGCCTCCAAAGCCAAGCGCACTCTGGCCGAGTTCAAGGGCAAGACCGTGGTCCTGGAGTGGACCAGCCCGTCCTGCCCGTTCGCCAAGGCGCAATACGACAGCGGGAGAATGCAGGAGTTGCAAAAGTGGTCGGCCAAGAACGGCATCGTCTGGCTCAGTGAACCGCCCCGGGTTTTGAGGAGGCTCCTTCGATTGAGAATGGAGCCAAGATGAGGAAGTCCCCGAAGTTTTCCCCCGAGGTTCAGGATCGTGCGGTGCGCATGGTCTTCGACGCCAAGGACCAGTACCCGTCGCAG
>JANYJL010000328.1 GCA_025361845.1 Rhizobacter sp.
GCAGCACAAGGCATCGGCCTGGCCACGGCCCTCAAGTTCGCGCGCGAAGGCGCCATCGTCGCGGTCTGCGACGTGAAGCCCGCGGCGGTGGACGCCGCCGTGGCCTCGTGCCTGGACGTGGGCGCACAAGCCGCCGGCTTCGTCGTCGACGTGACGCAACGCGTGCAGGTCGATGCGATGGTGGCCGCCGTGCTGGCGCGTTACGGCCGCATCGACGCGCTCGTCAACAACGCCGGCATCACGAAGGACGCCCGCCTGCAGAAGATGACGATCGAGCAGTTCGACGCCGTGATCGACGTGAACCTGCGCGGTGTTTTCCACTGCGCGCAGGCCGTCACCGACAGCATGATCGCGGCCGGCCGTGGCGTGATCCTGAACGCGAGTTCGGTGGTCGGCATCTATGGCAACTTCGGCCAGACCAACTACGCGGCGTCGAAGTTCGGTGTCATCGGCTTCACCAAGACCTGGAGCCGCGAACTCGGGCCGAAGGGCATCCGCGTCAATGCCGTCGCGCCGGGCTTCGTCGAAACGCCGATCCTTGCGACCGTGCCCGAGAAGGTGCTGACTCACATGCGCGAGCAGGTGCCGCTCAAGCGCCTGGCGCAGCCCGAGGAGATTGCCAACGTCTACGCCTTCCTCGCGTCGGACGAAGCCTCGTACATCAATGGCGCCGTGATCGAAGTGTCGGGCGGGATGACGGTTTAGGTCCGGTCAACATCTACCAGTGGATGATGATCCACAGCACGCGGCCCCAGATCTCGAGGTTGAACCAGAACAGCGCCGCCGCCCACGCCAGGCGGCGGAACTTGCGCGCGCGGTCGACCCACAGGTCGATCCCGGAGCTCATGTAGACCGCGAAGCAGATCACCGACAGGCCGCCGAGCCCGAAGACCCACACACCCATGATCCAGCGAAATATCGTCATGGTCGGCCGGGCCTCACAGGATCATCACCATGCGTTCGAGGATCAGCACGCCAAAAAACGCCAGCGCCGCAAAGATCGTCCACTTCAGGATGCCCAGCGCGATGACGCGCCAACGCATCTGGCCGGTCACCACGTACATCGCAAAACACAGCACGCCGCCGAGCAGCAGCAGCATCACCAGCCATCGGAAGATCAGCATCGTTGGCGGCGCAACTCACCACGCCGGCGCCAGCGCGGCCAGGCCGGCGGGCGCTTGCGACGCGTCTTCGAACGTGACGATTTCGTAAGCGCTCGGGTCGGCCAGCAGCTCGCGCAGCAAGCGGTTGTTGAGCGCGTGGCCCGACTTGAAGGCGGTGTAGGCCGCCAGCAGCGGGTGGCCGAGCACCTGCATGTCGCCGATCGCGTCGAGGATCTTGTGTTTCACGAACTCATCGTCGTAGCGCAGCCCGCCGCTGTTGAGCACCTTGTAGTCGTCCACCACGATCACGTTGTCCATGCTGCCACCGAGGCCGAGGCCGCGTGACCGCATCATTTCCACATCGCGCGTGAAGCCGAAGGTACGCGCGCGCGCGATCTCGTGTTTGTACTGGCCCGAGCCCATGTCGAACTCGAAACGCTGGCCGGTCTGGCTCACCGCGGGGTGGTCGAACTCGATCTCGAAACCGAGCGTGTAACCCTCGAAGGGTTCGAGCCGCGCCCACTTCAGCGTCGGGCCGGCGCCATCGCGAATCTCGATCGGTTTGAGCACACGCAGAAAGCGCTTCGGCGCATCCTGCAAGGCGATGCCCGCGCTTTGCAGCAGGAACACGAAGGAGGCGGCCGAGCCATCGAGGATGGGCACTTCCTCGCCGGTGATGTCGATGATGACGTTGTCCAGACCCAGGCCGGCGCAGGCCGACAGCAGGTGTTCGATGGTGCGCACCTTGGGTGCGCCAGGGTCGCCACCGGCCGAGACGGTGGTCGCCATGCCGGTATCGCAGACAGCGTGCACATCGACATGGATGTCCACCGCCGTCGGCAGATCGACCCGGCGGAACACCGTGCCGGTGTCGGGCGGTGCCGGGCGCAGCGTCAGCTCGACACGCTGGCCGCCGTGCACACCCACTCCGACCGCGCGGGTCATCGCCTTCAGGGTGCGTTGTTGCAGCATGGGCGGTAGTTTATGGGCTTCGTGGCCGGGCCCATGCAGGCGTGTACCCCACCAGGCTTGCCTGGTTGCGGTCAATGTCTCTACCATCGCGCTTCCTCCCTGGAGCCATTGAAGGAGTCGTCCATGTCAGCGGTCGTCATCTGGAGCAATGCCCGAACCCTGAAGCCCGCCAAGGCGAGCGTGGTGCTGCCCGAACTCGAATACCCGTCGTTCAAGCTGGAACTCGATGACAAGGCCCTTGATGCGCTCGAGAGCGACAAGTCCGGCGAGCGCGTGGCGGCCTACATGGTCGAGGACGCGCAGGGTGTCTACGACGAATTCATGAAGGCGGCGCAGGGGGCGCTGAGCGAGCTCGATGAGGCGTGCAAGCGCAAGGGCATCACCAAGGACGAGATCGCCAAGCGCACGAAGAACTTCGAGTCCAAGCTGTCCAGCCTGACCAAGAGCACCCAGGCGAACCTGGCCAAGGTGCCCGGCCTGCGCTGGGACAAGTGGGTGACGACGAAGAAGGAATACAAGACCTACCAGATCAAGGCCGGCGTGAAGGTGGGCGTGGCGGTGCTCGGCACGGTCGGCGCCGGCCTGTCGCTGGCCGCGGCCGTGCCCACCGGCGGCGCGACGCTGGCGCTCAGCATCGTCGGCGGCATCCGCGCCATCGCCGGGCTGGCGACGCTGATCAAGAACCTGGCGCTCGATGTCGAGAAGGTCGAGAAGATCATCCTGTTCGATCTGCGTGCGCTGACCTCGGCCTACGACAAGGGCGGCAAGAAGGCGCTGGCTGCCGCGTCGGGCGCGATGGTCACGGTGCAGGCCGTGTTCGCGGTCGACATCGGCCCGAGCCTGAAGGGCATCAACGGCAACTGCGGCCTGTGGAAGTCGAAGGTGCAGGGCCTGGACGTGGGCGCCGGCAAGCTGGCCGGCGAAGCGCTGGACACGCTGAAGAAGGCCGACGCGCTGGAAGGCGTATTGAGCAAGGCCAAGCCCAAGGATCTGGACAAGGCCCTGAAGAAGATTCAGAAGCTGCGCAAGGGCATAGACGAAGGGCTCGATGGCGCGAACAAGCTCTCGGCGCGCATCAAGACTGCGGAAGCCAACTACGACAAGCTGATCGCGCCGGCGCTCAAGGTGCTGCTCGACGCGCAGCCCGGCTGGCACAAGAAGTTCGAGCAGTTCGCGCCGGGACTGGTCGGCCTGGGTCTCGCGTTTGGTGGTGGCGACTACGCTGAAATCGCCAAGGGCTCGCTCGACGGCGTGCAAAGCGCGATCGATCTGAGCAACGAGGTGCTCGGCTATGTGCAGGACGTGAGCGACACCTGATCGCAGCCGCTCCGCACGAAGGCTCCCTCTCCCCCCTGGGGAGAGGGCTGGGGTG
>JANYJL010000233.1 GCA_025361845.1 Rhizobacter sp.
ACCGGCCTCAAGAACCCGGTGATGACCGGCCCGGCGCGCGTGTTCGACGACGAGCAGTCTGCGCTGGCGGCGATCATGGCGAAGAAGATCGTGGCCGGCGACGTGATGGTGCTGCGCTATCTCGGCCCGAAGGGCGCGCCCGGCATGCCGGAGATGCTGGCGCCCACGGGCGCGCCGGGCCGGTCATCACCGGGTTCTTCAGGCCTGTGATCTTGGCCACGCAGCCTTCGGGCGAGAGGTTGCCCTTCAGGATTGCCAAGTGGCCGTGGGTGTACATCGGCTTGTCGATCGGGCGGATGACCTTCTGGTCGGCACGCGGCACATCGGGCAGCGCGGCCAGGTTCTCGGCCACCGTCTTGCCGGTGATCGTGATGCAGTCGCCGTGCAGCAGATCCGCGGCGAGCAGCGTCTTCATCACCTGCGGAATGCCGCCGGCCTGGTGCAGGTCGACCGCGAGGTACTGGCCCGAAGGCTTCAGGTCGCACAGCACGGGCACCTTCTGGCGCACACGCTCGAAATCGTCGATCGTCCATTCGACCTCGGCCGCGTGGGCGATGGCCAGGAAGTGCAGCACCGCGTTGGTGGAGCCGCCGGTCGCCATGATCACGGCGACAGCATTCTCGATCGATTTGCGCGTCACGATGTCGCGCGGCTTCAAGTCGTTCTTCACCGCTTCGACGAGCACACGCGCCGCTTCGCTCGCGCTCTTCGAGATTTCCTCGTGCGGGTTCGCCATCGTCGACGAATAGGGCAGGCTCATGCCCAGCGCCTCGAAGGCCGAACTCATCGTGTTGGCGGTGTACATGCCGCCGCAGGAGCCGCTGCCGGGGATGGCGCGGCGTTCGATCTGGCAGAAGTCTTCTTCGCTCATGTTGCCGGCGCTGAACTGGCCGACCGCTTCGAACACGCTGACGATGTTCAGATCCTGGCCCTTGTACTTGCCGGGCAGGATGGTGCCGCCGTAGACGTAGATGGCCGGCACGTTAGCGCGCAGCATGCCCATCATGCCGCCGGGCATGTTCTTGTCGCAGCCACCGACGACGAGCACGCCGTCCATCCACTGGCCGCCGACGCAGGTTTCGATGCAATCGGCGATCACCTCGCGCGAGACCAGGCTGTACTTCATGCCTTCGGTGCCCATTGCCATGCCGTCGCTGATGGTCGGCGTGCCGAAGATCTGCGCGTTGCCGCCGGCCGCTTCGATGCCGGCCACCGCCGCATCGGCCAGTTTCTGCAGGCCCGAATTGCAGGGCGTGATCGTCGAATGGCCGTTGGCCACGCCGATCATCGGCTTCTTGAAGTCGCCTTCTTCGTAGCCGAGGGCGTAGTACATCGAACGGTTCGGCGCGCGGGCTACGCCTTCGGTGATGTTGGCGGAACGGCGGTTGATCTTCATGGTCTGTTGTCCTGGCGAGCTGCGGCTGGGGGCGCCAGTATCGGCGTCTTGCCGAGCGTGTGTCCAATCGATCTTTCAGGATCGATTGATATGCTCGGCGTATGAAAGACGCGCCCTTGCTTCGCGACCCGGCAATCGAACTGCGCCTGTGGCGCCAGTTCCTCGTGCTCGCCGAGACGCTGCACTTCGGCCGCGCCGCGCAGCAACTCGCGATGACGCAGCCGCCACTGACGCAGGCGATCCAGCAGCTCGAACAGCGCTTGGCCGTGCCGCTGTTCGCTCGCAACCGGCGCAGCGTGGGGCTCACGCCGGCCGGCGCTGCCCTGGTGGAGCCGGTACGCGCTTTGCTGCGGCAGGCGGCCGCGCTGGTGCCACTGGCCCGCGACGCGCACGCCGGCGAAACCGGGCGCTTGCAGCTCGGCTTCGTCTCCACCGTCGGCTTCGACCGCTTGCCCGGCTGGCTGCGGCGTTTGCGTGAGCTGCATCCCGGAATGAACGTGGAACTGCGCGAGGCCACCACCGACGTGCAGCTCGCCGCCTTCGCGCAGGAAACCCTGGACGCCGGTTTCGTGCTGCACGCGCCCGGCCGTGCGCCGGAATCGCCGCTGGCGCTGGAGCGTCTGTCGATCGGTGTCGAGCCGCTCGTGCTCGCCTTGCCCGCCGCCTTGCCCTGGGCTGCGGCGCACCGATTGAAGGTGGCCGAACTGCTCGCGCAGCCTCTGGTGATCTTCCCGCGCGAGATCGCGCCCTCGCTCTACGACGCCGTGCTGGCCTTCTACCACCGGCACGGCGCCACGCCGGTGATCGCGCAGCAGGCGATCCAGAT
>JANYJL010000333.1 GCA_025361845.1 Rhizobacter sp.
CCCAGGTGCGAGCGCAGCACGCGATGCACGAACAACAGCGCCAGCAACAGCATCACCGAGACGAGCCAGAAGAACTGGGTCTCGTCGAGCTTGTGGCCGAACAGCGCCGGCTTGGCGAGCTTGATGCCGAGCGGCCCTTCGGTCAGGAAACTCATCTCGTTGATGAGGATCTGGATGATGGTGCCGAAGGCCAGCGTGACCATCGCGAGGTAAGGGCCTGACACCCGCAACGCAGGCAATGCCAGCAGCGCACCGAAGCCGGCCGTCACGACGATGGCCGCCGGCAGCGTGATCCACAGCGGCGCCGCAAGCTTGAATACCAGCACGCCGGCGGTGTAGGCGCCGATGCCGAACAGGCCAGCGTGACCGAGCGACACCTGGCCGGTGTAGCCGACCACGATGTCGAGCCCGAACAGCACGATCGCGTAGATCATGATCGTCTCGAGCAGGTGGATGTAGTACGGGTTGTGAAAGGCCACCGGGAACAGCACGATGGCGGCGATGCCGACGACTGCGACGGCAAGTTGTTGCGGCTTCATGCTCAGACCTTCTTGATGGCGGACTTGCCGAACAGGCCGGCCGGTTTCACCGCCAGCACGATCAGCAACAGCACGAGGCCCGGCACGTCCTTGTAGCCGGTGGACAGGTAGAAGCCGGTCGTGGTTTCGGCGATGCCGAGAATCAAGCCGCCGACCACGATGCCCATGCCGCTGGTCAGGCCGCCGATGATCGCGACCGCGAAGGCCTTCAGCCCGAGCACCGCGCCCATCGTCGAACCGGTGAGCGTGAGCGGCGCGATCAGCACGCCGGCAAACGCGGCGGTGAGCGACGACAGGGCGTACGAGAAAGTGATCACGAGGCCGGTGTTGATGCCCATCAGCTTGGCCGCCTCGCGATCATTGAAGGTCGCGACCACGGCCTTGCCGTAGATCGAGCGGCGGTTGAACACCTCGACCGCGAGCATCAGCGCGAGCGCACCGAAGACCACCAGGATTTCCATCGGCAGCACGTTCGCGCCGAGGAACTTGATGGGCGATTCAGGCAGCGGGCTCGGGAACTTCAGGTCATCCCGACCCCACACGTTCTCGGCCACGTTCTTGAAGATGATGCCGAGTGCGATGGTCGACATGATCCAGCCGAACTCCGACTTCATCTTGATCGCCGGGCGCACGCCGATGCGTTCGACCACCACGCCTTGCAGCGCGCCGAACACACACACGATCGGGATCATCAGCCAGTAGTTCACGCCCAGGCCGACGAGCGTGAGGCCGACCAGCGCGCCGAGCATCAGCGCGTCGCCCTGGCCGAAGTTCAGCGTGTCGCTGGTCGCGAACGTGAGCTGGTAGCCGAACGCGATGACGGCGTAGATCATGCCCAGCGCAATGCCGCTGAACACCAGTTGGGTGAGGATTTGCATGGGGGGGGATCCTGATGACCGGCAACGCCGCTGACTACTCCCTCTCCCCTTGGGGAGAGGGCCGGGGTGAGGGTGGCAAGCGAACAAAGAAAGAGGCTCTCGACCCCCCTCACCCCCACCCTCTCCCGCAAGCGGGAGAGGGAGCCCGAACTACTTCTTGATGATCAGCGCGCCCTTGGCGTTGGCATCCTTCACGCGCACTTCGGAAGCCTTCTTGAAATCATCCGGGTAGGCGTACACGACACGCTGGCCCTTCACTTCGCCGAACACCGGAATGTTGGCGGTGATGGCCTCGTGGTCTTTCGCGGTGAAGGGCTTGCTGTAGGTCGTGACCACACCTTCCACCGGCGTCTTCAGGTCTTCGAGCGCGGCCTTGATCTTCGGGCCCTCGGTCGAGCCGGCCTGCTTGATCGCGGCGGCCAGCAGGTAGACCGAGTCATAGCCTTGCGCGGCCGAGACCGGCGAATCGATGCGCGCGTTCTTCGGGTTGAAGGTCTTCAGGTAGTTGATGATGAAGCTCTGGCGCTTCGGCGTCGTCGGCTCCTGGATGAAGGTCTGCGGCATGCGTGCACCCTCACCGCCGGGGCCGGCGTTGTCGATGAAGTTGGCCATCGAAAGCGTCCAGCTGCCGACCATCGGCACCTTCCAACCGAGCTTGGTCATGCCGTTGGCGATCTGCGCCAGCTCGGGTCCGATGGCGTAGGTCAGCACCGCTTCGGCGCCGGCTTCCTTGGCCTTGAGCAACTGCGGTGTCATGTCCACGTCCTTGATGTTGAACTTCTCGACCGCCACCGGCTTGATGCCCTTCAACTCCAGCGCCTTCTCCAGGTCGGCGCGGCCGAGTTGGCCGTAGTTGGTCGAGTCGGCCAGGATCGCGACTTTCTTGAAACCGCGGCGGGCAATGGCCTCTTCCACGATCATCGGTGCCTGGATGCTGTCGTTCGCGGCGTTGCGGAAGATGTAGTTCTCGGGCTGGTCGTCGAACTGGTGAGTCACCAGCGAACCCGTGGCGACGTTGTTCATCACCGGAATCTTGGCTTCCTGGTAGAAGCGCTGCGAGGCCAGCGCCACGCCGGTGTTGATGTAGCCGACGGTGGCTGCCACCTGCTCCTTGTTGATCAGTTCCTGGGCGATCTGCACGCCGCGTTCGTTCTTGGCTTCGTCGTCGCGCTCGACCAGCAGCAGCTGGCGGCCGAGCACGCCGCCGGCCTTGTTGATTTCGTCGGTGGCCATGCGCACACCATCGCGCATGCTGACGCCCATCGACGACGAGCCGCCGGTGAACGGGCCGGCCACACCGATCTTGATCGGGTCGGCGGCGATCGCGAAGGTGGCGGAGGCCGCGAGTGCGACGGCGGTGAGGGTGATGTGTGCGAAGGACTTCATGACGGCGTCTCCAATCCCGAATTGGCTTTGTGGGTGTGACCGTAGTGTGCGCAGCCGCGCCACCGTCCGCCAGGGTTCGACTACGCAGAGAGTTACCGCAGGGTTACGTACGAGAAAACCCGGGAGAGGGGAAACGCGAGTCACGCGCGTGGACGCGGCCCCCGCGATGCGATCGACCTGATGCACGATGCCTAGAATCGACTGGCCGAGAGACAAATATCTGGAGCTGTCATGCCGACTTCCAAGGCCCGACCCGCCCGTGCCGCCGCGCCCGACACGGCCACGACACTGCCGCCATCCGAATTCATCGACGCAAAAATCACGGCGCTGGGCGACTGTCGGCGAGATGCTCGCCCGGCTCCGCGCCCTGATCAAGGCAGCCGACCCCGCGGTGATCGAAGAGTGGAAATGGGGCATCCCCGTCTGGTCGCACAGCGGGCTGATCTGCACCGGCGAGACCTACAAGAAGGTCGTGAAGACGACCTTCGCCAAGGGCGCCTCGCTGCCGGACCCCGCCGGCCTCTTCAACTCCAGCCTCGATGGCAAGGTCAGGCGCGCCATCGATATTCACGAGGGTGAGAAGCTGGACGAGAAGGCCCTGAAGGCGCTCATCCGGGCCGCGGTGGCCTTGAACAAGTCTTCAGCCGCCGGCTGAGCCTTGCCGTGCCAGCCATGACGGCCCGCAAACCCGCGGCGGGCTGGTTCAGCGGCCGAGTTGCTTCAGGCGCGCCGGTTCGACGATCTCGATCCAGTAGCCGTCCGCATCCTTGATGAAGGCCACGTCCTTCATCTTGCCTTGATCGGGGCGCTTGACGTAGGTCACCTGGTTTTCGTCGAACCAACGCACTGCGGCATCGAGGTCAGGAACGGAAAAGCAGATGTGCCCGAAGCCCTGTGGTTGCGCATTGCCGTCGTGGTACTTGAAGTCCGGGTCGGTCTCAGTGCCCCAGTTGTGGGTCAGTTCGAGGATCGAACGCTGCGAGAACGTCCACGCGGTGCGCTCGCCGACTTCGCCGGGAGGGCTCTCGCCATCTTTTGGGCGGTGCAGGAAGTACAGCGAAAACTTCATCTCCGGGAAGTCGAGTTTGCGCAGCAGTCGCATGCCCATCACGCGGGTGTAGAAGTCGAGCGCCCGCTCCGGGTCCTTGACGCGCAACATGCTGTGGTTCAGCACGAAGCCGCTCGACGCGGGATTCGGCGTTTGGCAAACGCCCGGTTCGGTTTCTGTGTCGAAGCTCATGTGGGTCCATTCAGCTTGAAGACGGCGTACGCGGCGGGCCGATCGTTAAGATCGGATTCACCCCGGCCTACTTGGCGCCGCCGAGGATCCACGTCGCGAGCTTCTTTGCATTGACGTCGGAGAGATTTGCTTGCGCCGGCATGGCCATCTCGCCCCATTTGCCGGTGCCGCCGGCGCGGATGCTCTTCGCCAGCATCTCCGCAGCGTCAGCTTGGTCGGCGTATTTAGCAGCGATGTCCTTGTAGGCCGGGCCGACAAGTTTGACGGCGACCGCGTGACAGCCGAGACAGCCGTTCTTCTCGGCCAGCGCCTTGTTGGCCTGGGCAGCGAATGGGGCGACGGCCAGCAGCGCGGTCGAGATGCAAAGTGCGAGATGGTTCATCGCGTGATGGGATGCAGATGCAGCCGCTCATTGTTCAGGCGCGCCGCCATCTCCGGGTGATAGCGAGCTACCTACGCGGCTGGCGTAGACGCCTATTGACTTTGCTTGTGAGACGGCGGGGCACGCGGGTCGCTTTGCGATGCTCCGCTGAACCATCGGAACCCTAAGCCGCCGGTCCCCCATGCCTTCGCGCATGTTCCACCGCGTACTTGATGAGGTCCGCCTGCGTCTCCACTTCGAGCTTGCGCCGGATGTTCTGGCGATGTGATTCGACCGTGCGCACGCTCAGGTTCAGCGCCCGCGCGATCTGCTTGCTGGCCTGGCCCTGCGCCAGGCAGGCCAGGATGTCCTGCTCGCGCGTGGACAACACATTGCGCGTCACCGGCGTGCGGAACAATCGCTGCGCGATCACCGGGCTGAGGTAGGTGCCGCCGCTGGCCACGGTGCGCAGCGCAGCGAGGATTTCAGACGAAGGCGCGTCCTTCAGCACATAGCCCCGCGCGCCGGCTTGCAGCGCGCGCTGCGCGTACTCGACGCTGTCGTACATGCTGAGCATCAGCACCGCGAGCGCGGGTGCTCGTTGCAGCAGCATTGCGGTGAGCTCGATGCCGTTCACGTCTTTCATGCCGATGTCCATCAGCACCAAGGTCGGGGTGTGCGCGGCGAGTGCGGCGATGGCCTCGGGCGCATCGCCGGCTTCGCCCACGACCTCGATGTCGATTTCGCTCGCGAGGCGCGCCTTCAGGCCATCGCGCACCAGCGGGTGATCGTCAACGAGCAGCAGGCGGATCATGCGGATGCACCCGATACCGCGCGGCCGATTTCGGCCTGGTTCAACCTCCGCACGGCTGCCGCCGACAGATCGGCCGTGATGCGGGTGAGCCCGGGCTGCGACTGCACGGTCAGCGTGCCACCCACCGCTTCGATGCGTTCGCGCATGTTGCGCAGGCCGATGCCGCGGCTCGGGTGCTGGCGCACCGACTCGGCATCGAAGCCACGACCATCGTCGTGGATGCTCAGGCTGACGGCCTCGCGCTCGAAGCTCAGCAGCAGGCTCGCGTTGGCACAGACCGCATGCTTCTGGATGTTGTTCAGCGCCTCCTGCGTGATGCGGAACAGCACTGTCTTCACGTCGTCGGGCAGGTCGACCGGTTCGCCTTCGACCTCCATCGTGAACGCGATACCGGCGTGGCCGCAGGTCTCGTCGCCGAGGTTCTGCAAGGCGGCCGGCAGCCCGAGCGTGTCGAGCATCACCGGGCGCAGGCGGTGCGACATGCCACGCACTTCGAGCAGGGCTTCCTTCAAGCGGTCGAGCGCGCGCGACAGTGGGCCGCGCACCGCGTCGTTGCCGCTCGCATTGCGGTTGGAATCGGAATCGCCCGCGATGCGGTTGACATCGGAGTCGCCCGCGATGCGGTCGAGGGCCGATTCAATCAGCAGCTTCACCGCCACCAAGGTCTGACCCGTGCCATCGTGCAACTCGCGGGAGAGGTAGGCGCGCTCCTCTTCCTGCGAGCGCACCACCTTGCGCGCCAGCAGGGTGAGTTTGGCGTCGCTGACACGCGCTTCGCTGAAGCTCAGCACCAGCGCGCACAGGAAAATCAGCGCCACGCCCAGGCCGCCGGCGCCGGCGATCGAGAGCATGGTGTCGCGCACATTGCCGGCCAGTTCGGCGTCGAGCTTGCGCATGGCTTCGTCGATGTCGTCCAGGTACAGGCCGGTGCCGATCATCCAGTGCCAGCGCTCCAGCTGCGTCACGTAGCCTAGCTTGGGCGCTTGCTGCTGGGTCGAGGGCTTCTGCCACTGATAGACCACGAAGCCGCCGCCGGTGCGCGCACGTTCGAGCAGCATGCGGATGGTGGGCTCGCCACGCGGGTCGCGCATCTCCATCAGGTTCTTGCCCACCAGGTCGGGCTGGCGCGGGTGCATCAGGTTCACGCCGTCCATCGTGTACAGGAAGAAGTAGCCGTCGGCACCGTAGTCGAGGTGGGCGAGCTGCTGCATCACCTGCTGCTTGATCTCGTCGTCGTCGCGGCCGGAGTTGTAGAGCGGGCTGATGGTGGAAAGCGCCAGCGCCACGTAGTGCCGCAGCTCGGTTTCCTTCACGCTCAGGTAGGCCGCGCGCATCTGCAAACGTTGCCGGTCCGCCAGGCCACGCTGCTGCACCTGCACGGCCAGTGCGATGAGCGCGAGCGCCAGCAACAAGGGCACCACGGCCAGCAGCAGGATCTTGTACTTCAGGCGCACGGGGCGGGCAGTCACGTCGGCAAGGGAGCACCGATTATCACGCTGCGTGTGGGTTCGAGGCAGCCGCTAGCGCAGGGTCGACGCGTCCATTGGGGTATTCACGTGTCCTCGTAAGTAGCCTTGTATTACCTGGGGTTGGCAAGCGAGTGCAACACTGATCTATTGGCTCGTCGCAGGGGCGGGCAATGACAAGAACCCGCAGGAGACAACACATGCGCGTCATTCCGATCCAGGCTTCGGTTACCTCGTTCATCACGACCGGCAGCGGCTGCGATGAAGTCTCCGGTGAAGTCCCCAAGCTCGACCTGCCGCTGGCGCGTCGCCAGTTCCTCAAGGGCTCGGGCATCCTGATGGGCACGATTGCGACCGGCAGCGTGCTGGCAGCGCTGGCCCCCTCGCCGGTGTGGGCGGTCGAGCTCAAGACGCTGTCGAAGGCCGAAGGCCAGACGCTGATGAAGATGGGCCGCGTGCTGTTCCCGCACAAGAAGCTGGCCGACGCGGTGTATGCCCTGCTCGCCAAGGACCTGGACGCCAAGGCCAGCGGCGACCCGGCCGCGGCTTCGATGCTGCGCGACGGCATCGCTGCACTCGACGCCGCAGCCGGTGGCAGTTTTGCCAAGGCTGGCGACAAGAAAAAGCTCGGGATCGTCAGCGCGATGGCAGGCCAGCCCTTCTTCGCCACGGTGCGTGGCCAATGTGTGACCTCGCTGTACGACAACGACATGGCCTACGCCACCTTCGGCTACCCCGGCTCGTCCTGGGAAAAGGGCGGCTACATCACACGCGGTTTTCAGGATTTGAAGTGGCTGCCCGCGCCGTCTGCGGCGGCGAGCCCGAAGCCCTATTTCGGCTGAGCCGGCCCACTTCCACAACACGTTCGGAGACATCGATGGCCACATTCGACCCAAGCGACGATTCAGTCGTCGTCATCATCGGCTCAGGCGCGGGCGGCGGCACGCTCGCCAACGAGCTGGCGCAAAAGGGCATCAAGGTCGTCGTGCTCGAAGCCGGCGCGGTGCAATCGAACGCCAGCTTCGTCAACGACGAATGGAAGTCGTTCAGCCAGTTGGC
>JANYJL010000258.1 GCA_025361845.1 Rhizobacter sp.
GCCCGTCCGATGCGACGATGCATCCAGAAGAACATCGGCGATCCACTTTCCGAGGAGCTCATTAAAGGCCGGTTCCGCGGCGAGTTCCGGAAGGTCGATGTGCCCGCGACCGTGATGTCCCTGATCCTGCCGATGGTCATGCTGTGCCTGCACAAACATTCGCTGGGCGCCTGCACGCCGCTCGAACTCGCGGTCGACCCGAAGGCCTTCATCCAGCACCATGCGGAACTGGTGTTGCAGGGTTTGCAGGCCCCGGCGCCGGCACGCCGCCGCGCATCGCCCAAGGGCGCGGCATGAAGCGCGCGCTCAAGTGGTTGATCCCGCTGCTCGTGCTGCTGCTGCTCGGTGGTGTGGTGTGGCGCACCTTGCAGGCGCGCAAGGCCGAGCAGGCAGCGCTGGCCCAGCCAGCCGCCGCGCTGGCCCTCGACCTCGCCCCGAGTGACGTGCTCGTCGCGCGCCAGGTCGAATTGAGTCGCTTGCTCGAAGTCTCGGGCGGTCTGAAAGCCGTCAACAGCGCGGTCATCAAGGCCAAGGTATCGGCCGAAGTGAAAGCCATCACGGTGCGCGAAGGCGACAGCGTCAAGCGCGGCCAGGTGCTCGGCCAGCTCGACACCGCCGAGCTCGACCTGCGCTTGCGCCAGGCCGAGCAGACCGCTTCTTCGGCGAGTGCCCAGCGCGACATCGCACGGCGCGCGCTCGAGAACAACCGTGCCCTGGTCGCGCAAGGTTTCATCTCGGCCACGGGTTTGGAAACGGCCGTGTCGAACGACGCCGCGGCGCAGGCCAACTACATGGCGGCGCAGGCGGCCACCGGCCTGGCCCGCAAGTCGCGCAGCGACGCGGTGTTGACCGCGCCGATCTCGGGCCTCGTCTCGCAGCGCCTGGTGCAGCCGGGCGAGAAGGTGTCGATGGACACCAAGCTGCTGGAGATCGTGGATCTCTCGCACATCGAACTCGAAGCGGCGATCGCGCCCGAAGACATCGCCGCGCTCACGATCGGCCGCCCGGCCACGCTGCGCGTCGATGGCCTGGCCGAGCCGGTGACGGCGCGGGTGGCGCGCATCAACCCGAGCGCGCAAACCGGCAGCCGCTCGGTCATGGCCTACCTCGCGGTCGATGCGCACCCGGCTCTGCGCCAGGGCCTGTTCGCCAAAGGCAGCATCGAGACCGCGCGCAAGCAGGTGCTCGGCGTGCCGCTCGCGGCCGTGCGCACCGACCAGGCCCTGCCTTATGTGATGCAGGTGCTGGCCGACAAGGCGGTGCAAAAGCCCGTGCAGCTCGGCATGCGCGGCGAGGTGGCGGGCCAGGCCTGGGTCGAGGTCGTCTCCGGCTTGAGCGAAGGCGCACAGGTGCTCGGCGGCAGCGTCGGCAGCGTGCGGGATGGCACGGCGGTGCGCGTGGCGGCTCTGACCGCACCTCCCCCCAAGCTCTCCGCTTCCACCGCCGCCGCGGACCGCTGAGGCCAACCCGTCCATGTGGTTCACCCGCGTCTCGATCGCCAACCCGGTGATGGCCGTAATGGTCATGCTGGCCTTCGTGGTGCTGGGCGTTTTCAGCTACCAGCGCCTCGCGGTCGATCAGTTGCCGAACATCGATTTCCCGACCGTCGTGGTCCAGCTCGACTACCCCGGCGCCTCGCCCGAGATCGTCGAGAGCGAGGTGACGAAGAAGGTCGAGGAAGCGGTCAACACCATCGCCGGCATCAGCGCGCTGTCCTCGCGCTCGTATGAAGGCACCTCGGTCGTCATCATCGAATTCAACCTCGATGTGGATGGCCGCAAGGCCTCGGAAGACGTGCGCGAGAAGGTCGCGTTGATCCGCCCGCTGCTGCGCGACGAGGTGAGCGAACCGCGGGTGTTCCGCTTCGACCCGGCGAGCCTGCCGATCTTCAACGTGGCGGTGCTGTCGGCCGATGGAAAACGCTCGCCGCAGGAGCTGACCACCTGGGCCACCCAGGTGCTGCAAAAGAAGCTGGAGAACGTGCGGGGTGTCGGCGCGGTCTCCGTCATCGGCGGCATCGCGCGGCAGGTGAACCTGTACGTGAAGCCGGCTGCGCTCGAAGCCTTCGGCGTCGGTGTCGACCAGGTCGTCGCCGCGGTGAAGAGTGAGAACCAGGAGCTGCCGCTCGGCGCCATCCGCTCCTCCGAACAAGAGCGTGTCGTGCAGATCAATGCACGGCTCAAGCGCCCGGAAGACTTCCGCGAGATCGTCGTGGCGAAACGCAATGGCGCGCCGGTGAAACTCTGGCAAGTCGCCGACGTGGTCGACGGCCCGCAGGAAGTGGAAAG
>JANYJL010000269.1 GCA_025361845.1 Rhizobacter sp.
TGCGCGGCGCTGATCGTGGCCAGCAGCGCCAGCGTCTCGGCCGACGGCGCGGCGCCGACCTCGTCCTTCAGCACCTGCTCGCAGCGGTCGAAGGCGAGCAGCGCGGTGGCGCGGTCGCCGTGCAGGTAGTGCAGGCGGATCACGCGGCGGTGCGCCGCTTCGGATATCGGCTCGAGCGTCAGCAGCTCCTGCGCGTGGTTCAACGCATCGGCATAGTCCTGCGCGCGCTCGGCCATCTCGGCCAGCTCGATGAGCGCGAGGCGGGTGCGGTCAGCCCGGCGCGCGCGCTGGTGTGCCAGCCAGGTCGCCAGTTCGGCGCCGAACTCGGGCGCCGCGTCGGCGAGCACGCTGTCCGAATCGTCGAGGTCGTGGCTCACGCCCGCGGCCAGGGCCAGCGTGGTGCTGCCGCTGACCAGGGCCACGCCGAGCTGCTTCTTGAGCTGGAACAGGCGCTGGCGCAGCGAGTTGCGAGCTGTGTCGGGCTCGCTGTCGGGCCACAGCAAGGCGGCCATCCGCAGGCGCGGCGTCGGCCCTTCGAGCGCCAGCCAGGCCAGCAGCGCCGCGTCGCGTGCGGCCAGTGCGGTGTGCGTGCCGTCGGGGCCGATGAAACGGGGCGCGGCGGCGAGGTGCAATTGCATGGTGGTGGCGCGGGCAGTCGCACTGATGCTACCTGCGGCGCATCGAACCGGGGCAGCGATCATCAACGGTGTGGCCCGCTGCGCCCGGGTTCATGTGTCATGGGTTGTTCGCAAAGGGTCAGGGCGTGATGGCGATCCCCACCGGCCCGCGGCCGGTGGCGGCGGCCGCCCCCAGCGACGTGAGGGCGCCCGTCGTCGTGTCGATGCTGAAACCGTAGGCGCTGTTGCCACCCTGGTCGCTCACGTACAAGTGGGCGCCTGTGGTGTCGATCGCCAGCCCGGCAGGGTTTGAACCGGCGGCATTGGGTGAGCCGATCTCCGTCAGTGCGCCTGTGGTGCCATTGATGGAAAACGTCGAAACACCCCGGGACGTCGTCACATAGACGAACTGGCCATTCGGATGCACGGCCACGCCCGTTGGCGATGTTCCCGTGTTGGCATAGGTCGGCGCCGACAGAACGCCCGTGCTGGCATTGACGCGGAAGCTCGCGACACTGCTGCCGCCGCTTTCCGCCACGTAGACGAAGCGACCGCTGGGATCGACCGTGATGGCGTGCGGCCGATAGACCGAGTTCACGATCGTGCCGGCCAGCAAGGTCAAGGCGCCGGTGCTGGTGTTGACGCTGAACGCCGACACGCTGTTGCCCAACTCATTGGCCGCATAGACGAAGTTACCGCTCGGGTGCACGGCCACGGCGTAAGGGAGCGTGCCGGTCGCCACCGGCGAACCCACTGCCGCAAGCTGGCCGGTGGCGCCGTCGATGCTGTACGCCGACACGGTGGAGGCCGAATAGTTGGCGACCCAGGTGAAGCGCCCCAGCGGGTCCATCGCGATGCCGTAGGGGTTCACGCTGTTCACCGAGATGCCGACCATGGCGACTGCTCCGGTGGCGCTGTCGATGCTGTAGGACGAGACGTTGTTGCCGACGAGGTTGGTGACGAACGCGAACAAGCCATTCGGCGTGATCGCCACGGCGTAGGGAAAGGAGCCCGCGCCGGTGCTGCCAATCGCTGTCAGCGCGCCGGTACCCGGATCGGCGCGGAGTATCGACAAGGTGTTGGCGCTGCTGTTGGCCACCAGCGCCAACCGACTGACGGGCGGAGGCGGGGCCACCCGCGCCGTCACCGTCAACACCGCGCTGTTGCTGAACACCAGGCCGGCGCCGTTGTAGACGATCACGCCGTAGACCGCACCGCTGTCGGCCAGCGTGAGCGCGGGCGTGGTGTAGCTCGCCGACGTGGCGCCGACGATGCCCACGCTGTTGCGCGTCCATTGATAGAGCAGCGCGCTGCCGCTGGCGCCGACGTTGAAGCTGGCGGTGCTGCCCTCGCTGACGGATGCATTCGCCGGCTGGCTGCCGATCAGCGGCGCGCCCAGCACGGTGAGGTGAGCGGGGTTGCTGATCACCGTGGCCAGCGCGTTGTTGACACTGACGCTGTAGTCGGCGGCGTCGCTGCCGCTGAGGTTGGCGAGCGTCAATACCGCGGCGTTGGCGCCGGCCATCGGCGCGCCGTTCTTCAGCCACTGGTAGCTGATCGGCCCGCTGCCGCTGACCGCCACCGCAAAGCTCACGCTGCCACCCGGTGCCTGGACCAGGGGCGCGGGCTGCACGCCGATCGCCACGGCGGTGGGCAGCACGCTCGCGTTCACGGTCAGCACCACGTTGAAGCTGGTGACACCGGGGCCGACGCCGTTGCTGACCTGCACGGCATACGTGGCGGCATCGCCGATCGCCGCCGACGTGATGCTGTAGAACGCCGCCGTGGCACCGACGATCGGCTGACCATTGCGCATCCACTGATAGGCCAAGGTTCCGCTGCCGCTGGCACCGACCGCGAAGGTGGCCGTATTGCCGGCGTTGACAAGCACCGACACCGGCTGGGTGACGATGCTGGGCGCGACGACCACAGCCGTGCCGGCGCTGACGGTGAGCAAGGCCACATCGCTGGTTGCGGAACCTGTGCCGTTGTTCACCTGCACTGAGTAACCGGTGGCGTCGGCTTCGGTCACTGCGCTCAGCTTGAGCACAGGCGCGTTCGCACCAACGATCGCAACGCCGTTGCGACGCCACTGGTAACTCAGCGCTTCGGTGCCACGCGCAGCCACTGCAAACACGGCCTCGCTCCCGGCCACCACGCTGAGTGCCGCGGGCTGCGAGACGATGCTCGGCGCCACGTCGATATCACTCACCGACACCGTGACCGGCACGCTGGCCACGTCGCCGGCGAGGTTGTTGGCGATGGCGCGCAGCTGGATGCCGTTGTCGGCGAGGGCCAACGGCACGGTGGTGTAGTTGGCCGTGGCGGCGCCGCTGCCCGTCGCCACATCGGCCCACGCGCCGCCCGAGTTGGCCGGCCGCGACTGCCAGCGCACGGTCGGTGCGGGCGCGCCGGCGACCATCGCGCTGACGCTGGCGGTCTGGCCGCTGCGCACGAGCAGGGCACGCGGCTGCTGGCTGAAGCTGGCTGCCACGACGCCTTCCAGGACGGTGAGGCGCGCGGCAATGCCGTCCACGCAAATCTCATCCTGCCTCACCGTGCGCGGCACGGCGCACAGCCGCGCACGGAACAGCGCGTTGTGGTCGGTCGCGGCCACCGGGTCGAGCGTGTAGGTATCGGCCGTCGCGTCGATCGGAACGATGGTGGTGCGAACCCGCGTCCAGGCGGCGCCCTCGTTGTCCGAGCGCCACCACTCGATGCGCTGCTCGCCCAGCGGCACGGGCCAGGCGCTGGTCGAAAAACTCGCGGCCGAGCCCACCGGCGCGGACACCGCGTCGGGATGGCTGATGTAGCCCTGCGGCATGTACTGGGATTCGGCCGTGAACAGGATCGTGGTCCAGGCCCAGTTGCCGAGAGAGAAGACGCTCCCGGTACCCGAGGTGGTCGGCGTCGATTGCCCCGGGCCGATCATGAAGGTCTGCACGAGGATGCCGCCGCCCATGTCCACCGGCGTGGTGCAGCGGGCGAAGGCATTGAAGCTCAACACGACCGGTGGCGTCGGGCCGTTCACGTTGGATGTCCGCAATATCTTGTACACGTCCGCCTTGTAGGGCGCGCTGGCAGCGTTGATGTCGAGGGCGAAGTCGAGCGTGGGGCGCGACACCCCGCCCGTGGTGTCCGTGCCTGGCGTAGCAGCGACCTCCGCGAAGACGGCGTACGGATCGAAAACGGTGCCGCCTGAAACGGTATTGGCCGCCACGTTCTCCACCGTCGTGATTCCGGCGCGGCCCACGAACGCAATCTGCGAGCAGGCCGCCGGCAGCCCGATCACATGCCCGTTCAGGCGCAATGTCTCGGTGCGTGCGCGCAGCGTACCGAAGAGCCGCCGACGCACGGTCGTGTCGTGGTTCATCAGAAAGTCTGTCGGCGCGGCACCGCCCAGCGTGACGGACATTTCTATCTTCGGCGGTGCGGGCGGCGCGGTGGGCAGCAACGTAAGCTTTGTGATCTTGACGATCTTGTAGAACGAGAACGACGAGATCGACACCACCGCCTCGCCGTTTTCCACCGCCTTGATCGGCAGCACGTCCCAGCCCGCGCCGCCGGGGTCGGCATGCAGCGCCACCAGCGTGCCCGGCCCTTCTGCTGCGGCCATGTCGATCGGGATGCGCAATTCCACCGGCTGCGCGAACGTCGTTCCGTGGGGCGTCATCGCAAAGATCGGGCTCAGGGCGACCGCCTTGTCGGGTTCGGGGGTTCCGCCCGCGAGCGCGGCGTTCAGCGCTGTGGTGTCGCGGGCAATGCGCAAGGTGATCGGTTCGGCCAAGCCCCCGGCGGGCACGATGATCCGCACACCCTCGGCGCTGCTGACGGTCCCACCGGCTGCGCCGATGGTGGCCGCACCCGGCGTCGCCGCCGCCTCACCACTGCCACCACTGCTGCCACCGCCGCAAGCGGCCAGTAAAGCCGCCAGACCGCAAACCAACCCCACGCGTATCCAACTTGTCATCATGGCCGCCCCTTGAATTCGGACCACCATCGGCCCGCCTGACTTCCGTTGTACGGATGCGGCGTTAGCAAGGCGTTAGCGCCGCGCCCGGTGCCGGGGCCTGCGGCCTTTAGACTCGGTTGCTTCGGCTCTGGACGAAGAAGCGAACAAAGGGAGCGAGCCATGCTCGAGCACAAGATCAACGAGCTGTTCGGTGACGATGAACCGAGCGGATTCGGCACCGGCTGGTGGAGCGGAATCCTGTCCGCCCTTTTCGGGCTGCTCGCGCTGGGCGCGGTGATCTGCCTGCACTTTCCTCAAGTGCTGACGTCGCCCGAACTGCGTGCGTACTACCCCATGCCCGTCATGCGCCTGTTGATCCAGGCGGTCATCGTGGCGGCCATCGTCTTCGGCCTGGCCTCCGCCGTCCTGCGACGGAAGAAGATGCTGGGTTTGACGGGCATGTTGCTGGCCTTGCTCGCCACCTTGCTCGGCGGCGCCAGTGTCCCGATCAACGACACGCTGCACAGCGGGCCGGCGATCGGCCTGGACTGGTTCCTGCTGGACATGCTGCTGATGACGCTGATCTTTTCACCCATCGAGGTGCTCTGGCCGGCCTATCGCAAACAAAGCGTGTTCCGAGACGAATGGCTGCTCGACATTGTCTATTTCCTGTCCACCCACTTGCCGATCCAGATCACGTCCTTCCTGATCCTGCTGCCGGCCACCCAGCTCACGAAGGTCCTCGGCATTCCCAGCCTGCTGGCGGCGACGGGCAGCCTGCCCTGGCTGCTGCAGTTTTTCCTCGCGGTGTTGGTGGCGGACCTGTGCGAGTACGCCATCCACCGGCTCTTCCACACGGTGCCGTTCCTGTGGCGCTTCCACGCCATCCACCATTCATCCAAGTCGCTCGACTGGATTGCGGGCTCGCGTTCGCACCTCGTGGACGACGTCGTCGTGCGCGCCTTCATGCTGATCCCGATGATGTTCGTGTTCCCGCACGACATCATCGTGGCGTACCTGTTCTTCGTGACGATCCACGCCACGTGGACACATTGCAATTTCGGCCCGACGCTCAAGTGGTTGGAGCCGGTCCTGATCCTGCCGCGCTACCACCACTGGCACCACACCTCGCAGGCCGAGGCCATCGACAAGAATTTCGCGATCCACTTCCCGTGGATCGACAAGATCTTCGGAACGCACTATCTCCCCGAGAACGGCTGGCCGCAGACCTACGGCCTGCACAACGAGAAGTTTCCGGCCGGCTTCTGGGCGCAGACCTTCTACCCGTTCACGCGCAGGAAGCGCGCGTAGATCGCGTCTAGAAACCCAGGGAGGTCAGCGGAACCTCCTTCGGTATTTCGACGCCCGTGCGAGTCGCCTGCACCAGGCCCAGCGCCTTCATCGCCTTCACGGCGGTGAAGCCGAAGTCGTACTCCGAGTCCTTGTGGCTCAGGCGCAAGAGGCCTGGGGAATGATGGTGGTTGTTCTGCAGGCAGGCGCTGAACGTCACCGTGACGGGCAGCCACTCGCCGATGTTCATCGCGTTGTCGCGCTCGTCGTCGTGGTGGCGGTAGCCGAACCGGCGGTCGTGGGTCCAGTAGTTCTGGATCATGTTGATCCACAGCGCGAAGACCCGGAACACGATCCACATCACGAGCGCGAAGCGCAGGTCGTGCACCAGCACCGACAGCAGCCAGATGTTGAAGACCGAGGCCGCCACGGCGAACACCGGATTCGAGACGAGGCGGAACGGCCAGGTCTTGAGGATGTCGTCGTTGGCCACGTTGATCTCGGTCTTGTAGGGGAACAGGCAGAGAACCAGGGTGCGCCAGGCGCCGTCGGAAGCCAGCTTGTTGGGGTCTCCGGCATGGTCGGAAAACCGGTGGTGAAGCCGGTGGCGGTTGATCCAGGTGACCGGGTCGATGTAGACCCCGAAGGTGTTGTTCACGATCGTGATGGCCTTGACGAACCACGCCTTGTAGTCGAGCGCACGATGGGCGATCCCCATGTGGATGACGCAGGACAGGTACACCCCACCGACGAACCAGCACGCGACGAAATAGACAGCCCCGACAGCCAGGCCGGCCCAGGGGCCCAGGGCGGGCGGCGCGAAGGCCATGCAGGCCAGCGCGTAGACGACGATGAGCCCGTACCCGATGACGTTGTAGATCCTCACGAATTCTCCCTGTCGGTATTGTTTGGCTCATTCCAGTTTAGGGGCTGCGTCGGCGAGCCACCGTCGAGCCGTGCGATGACGGCAACGGGGCCGCCACCGTCCGGCCCCTGGTGTTCGGCACCGCCGGAGACGAACAGCTGCGTGTCGCCGAACACACCCGCGAGCACACCGCCGACCAGTGCACGCGCATGGCGCGACGAGTGGATGTCGCTGTCGTCGAGCATGATGTGCCGCCGCCCGCGGATCAGGCCGCTGCGCGACGGCTCGGCCTTCGCAAGCACCGTGGCCACGCGCTCGCGGCCGGCGCCGCGCAGCGCTGCACCCGGTACCAGGCCCACGGACACCAGCGCGGCCTCGACCGCATCGACGTCGAGTGCATCCTGCATCACGCCGTGGCCAATGACGAAGCGGCTGTGCCAGGCGTGGCTGTTGCCGAGCACCATGACCTGGTTCTGCATCAGCTCGATGCCGGCGGAGGTGCTGGCGCAGCCGGAGTACAGCGCGGCGTCGTCGCACACCCGCGCGGCGCTCACGGCCACGTGCGTCAGCTCACCCAACGCGAGCGCCACGCCGAGTGCCGACGCGCCGCGCGAGTAGCCCATCGACAGATAGGTGTCTTCGGTCGCCACACTGTGGCCGGCGCGCTGCGCGCGTTCGATGCGTTCGCGGGTCAGCAGCGGACACTTCACCTGCACGTAGTGCACGTCGGCGGGCGAGGTGATGCCGGCCTCGGCCATGGCGCGCGTCACCGCGGCGGCGGTGGCCTCGATCTGTGCCAGGCGGCCGATATCCTGCGGCGCGAAGTCGGGTGTCATCGCGACACCGATCGCGAGCGTGGCGCGGTCGGGCGGTGGCGCCGCCACGGGCGCATCACGGGTCTCGAACACGAGCCAGTGCGGCGACAGGCCGCCCTCGGTGCCGCCCGACATCACGAACGCGACGTGCTTTGCCACGTCGTCCAGCGCGCGGCCGCTCAGGGCAGCGACGGCCTGCTTCAGCGCCAGCGTCGCGTAGCCGCGGGTGAAATCGTTGACACAGCCGTTGCCCTCGGTCTTGCCGAGGATCGCGACGATGCGTGTCGGGTCGATGTCGCCGCGCTGCACCGCGGCGACAAGAGCGCTCGTGTCGTCAGGCGACGCGGCGGGCAGGCGGTGGACGAGGGCTAGGCGCGGTGTGTTCATGGCGTGATGTTGCCAGGGTGATCGCCGCAAGTCACAAGCCCCGCCGAGCCGAAACACGCTCGAATCGGTGGAAACTCCGGGCATGCCAACCCGCACTGCCCGATCCCCGAGCTTCCAACGCCGGCCGAAGCGCCTGCACATGGCGAGGGCGTGGTTCGCGGCCTGGTTGATGGTCTGCCTCTCCGCGCCGGCTGGCGCGTCGCCCGCACAAGCCAAGGGTCCGCGCGATGGCCAGGCCGACATCGCTCGGCAAGGCCCCGGCACCGACCCGGAGCGATGGTGCCGAGGCGTCTCTGCGGTCGAGACTGAGGGCAGCTTCGAGCGCTGCTTGTCGTTTGAGCTGTCCGAAGGGGAGGGCCGCTCGGTGAAGGGCATCCCGCTGTGGTCGACCGACATCGTGCCGCCCGCGGAAACACCGCAGCCGCTGCGTGTGCTGGTGCTCGGTGGCATTCACGCCGACGAAGCAGCCTCGGTGATCCTGGTGATGGACTGGATCGCCCGCGCGCGGCAGGGCGGCACCGCGCAGCCGGTGCACTGGCGCATGGCGCCCCTGGTCAACCCCGACGGCTTCTTCTTGCCGTCGCGCACACGCGTGAATTTTCATGGTGTGGACCTGAACCGCAACTTTGCGACCCATCAGTGGAGCGAGCAGGCGCGCCAGTATTGGGTCAAGGCCACGCGGCGCGACCCGCGGCGCTTTCCCGGGCCGACGGCGCTGTCCGAGCCCGAGAGCCTGTGGGTGCACCAGCAGATCGAGAGCTTTCAGCCCCAGCTGATCGTCTCGGTGCACGCACCCTACGGTGTGCTGGATTTCGACGGGCCACCGCCGCCGCCTTCCCGCCTGGGCAACCTGATGCTCGACCAGGTGGGCATCTACCCCGGCTCACTCGGCAACTACGGCGGCCTCGTGCTCGGCGTGCCGGTCGTGACGATCGAGCTCAGGAACGCGACCCGCCTGCCCGCCACGGACGCGGCCGCGATGTGGAACGACCTGCAAACCTGGATCGGCCGCAAGCTGCTGAACGCCGCTGGCGTGACCGCTTCGGCGAACCCGGGCCGGGCAGCGGGTGACGAACCGGTTCAGGCCGGCGAGTAAGCCAGGCGCACGTAGATCGGCGCGAAGGCTTCGGCCTGGGTCACTTCGAGCAGGCGCTCGCGCGCCAGTTCGAGCAGGGCGATGAAGGTGACGACCAGCACCTGCGGGCCGCGCGCAGTGTCGAACAGATCCTCGAACATCGCGAAGCGCCGGCCCTGCAGCGCGCGCAACACGATGCTCATGTGCTCGCGCACGCTGAGCTGCTCGCGTGTGATGGTGTGGTGCTGGTTGAGCTTGGCGCGTTGCAGGATTTCGGCCCAGGCGGCGCGCAGATCGGCCGCGTCCACATCGGGGAAACGCGGCACGAGCGATTGTTCGATCACCACCTGCGCGCGCAAAAAATCGCGGCCGATCACCGGCAGCGCATCGAGCCGCGCGGCGGCGAGTTTCATCTGCTCGTACTCGATCAGCCGGCGCACGAGTTCGGCACGCGGGTCTTCGGCCTCTTCGCCTTCGGCCACCTTCTTCGGCGGCAGCAGCATGCGCGATTTGATCTCGATCAGCATCGCCGCCATCAGCAGGTATTCGCTGGCGAGTTCGAGGTTCGTCTTGCGGATCTGCTCGACGTAGGTCAGGTACTGGCGCGTCACGCTGGCCAGCGGGATGTCGAGGATGTTGAAGTTCTGCTTGCGGATCAGGTAGAGCAGCAGGTCCAGCGGGCCTTCGAAGGCTTCGAGAAACACCTCCAGCGCATCCGGCGGGATGTAGAGGTCGGTCGGCATCGCGAACAGCGGCTCACCGTACAGGCGGGCCACGGCCACGTTGTCGATGAGCTTCGGTTCCCCGGTCGGCAGGGCGCGCCGATCACCCGCCGGCGGAGGGACCTCGGGCGCGGCGAGGGTGAGCGTGTCATCGCTCAAATCAGGCTCCGGTCGCGGCGTGTTCAGGTTTTCGTTTGATAGACGTAGGGCTGCTGCGGCACGCGCGAATCCGCGTTGTCGGCCGCGGCGTCGCGGTCGATCGGCTTGTCCCAGAGCAGGGCGCGGCCGCGGCGCTGTTCGGCTTCCAGCGAGGGCTTGGCGTCCTTCAGCGTCTGGATGAACGAGGTGACGTCGGAGGTGTAGGCTTTCCAGAACAGCGGCATGGGGCAGGTGCCGTGGTGGCGGCAGGCGCTAAAGTGAGGACGCGATTTTAACGGGGACGGATGTGCTTCAGCGCCTCTGGATGACGATGTGGCTGTTTTCGCTGCTGGCGGGCTGTGATCCGCAAAGAATCGCCGAGCTCGAAGAGGGTGTCGCCACCGAGGCCGATGTGCGCGCCCGTTTCGGCGAGCCAGTGGCCGTCTACGACGAGGCGGGCGGTGCCCGCACCTTCGAGTACCCGCGCCAGCCCGAAGGCCACCGCAACTACATGATCACGATCGGGGCGGACGGCAAGATGAGCGCGCTGCGCCAGGTGCTCACGCCCGCCAACTTCGCCCGCGTGTTGCCCGGCATGGACAAGGACGCGGTGCGCCACCTGCTCGGCCGGCCGGCGAAGACGAGCGTCTACGCGCTCGCGCCGAACGAAGACTGGGACTGGCGCTTCCTGGACGGCACGCAGAACAAGGTGTTCACCGTGAGCTTCGACAAGGCCGGGCGTGTGGTGTCTTCGGTGGCCGCAGCCGACCCGCGCGATCTGCATCAGACGGGCGGTTGAAGCGCGCGGCGGCTCGCCCGCATCAATCGTCGCCGTGTTTGCCCTTGCCCTTCTTGCCGTGTTGGCCGCGGCGGCCATGTTCTTCGTCATAACGCTCGGCCACCCAGCGCTCCTGCACGAAGTAAACCGGCTGACCGCAGGCTGAATAGCGCGCGCAGTGTTTGGCCCAGTTCTTCTGGTGGCCCGGCGGCACGTACAGGTACAGCGGTTGCTGCTGCACGGCCACCGGTGCCGGCACGATGAGTACGGGCCGCGCGTAGACCACCGGGGGTGGTGGCAGGTTGCCGATCTCGATGCGGCCGTAGACACCCGGTTGGCGGATATCGACGGAGACACCGACGCTGGGCTGGGCCTGGGCGGTCGTTGGCGCCCCAGCGGCGAGCAGGATGAGGATCGCTCTGATTTTCATGGGTGGGTTCTCGTGCCGGGTCGGCAGTCAGTCGGGTGGGAAATCAGTGCAGGTGTCCGACCATTCGGTGTCGGGCCAGTGGGTGGGTGAGAAGGCCGTGGCGCTGTCGTCGTTTTCCGCACTCCGGCGCGCCAGGGCCGGCGCGGCTGCCCACAGGTCGAGCAGCGGGCTCGTGCGTGCACGCAGGTGCGCGACCACGCGCGGGTCCAGGCGCCACCAACCTGTGGTGGCCCGGCGCGGAAAACTTTCGAGATCGACACTCATCACCGAACCTCCGAAGTCAGGGTACTCACGGAAAGAGGAAATCAATCGGCGGGACGAGCACCGTCGTGTCGATGTCCCGCTTCTTCACGGCGCCACCGGAGGTGGCTTCCAACGTGTACAGGCCCGCGGCCGCAGCGTCGGGCAGGAACACCGGCGGCAGCGGGCCGGCAACGTAGGCGGCCTTCAGCGGCGCATCGACCGGCAGCGCCAGGGTGTAGCCACCGGTCGCCTCGTCCACTGCGCTCCAGGCCACCTCGAAACTCGGGCCGGTGGCCGCGAAACGCTGCACGGCTCGTACCTCGCCCGCGGCAGGTGTCAGCGTGCCACTGACGAGGTGCAAGGGCAGCGCCAGCGGCGGCAGCACGATCGGCGTGAGGCTGCTGTTGAGGGTGGTGTAGGCCGTCGTGACGACGGGCACGCCGGTGAGCACCGCGGTCGCATGGCCGGGCGCGCGTATCACCAACTCATAGCTGCCGGTAGGCACCGGGTAGAGCACGAACTGCCCCGTGATGGCATCGGCCTGGGTCGACTTGATGGGCACGCCCGCTTGCTGCGCCGACACTTCCACGCCGCTCGCCGCAGCCACGTAACCGACGATGCGCATGCCCGCATCGGCCAGGCGTGTGATCACCGTGAGCACCGGCTTGAGATTGAATCGGCCCGAGTTGCCGCGTTTGACGACCGACTTGCAAGCATCGAAATCGAGCACGACATCGACCACCTTGTTCGCCGGCACGTCGATGTCGACCGGGAGCTTCAGCCCCGCTTGCTGCGCGCTGGGGGTGTCGAGCGGCGTTTCCACGCCACCGGTGGGCACCACCGAGTTGGCCAGCGGCACCGCGCTCGTGTTGTCCGCGAGCACGAGCCGCAGTTGGGTGTAGCGGCCGGCGGGCAGCGGCGTTTCACCGAGCTCGGCGAGTACGCCATTGCTCAGCGTCAGCAGGTCGAAGCGGCGCGCGGGCGCCAGCACGATCTCGGACCAGCCGAGGTCGCTCTCGGCTGCCGTGGCGCTCTGGTGCACGCGCACCTTCTGCACCGTCACGTTCACCTCGTCGTAGCCGCAGGCCGGCGCATCGGTGAGCGAGACCCGCATGCCGCTTGTCGTGACGCCGGTGCCGCTGATGCCGTCGCCACCGCCGCAGGCGGCCAGCAGCAAGGCGGCCAGGATCGTCGCAAGGTGACGCAGGCTCATGATGATTTTCCTTGGGCCGATGACGGAGCCGCGGGCTCCTCGAAGTGATAGACGCCGACGCCGATGCGGGCGCAGGCGGCGGGCTCGGCCGCAGGTGCATCGGGCTGGCGTTCGTGCAGCCAGCGGTCCAGGCGTTCGAGCAGCGCCTGCGACTGGTTCACGCTGAGCTTGCGGAAGGCCGGCAGCAGGGTCAGCGGCACCGCGTGGTACATGAGCTTGCGCTGAAAGCGCGGGTCGCTCGCACCGTGTTCGAGGTTGTGTTCGATGGTGGAGATGAGGTCGGCCACATCGGTGCCGAGCATGCCCAGCTTGTCGTCTCGGCTGCGCTGCGGCACATAACCCCGGTTCGCCAGTTCGACGCTGCCGTCCTCGCGCTGGCGCACCGCACCGGCGCGCACCAGTTCGTCGAGCACCGCACGCACCGGCACGTCGCCGGCGTGCCTGCGCACCAACTCCGCGAAACCGCCCTCGCCTTCAACCGCGCGGGCGCGCGGTTTGCCCCCACCCTTGAGCCCGGTGTGTTCGCGCAGCCAGCCATTCAGCACACGAACGGCGCGGTTGAATCGTTCGCCGGTTTCGATCGCCGATTCGATCGGTGTCGACACCAGGTTCTGCACCTCCCGGCGGGTCAGGCCCGAGAGGATCGACGCGCGCGAGATCGAAGGCTTGCGGCCGTCGATGCTGAAGTCGGTCATCGCCACATCGACGAAGACCCGCCGCGCCAGGGCCTCGAACTCGCCATACGACATCGACTGGCGCAGCAGCACACGAAAAAGCGGTCGCAGCAGCTGTGCGACGGCACTTTTCAGGGCGGATGAGGCGGTGGCTGAGCTCATATTTGTGCAATTTAGCCCAAATATATAACTGGCGTGCAGCGCAGTTGTGAGTGCGTGTGACGCGCTCAAGCGCCGCAACTGCTGGCCGGCTTTCAGGAACGGGTTCGGCTCGCCGACCAGCCAGCGCGCCAATTCGCCGAGCCGCGCGCTGCCGACCTCGAAGGTGCTGAAAACGACGGTCACGGTCTCGAAGCCGTCGAGGTTGACGATCTGGAACTGCACCACGCCGCCGCCGTGGACGGGCGTGAGCCGCACGAGGGCATGGAAGTCGGCCGTGAACTCACCGCGCACGCCATTGAACGTACCCTGCTCCGGTCGGCGCTCCGAATCGTTCCTGCCCTGGCGCCACTCTGGCGCCGCCACGGTCACTGCCGCTTCAGGTGGTAAACGATGGCATCGAAGAAGCTGCCGCAATACCAGCCATAGGTCCAGACGGAGTAGCGGCAATTCTGTGCGTCTCCGTTCGCATCGAAGACCGAGGGTGGCACCGGGTCCGGCCCGTCGGCCAGCCGGGCCAGGGCTTCGCCGGATGGCGCGAGCCTGGCCGGCGGCACGCCACCTGCGCCGATGGAGGCGACGTAGGCAGAGATCGAGGCGATGTCCGCGTCAGACAGGCGCGCCACGTTGCGGGTCATCGCGATGCGCGCACGGGACTCCAGATAGGCAGGGTGCTGCCCGGCCAGGCGCGGCACGACATCGTCTCCCTCGGCCGCATTGCCGTGGCACGACGCGCACGACTCCACGCCGGCGCTGGGCAGGCCCTGGTAGTAGAGCGTCTTTCCTCGTTCGTTCGCCTCGGCGCTGCCGAGCTCCGCGCGCATCTCGGGTTGCGACGAAAAATAGGTGGCGATCTGCTCGATCTGCGCGTTGGTGAGGAATCGCGCCGGGCCCCACATGAACTGCCGCGTGCGCTCGCTGTTGCGATCGCGCCCCCGGATCGCCTCGAGTTGCCCCTGGATGTAGGCCTTCTGCTGGCCCGCCAGCTTCGGGAACAGAGAATTCACAGACTGGCCGGTGACGCCATGGCAGGTCGAGCAGACCTGTTGGGCCAGCACCTCGCCCGAGACGTGCTCGTCGGACCAATCGCGACTTCGCTCAAGGTTTGCGCAGCCGGCCCCGAGTGCGACGCTGCACAGTGCTGCGCAGCGAAACGCGCGTGCCAGCGGGTTGAGCATGAGAGTCTTCAGCATGGCGACCTCCTACCAGTCCATCCAGAGATACAGATAGGTCGAGTTGTTGTCGCTCGCCTTCCGCCCGTAACCGTCGTAGTTGTGCCTGGCCCCGAGGAACTGGGTGAAGTAGGTCTGGTAGAGCGTCAACCGCACGTTCTGGAGTGGCTGCCAGAAGATCCCGGGGATCCAGACCTTGGTATTGGGTGAGCCATTCGTGCAGGCCGGTGCATCGGCGCAACTGAAGAGGTTGGCGCTGTTGCCGGCATTGGCGAAGGACGCGTCCGAATCGCCCGACTCGCTCCAGTACGCCAGCCCGGCCCCGTACTTGGCGCGGAAGACATACATGGCCTTGGCGTAGAACGAGCGCAGGGCCGCCGAGGGATTCGAGAAGGCGAGGTTCGCGGGGTCGCTGACCTTCTCGGAGATGTAGCGCAGCTGCGTGGAGATCACGTGCGGGTCGGAGATGTACTGGTACTGCGCATCGACGCCGCGGTCGGTGTAGGTCGTGGCGAGGCCGTTGCCGCTGCCGTCGCCAATCTTTGAGCGCAGGCCGAACGCGCCGACCATGAGATTGCCAGGCCCGAACTCCCGGGTGTAGGCCAGCCGTGCATATGGGTTCGCGCCCACCAGCGGCACGGTGCCGTTGTGCCCGGGTGCCTCGGAATCGCTGGTGTAGGTCAGCAGCTTGGTTGCGTTCGAATTCTTCTGGTAGATGCCGAACTCGGCGTAGTACGTCCGGTCCATGGCGAAGTAGGCGTTGACGCCGCGGGCCGTTCCCCCGCCGTAGGCGCCCTCGATCGCCGTCTGCACGGGCGGTGCCGTGGCTGAACCGGACGCGGAATATTGGAAAGGGTAAGACCAGGCAGGCGTCGAGTTGAAGACGTCGGTCAGGCCCGGATTGTTGTTCAGCGAGACGCCCCAGATCAGGTCGCGTGTCGGGCTGACGAGGTGGTCTGCATAGCGCAGGTCGATGTTGTCCGCGCCGAAGGTTCCGCTGTGGTTGTTGCCCTTGTCCCACGCGAAGGTGTACTGCCCGAACAGCCCGACGTTGTCACTGATTCGCCCACCGAAATAAATGCTGCCCTGGTCCGGCGAGAAGCGTCCGTTGCGCGCGTCGATCTCGCTCCCGGCGGGCGCCGCCGGGTTGCCGTCCGCGGTGTTGTTGCGCATGCGGTTCATCCCCAACTGCAGCGAGAACGCCACGGGGAGGGCCACGCCGTCCTTGGTGACCTGGCCCACCCCTTGGGTGTAACCGGTCAGCTTGAAATACCGACCGTAGGGCGTCAGCTCCGGATACTGGCCGCCGACATGGCATGCCACGCAATTCTGCTGAACCTGCCGGGCGAAGAGCGGGATCGCGTGGGCGGCAGTCGACGCCAAAGATGCTGCAAGAACGGCAGACGCCAGCCACCAGACCCTGAGGCCGCCGACCCTGTGCGGCAGCCGGGCAGGCCCGCCGCCGAGCCAAGCTCGCGCATGTGTATGCATCTCAGTGGTCTCCTGGTCCGATTTCCTGAAATCGATCGACGACGCCTTGCCCGCTGCGATCGACCTTAACGTCGCTTAAGCCGCGGCGGCCGGCGTTCGTTAGGGTTCTTGCCAGCCTCTCGGGCATGCCGCTTTTTCGTGACTGCCTGTAAGCTGTACAGGCGATAGGTTGCTGCCCGCCGCGGACGAAATCAAACGAGAAATTCAGAGGTTCTCGTTGAGTTTTTCTCGTGCCTTGTGACGCAGAGCCATCGTTCACCGTTGTATGGGGGCTGTTGTATGCGGGGAGCCACACTGCGTCAGTTGAGGTCCTTCTCCGTGGTGGCTGCTCGCCGCAGCTTCGTGCAGGCCTCGGTCGAGTTGCACGTCACGCCTTCGGCGGTCTCGCTGCAGATCAAGGAGCTTGAGCAGACCCTCGGGCTGCCCTTGTTCAAGCGCCAGGCGAAGGCCGTGTTGCTGACGCCTGCGGGCGAGGTGCTGCTCGCGGATGTGAGGCGTGTCCTGAACGCGATGCAGCATGCCGACGACACGCTGGCGCGCCTGCACGGCGATGTCGCCGGCTCGGTCTCGATCGGCATGGTCAGCAATGCCAAGTATTTTCTGCCCGGGCTGCTCGCGCGGTTCCGCGACGAACACCGAGGGATCGAGCTGCAGCTTTCGGTTGCGAACCGCGAGCAACTGCTGAATCAGCTGCAGCGCGGGCAGGTCGATCTCGCCGTCATGGGCATGCCCCCCCAGGAGTTCGCCGCGCGTGCCGACCCTTTCGCGACGCAGCCGCTGGGCATCGTGGTGTCGCCGGCGCATCCGCTGGTCGGGCAACGCGCGGTGCCGGTGGCGGCGCTGACGAACGAGGAGTTCATCGTCCGCGAGCCCGGCTCGGGCACTCGTGCGGCGATGGACCGCTACTTTCGCGACGTCCAGGTCGAGCCCCAGCGGATGATGGAGATGAACTGCAACGAAGCGATCAAGCAGGCCGTCATGGCGAGCATGGGGCTGGCATTTCTCTCGCTGCCCACGGTGGACTTTGAACTTCGGGAGCAGATGCTCATGGCGCTGGACGTTGTCGGCCTGCCGATCGTGCGGCGCTGGTTCGTCGTGAGCGTTGGCGTGGCACGCCTGACGCGTGCGGCCGAAGACCTGCGCCGTTTTATCCTCGACCGCGGGGCTCCGTTGCTCAGCCAGCAACTCGGCAAGCTCCGCAATCTCGCGCCCACTGCGGCGGCGCACGGTATCGCCTCGGATCGTCGTGAGCGCTTGTGACTGGCGCGGTGCCAGTCACCCCGAGTCCGTCGGGCGCCAACCCGATCAGGCCTCGACGCGGCGAAGTTGCTGACCGCCTTGCAGGAACTGGTTCGGCTCACCCACCAGCCAGCGCGCCAGTTCGTCGAGCCGGGCGCTGCCCACCTCGAAGGCGCTGAATTCCACGTTCACCGTCTCGAAACCATCGAGGTTGACGATCTGGAACTGCAGCACGCCGCGGTCGTGATCGGGCGTGAGCCGCACGAAGGCGTGGAAGTCGGCGGTGAACTCGTAGCGCACACCTTGCAGCCGGCCGTTGTCGGGGTGGCGCACCGATTCGCGGTCGACCGTCGCCGCGCTCTGACGCAGGCGCGAATCGAGCTTCTCGATGTCGGGTAGGAAGTCTTTCGTGATGGCGATCCGCTGGCCGCTCTGCAACTGGTAGTTCAGCACCACGTAATCGAAGACCTCGGCGCCACGCAACTGCTTGCGGCGCGCATCGGCACGGTAGCCACAGCACTTCAGGCCGTCGAAGACATGTTTGTTGTCGAGGCGAAAGCGCGTCTTGGAACGCGGTTGCAGCACCTCGAGCTGCTGGCCCAGGGTGGACAGGTAGGCGAAGGCCGTCTTGCAGGCCGCGTCGCACAGCGCCGCATTGCGAGTGAGGCTCGCCGTGTCGGTGTTCTGTGCCGCCTTGGCCGCATCGGCCTGGCGCTTGAGGTCGTCGAGGAATCCCACGGTGTGGCCCGCATTGTCAGTCTGGCCAAAAGCATACCGCGCCCGCAGACGCCACGGTCACGCGGGGGCCGCGAGGTATGTCTCGGGCCCGGCCGGCACCGACACGGCGGCCAGTGCGCTCGCCAGATCGGGCAGCAAGTGCCCGTCGCCGAGCACGGCGTCGAACTCGGCGTGGCGGATCAACTCCCGCGGCTGCTCGTTCAGATCGCACAGCAGCAGGCGAACACCCTGGCGCTTGAGGCTGCGGTGCAACTGCTGCACCGCGTCCAGCCCGGTCGAATCCATCAGCACCAGGCGGTGCATTTCGAGCACCACGGCGCGCGTGCCGGCGGGCAAGCCTTCGCCCACCGCCTCGACCTTCGCGACAGCGCCGAAGAACAGCGAGCCGTAGAGGTGGTGCACCCGCACGCCGGCCGGCGAGGCCGCATCCAGCTCCACGCGGAACAGCGTGCTCATGCGGTAGATGAAGAACACGCACGCGAGGATCAAGCCGACCTCGACCGCGACCGTGAGGTCGAACACCACCGTCAGCGCGAAGGTGCCGAGCATGATCGTGCGGTAGCCCATGCCGAAGTGGCGCAGCCGCGCGAACTCGTGCCACTCGCCCATGTTCCAGGCCATGAACAGCAGGATGCCCGCGAGCACCGCCAGCGGCACGCTCGCAGCGAGCGGGGCGGCCACCAACACGATGGCGAGCAAGGTCGCCGCATGCACGAGGCCGGCGACGGGGCTGGTGGCACCGGCCCGCACATTGGTGACGGTGCGTGCGATCGTGCCGGTGGCCGGGATGCCGCCGAAGAAGGGCACGACCATGTTGGCGACACCTTGCGCCATCAGTTCCTGGTTCGGGTCGTGGCGCTTCCAGTCGCCGAGGTTGTCGGCCACGCGTGCGCACAGCAAGGATTCGATCGCGCCGAGCAAGGCGATCGTGATCGTCGGGATGACAAGCTGCTGCGCGCTCGCCCAGCTGATGTCGGGCCACACGAAAGCGGGCAGCGCCTGCGGGATGCCGCCGAAGCGCGTGCCGATGGTCTCGACCGGCAGGTCGAGCACGGCCGCGAGCACCGAGAGCGAGACCAGCGCGACGATCGGCCCTGGCATGCGCGAAGCGACCCGAAAGCCGCGCTGTGCCAGCAGCGCATCCGGCAGCACCATGCCGCGCATGAACAGTTTGGGCCAGAAGAACAGGCCCGCGAGGCAGGCCAGACCGATCGCGAAGGCATACGGGTTGAAGCCGCCGAGGTGCGTGCCGATCGCATGCAGCTGCGCGAAGAAGTCGGCCGGCACCTTCTCGATCGAGAGGCCCAGCAAGTCCTTGATCTGCGACAGCGCGATCAGCACCGCGATGCCGTTCGTGAAGCCGATGACGATGGACACCGGCACATAGCGCACCAGCACGCCGAGCTTGAGGGCGCCGAGCACGAACATCAGCGCGCCGGCGAGCACGGTGGCGACGAGCAGGTTGCCGAAGCCGTAGCGCTGCACGATGCCGTAGACGATGACGATGAAGGCGCCCGCCGGCCCGCCGATCTGTACCTGCGAGCCGCCGAGCGCCGAGATCAGGAAGCCCGCGATGATGGCCGTGAAGATGCCCTGTTCGGGCTTGACGCCCGAGGCGATCGCGAAGGCCATCGCCAGTGGCAGCGCGACGATGCCGACGGTGAGGCCTGCCCCCAGGTCGGCGACGAAACGGGCCTTGTCGTAGCCGTCGAGGGACTCGCGCAGGCGCGGGCTGAAGCGGGCGATCTCGACACCCGGGGGGAGGCGAAATCGCATTGAATCAGGCGCTGGTCAGCGAACCCGCATACCGGGCACGGCACCGGCGTGAGGCTCGAGCACGAAGAGGCCGGGCTGCGCCTTCTCGTCCGCGTGCGAGGCAGCCAGCACCATGCCTTCGCTGAGGCCGAACTTCATCTTGCGCGGCGCGAGGTTGGCCACCACCACGGTGTGCTTGCCGATCAGGTCGGCCGGCGTGTAGGCGGACTGGATGCCGCTGAAGACATTGCGGGTCCTGCCTTCGCCGACATCGAGCGTCAGGCGCAGCAGCTTGGTCGAGCCTTCGACGAGTTCGGCGTTGACGATCTTCGCGATGCGCAGATCGACCTTGGCGAAGTCGTCGATCTTGATTTCAGCGGCGAGCGGTTCACCGCCCGGCGGCGGCAGTTCGACCACCGCGGGTGCGAACAGGGCCTCGAGTTGTTGCGGGTCGACGCGCTGCATCAGGTGCGTGTACGCGCCGATCGTGTGGCCGGCGGCGACCAGATCGGTGTCGGCATCGCTCCAGCGCAGCGGGCCGACCTTCAGGAATTTCTGCGCGTCGATGCTCAGGGCGGGAACCACCGGCGACAGATAGATCGTCAGCAGCCGGAAGCACTCGATGACGTTCGAGCAAACCCGCTGCAATCGCGCCAACTCGGCCGGGCCTTGTTTTGCCAACTTCCACGGTTCGGCGCTGTCGTAGTACCCGTTCACCTTGTCGGCCAGTTCCATGACGAGGCGCAGCGCCTTGGCAAATTCGCGCTGGTCGAACAGCGCGGCGACGTCGTTCTTCTGCCCGCGAACGGTGGCGACGATCGTGTCCAACTCGCCCGTCGTGTCGCCCATGCGGCCACCGAACTGCTTGACCAGGAAACCCGCCGCGCGGCTCGCGATGTTGATGTACTTCCCCACCAGATCGCTGTTCACCCGCGCGACAAAATCATCCGGGTTGAAGTCGATGTCCTCGACTTTCGCGTTCAGCTTCGCAGCGATGTAGTAGCGCAGCCACTCCGCGTTCATGCCGAGCTCGAGGTACTTCAAGGGCGAGATGCCGGTGCCCCGGCTCTTGCTCATCTTCTCTTCCTTGACGGTGATGAAGCCGTGCACGAACACATTGGTCGGCGTCTTGCGGCCGCTGAAGTGCAGCATCGCCGGCCAGAACAGCGTGTGGAAGTAGGTGATGTCCTTGCCGATGAAGTGATATTGCTCGGTCGCCGGGTCGGCCATCAGCGCATCGAAATCGAGCCCGGCCTTGCCGCAGTAGTTCTTCAGCGAGGCGAGGTAGCCGATCGGCGCATCGAGCCACACGTAGAAATACTTGCCCGGCGCGTCGGGGATCTCGATGCCGAAGTAGGGCGCGTCGCGGCTGATGTCCCAATCGCCCAGGCCGCCGTGGCCGTCTTCGTCCTTCGCGAACCACTCCTTGATCTTGTTCAGCACCTCGGCCTGCAATCCGACCTTGGCGGTCCAGTCTTCCAGGAAGGCCACGCAGCGCGGGTCGGAGAGCTTCACGAAATAGTGCTCGCTGCTCTTCATCACCGGCGTGGCGCCGGTCAGCGTCGAGTACGGGTTCTTCAGCTCGGTGGGGGAATACACCGCACCGCAGACCTCGCAGCTGTCACCGTACTGGTCTTTCGCGCCGCACTTCGGGCATTCGCCCTTGATGTAGCGGTCGGGCAGGAACATGCTCTTCACCGGGTCGAAGAACTGCTCGATCGTCTTCGTCGCGATCAGCTCGTTGCGGCGCAGCGCGAGGTAGATTTCTTTCGCGAGTTCGTGGTTCTCGGCGCCGTCGGTCGAGTGCCAGTTGTCGAAGCCGATGTGAAAGCCGTCGAGGTACTGCTGGCGGCCCGCGGCGATCTCGGCGACGAAGGCCTGCGGCGTCTTGCCCGCCTTCTCGGCCGCGATCATGATCGGCGCGCCGTGGGCGTCGTCGGCACAAACGAAGTGCACCGTGTTGCCCTGCATGCGCTGGAAGCGCACCCAGATGTCGGCCTGGATGTACTCCATCATGTGCCCCACGTGGAAGGGCGCGTTGGCGTAGGGCAGGGCGGTGGTGACGAAGAGCGTGCGGGGCATGGGGCGGCGGGCGTGCGAATTTTGCGAGTCGGGCGGGGAATTCTAGGCCCCGCCCGCTCGAACCCGGCAAGCTCAGCCGAGCTTCAACGGCGGCCGCTCGGCCGGCAGCATGGCGCCCATCTGCCAGGCCTGCACCACGGCAGTGGACTTGCCTTCGACGAACACGCTGCCGAGCACGCTTTCGGCCCGTGTCGGGTAGATCCGGGTTGCCAGGCACAGGCGATCGTTGGCGTAGACCTCGAGCACGCTGGCATCGAGCAGCACCCGCAGCCGCAGTGGCTCGCCGGCGTCGAGTTCGAGGTGGGCGTGCACGTCCTGCCGGCGCACGCGGGCCTCGAGCGAACTGTGCGAGCGGATGATGGACAGGCGCCGTGCGTCGGGCCAGAACACGACGCGGGTGACCTCGCTGCCGTCGGGCGCGGCCAGCAGCGTCAGGCCGACTTTGTCCTTGTCGTGGTCGAGCAGGGTGAACTGTGCCTCGATGTCGAGGTGGCGACCGCTGAAGCGGTGCAGCACGCCCGTGGCGGCGCCGGTGCTTTCGAGCACTGCCGGCGTGCCGCGCAGGCGTTCGATCTCGGCCACCGGCCGCAATTCGAGCCGGCCCTGCGCATCCAGCGCGAGCTGGCGTGGCACCGTCATCGCACCGGCCCAGCCATCGGCGTCGATCAGCAGCTGTTCGCGCTGCTCGTTCATCCAGCCCCATTGCAGCGTGCGGCCGTCGGGCCCGCGCATCGTCAGGGGCGCGAAGGCGCCGGCGTCGACATCGAGCACCTGTTCAGATTCGGGCACGAAGCGTTCGTTCTCGAAGCGGCCGATCAGCGCAAACACGCCGAGGCCGAGCCACTGCGACACGACCAGCACCCACTTGTCGCCGAGTGGAAAGAAGTTCGGGCACTCCCACATCATGCCCAGCCGCAGGTCGGGCGCGGTGTAGAGCGCGCCGCGGTAGTCCCACGCCACGCCGTCCTCGCTGCGGTAG
>JANYJL010000335.1 GCA_025361845.1 Rhizobacter sp.
CCGAGGCACCAGCGCGGCTTCGTCATCAGGTTGACGATGTTGGCGAGCGTCGGCCGCGGCGGCGCGGTCAGGCCGTTCTTCAGGTCCTTGTGGCGCTGGCCGATCACCTGCAGGTCGAGCGTCAGCACCAGCGCGCTGCACTTCGCTGCCTTGGTGCGCTCGATCATGCGGGTCATCGCGTCGCGGTCGCGCATCATGTAGAGCTGGAACCAGAACGGTGCCTTGGTGTGCTCCGCGATATCCTCGATCGAGCAGATGCTCATCGTCGACAGCGTGAACGGGATGCCGAACTTCTCGGCCGCACGCGCGGCGTGGATCTCGCCGTCGGCATGCTGCATGCCGGTCAGGCCCACCGGGGCGATCGCCACCGGCATCTTCGCCGCCTGGCCGACCATCGCCGCCGCGGTGCTGCGGTTTTCCATGTTCACGGCCACACGCTGGCGCAGCTTGATCTTCTGGAAGTCGCTTTCGTTCGCGCGGTAGGTGCTCTCGGTCCAGGAGCCGGAATCGGCGTAGTCGTAGAACATGCGCGGCACGCGTTTTTGCGCCAGCACACGCAGGTCTTCGATGGTGGTGATCACGCTCATGGGGCTCCTCGACATTCGTCAGACTTCTTGTTGCGCGGACTGTAGGCCATGCCGCGTGGACGAACGTGAAAGCCGCTTTGGCGGCGCGTGAAGTTTTTTCAGGGCACGTTGACGATCTCGCGGTGCATCGGCGCCAGTTTGGCGAGCAGGCGGTTCTGCACGCCGAAGGGGATGCCTTGCGCGTCCATGCTCTGTTGCAACACTTCGACCAGGGCATTGAAGTCGGCCACCGTGATGTCCACGCCGCTGTGCGGCTTCTTCATGTCCGGCTTGGCGAGCTTGCAGGGGCCGCCGGACACCTGGCAGAACTGCACCACCAGCTGTTCCTTGATGTGCTTCTGGTCGGTGTCCTTGAAGAAGGGGTTCATGCGCGGGTCGGCGAGCAGGCGGGTCATCAAGTCGTCCATCAGCACGACCAGGCCGCTCTGGCCACCGAACGCCTGGAACAGCGTGTCGTCGATGACGGGCGCGGTTTGCGCGTGACCGGTGGCTGCGCACAGCCCGATCGACAGGCCGAGGGCGAGTCTGCGCAGCAGGTGAGTGGTGTACATCGTTTCAGTCCTTCAAAAAGCGAGCTGGGCCGACAGGTAGCCCCCGGTCTGGCGCTTGGGCACGAAGCCGGGGACGATGTGCCCCAGGTCCACGTAGGCCAGCGTCAGCGAGAGGTGCTTGTTGGGCGCCCAGGCGACGAAGAGGTCCGCCCAGTCGTCTTCCTTCAGCGCAGCGCCGAGGATCGAGGGGTTCAGGTTGTCAGGTTTGGCACGCCATTCCGCGCCGATCGCCACGTGTTTGTTCAGCAAGTAGGCGAGCGAGATTTCGGGCTGCAGCCTGGCGCCGCCGTGCTGCGTTCCGCCGAAGCCGAGCAGGCCGTTCTGGTTGGCTTTGGTCGAACGCAGCGTGGCGTTGACGAGCACGCCGGGTGCGAGGAAGAGCTTGGTGGCGCTGACGTAGCAGTCGGTCCCGGTGTCCTTGGCGCCGAGCACTTTCAGGGTCGGTGCCAGGTCGCCCGCACTGCTGCGTTTGATTTCCACGCCGACAGCCACCTGCGGCAGCCAGCGGTCGCTGTCGAGCACGGCATCGCCCAACACACGCGCCTTGAAACCGATGATGTCCTGCCGCAGGTGCAGCCCGGGAAGGCCGAGTGCCACGCCGGTCGGGCCGGTGTCGAAATTCTGGTGTGCGATCGAGGCTTCAATGCGGTCGCTGAACGACATCGCCATGCCGGAGGTCGTGAGGCCGTAGTCCTGTGTCCTGACGCGGGTGATGAAGGCAGTGGCACCCACTTGGCCGCGGCTGGCGTAGCTGCCGGTCACGGCCCAGGGGGTCAGGCCGCCACCGGCCGCGCCGTCGATGCTGCTCACACCGCCGGTGAGCAGCAACTTGCCGTCGCTGCCCGCCGCGGCCTGGGCTGTGGCGGCGGCGCAGGCCAGCGCCAGCGCCAGCGCCAGCAGTAGCGCGGGCCGCCAAGAGCGGCGGGCAACGGAAGGGTGGTGAGGCATGACAACTCCTGCGCGGCTCGACAACGATCTTTCGCTATCGGCCGCCCACCGCGGCGCTTGAGGCTCAGGTGTGTGGCACCCGTGGCTCCGCATCAAACGCGGTGCGAAACAGCGGCAGCGTGTCGTGCCCCAGCTTCTCGCGCGCCAGCAGCGGTGTGACGGTCTCGGCATGCACCCCCTGCGGCGCCACCAGATCGGCAATCTTGGCCAGCGCACCGGCTCGCACGCCCAGCAGGCGCAGCCGGCGCGTCAGGTCGATGCGCTTCAGGCAGGTGCCGGCGGCGTGGCGGATCGTGCGCGCGTCCAGCGTGTGTGCGGGCAGGCTCAGGTCGCGCGTGACGGATTTGAAATCGTCGAAGCGCAGCTTGATGCCGATCGTGCGGCTGGCGTAGCCCTTGCGCGCCAGGTCGCCGGCGAGCTGCACACACAGCTCGGTGAAGATGCCCGAGAGCACGGCGCGGTCGCGCACCGCGTGCAGGTCGCGCTCGAAGGTGGTTTCGCGGCTGATGGACTTGGGCTCGCTGTAGGTCACGACCGGCCGCTCGTCGCGCCCGTGCGCGGCCTCGGTCAGCCAGGCGCCGTAACTCTTGCCGAAGTTCGCGAGCAGGAAGGCCGGGTCGGCCGCGGCCAGCTCGCCGACGGTGTGGATGCCGAAGCCGGCGAGCTTCTCGGTCGCCTTCGGGCCGATGCCGTTGATCTTCTTGGCCGCCAGCGGCCAGATGCGCGCGGGGATGTCCTCGAAAGACAGCAGCGTCAAGCCGTTCGGCTTGTCGAGTTCCGAGCAGATTTTCGACAGCAGCTTGTTCGGCGTGATGCCGACCGAGCAGGTCAGGCCGGTGGCCGCATGCACCGCGTCTTTGAGCGCCTGGCCAGCGGCGCGGCCGCCATCTTCCAGCGCGCCAGGCAGATCGGTCAGGTCGACGTAGATCTCGTCGATGCCGCGGTCTTCGACGATCGGCGCCACCGCCCGCACTGCGGCCTTGAAAAGGCGCGAGTATTTGCGGTACTCGTCGAAGTCGACCGGCAGCAGTACCGCGTCGGGCGCGAGCTGGGCGGCCTTCATCACGCCCATGCCCGAGTGCACGCCCAGCGCGCGGGCCTCGTAGGTGCTGGTGGTGATGACGCCGCGGCCGGTGTAGTCGCGCAGCGCCGAGAACTCGCGCCGGCCATCCGCGCGCATGACAGGCTGGTGGCGCCGGCCGCCGCCAATCACCACCGCGCGGCCGCGCAGTTCGGGGTAGCGCAGCAGATCGACCGACGCATAGAACGCGTCCATGTCGAGGTGGGCGATCAGCCGCGTTGGGGAGGAAGGCATCGGTCGATGACTGGTGTTTTATCCAGTATAGGCCGGGAAACGAGTCATTCACAAGGTCAATGATCGTCATTCACGACATTCCAGCACACATACCTAGTGTTTACCCTAAACTTCTCTTCGACATCAAGCAGATGTCGCCGAGAAAGCAAGAGAACCCCATGACCAGCATCACTTTGAATTCGCAGAACATGTGGCAGGCCAGTGCGCCCAGCACGGGCGCTGCGTTGCCGGAGTTGGCGGTCGCCGCGCGTCGTTTCGGCGCGGCACTGTTGTCGAGCCTGCGCCGCCAAAGCGCTGAACGGACCGCCTTCGACGACGCAGAAGCCCTGCGCGCCCGGGCCCAAGAATTCGTGAAGACCGACCCCGGCTTTGCCGCCGACTTGTTCGCGGCCGCCGATCGGCATGAAGGCCAGTACGGCGCCTGAGCGCCGGCCTTCGAACCTGCAACCCATTGGAAGGAATCAACATCATGAACACGCTGACTTTTGCACCGAGCCCCTTGCACATGCCCCTGGGCCTGATCGACTGGGTCCAGTCCTCGAGCTTCGTGCGCAGCCTGAGGGCTGTTCCGACCGTCTCGCAAACGGCGGACGAGCTTCTCAGCCTGGCCGACCAGTACGAGGCCACGCAACCCGGCTATGCCGCCGACCTGCGTGCCGCGGCTGGATCGGTCAGCTTCCGCTGCGATTGAGCGCGCCTAGGCCGGCTGAAGCCGGCCGTCCCCCGCGGGGATCAAGGAAAGTGGCAAGGCCACATGTCCTCGAGATGTTCGACACGGCCCTTTCACGGGCCGTGTTCTTTTGATCGCCTGCATCGACACCCGCGCCAGCGTGCGTGGCAAGATGCGCGCATGAGCGAAGGCTTCGGCATCGAGAGACCGGCCGGTCATCACACCGGGCCGCACCGTCTGCCCGTGCGTTACCTGGTCGTCATCGATGCCGGCGGCTTGATGCTCGCGAGGCTCTTCCTCGCCTCGCGTGAACAGGTCGCCGAGTTCGACGCTGGCGCCGAAGAAGTTGCCACCATGACGAAGGGTCTGGCGCCCACCAAGGACGCCTACGCGGAAGAATGGGACCGCGCGCTTCAGGCTCACAGCGCTGCCGAGCGTGGCGCGGCCGACGTCTACACCCTCGAGATCTGAGACACGGGCCCGCGTCGCCATGTTGACGCCGCTCACGATCCGCCTCGCCGATGTGCGCGATGCCGTGCCCATCGCCACCATGTCGCGCGACCTGATCGAGCACGGCCTGGGCTGGAGCTGGACAGCGCCGCGTGTGCGACTGAGCATTGCCGATGCGCAGACGAACGTGGTAGCGGTGCCGGGTGACGGCGGCGCGTTGCGAGCCTTCGCCATCATGCGTTACCGCGATGACGACGCGCACCTGTTGCTGCTCGCCGTGCAGCCGGATCACGCCCGGCGCGGCATCGGCAGCGCGATGATGGCCTGGCTGGAGAAGGTGGCGCTGACCGCCGGTGTCGATCGCATCAGCCTGGAGGCGCGGGTCACGAATGCTGCCGCGCGTGCGTTCTATGCGCGGCTCGGTTACGTCGAATCTCAGCTGCAGCCGGGTTACTACCGCGGCGTCGAGGCGAGCGTTCGGATGGCGAAGGATTTGTGGCTGGACCGGCCGCAACGGGCCTGAGTCTGCTGAGCACGCCGAGCGGGACGCCGCGCCGGGCCGCCCCAAGCAAGGCCCGCCCCTCCCGGAGGGGTGGTCGCCGTACGCGGCGAGCGGGGTGCCCTCTTCAGGCCTGGATCACGCCGCTGCGCGGGCCGCGCTGGGCGCCACCTTGAGCGGAATACAGTGTCACCGCATCACGCGGCATCAGCACGTCGATCGCACGGTCCAGCGCTGCGGTGGCACGGGCCAGGGATTCGCGTTCGGCCGCCACGCGGCCACTCGCGGTGACGAGGCGGCGGCACATCTCCGGCGGCAAGGCGCCGTGGCGCGCGGCCAGCGCGAAGTGGTCGACCGCGCGCGCGAGCGCACGGTGCAGTTCGGTGGCTTCGGTGTCGATGGCCGACGCGTCGCGCGCGCGCAAGGCGGTGCCCAGCGCGGCCAGGCGTGCTTCGACCGCGGACACGGTGTCCTCGAGCTCGGGTGTGATCACGGGCGTGGGGCGGGGAATCACCGGGTCGAGCATGGGGCGCTCCGAAACTGAAGAGTCTTCAAGGGGAACCGGCCGGCCAAAGCCGCCCGGGCTGGGCGATCAGATCGAGGATCAGCCCTGCGATTTGCCGAGCAATTCCTGCGCGTTCGAGATCAGCTTGTCGGCGATCGCGTCGGCGTTGATGGAATAGGTGCCGTCGGCAATCGCTTTCGAGATGCGGTCCACCTTGGCACTGTCGAACTCGGCGCTCGAATTGCCCGACAGCAGCGTCGCCGCGGCGCTGGAGAGCGCCACCTGCGTGCTCGCGTCCGGGCCGGCGGCCGGAGCGCCAGCCTTGGCGGCTTCGCCTGCGACCTGGCTCGTGCCACCTGAGACTTTCGCCGGTTTGTCCGGTGTGTTTCCGATTTTCATGAGGTTCTCCTGAGGGCTGGTCGGGGGATCGGCCCATTCACATGGTCCTAGTTTCGGCGGTCCGAAACGGGACTTTAGGACTTTCAACGAGATATTTCACAGCGGCAGCTCCACCCGGTTCTCGGCGACGGGCAGGCCGACGAGCACACGCCCGCCTTCGATGCGCACCCGCGCGCTCTGGCCTTCGACGCCGGCGGTGAGCGCCTCGCCCGTGCTCGCCGCGCTGAAACCGTCGCCGCGCGCGAGCACCTGCACGATGTCGCCTGCAGCGAACCACTGGCGCGGTTTGAGGTGGGCTTGGCGCAGGCTCTGGCCGGGCAGCAGCGCGTGTTGCAGCGTGCGGCCGAGGGTGTTCGGGGTGTCGGTCAGGGCCATCGAAGGGTCTTCGGCCAGGTCGACCTCGGCTTGAGCCACATCCGCGGCGGCGAGCACGCTGCCGGCCGGCAAGGCGGCCGCGGCCACCAGCGCCCGACCCCAGGCCTTGACGGTGATGGGCAGGTAGACATTCCAGGCAGTAGGCCCACGCGTGCAGCGCAGGCCGATGCGGGTCTTGCCCCACAGGCGCACGCCGTTCGGCAGATAGGGCTCGACCTGTTGGCAGGGCGCGAGGTGCAAGCGCGGATCGAGCGTGCCGAGCGCAACTTCGACGCGCGTCACGCCGGCCGCGCCGGGGCGCACCGATTGAAGTGCGAGTTGGCGCACCTGCTGGTCGAGCGCCGCGTCGACGCTGCTCGCGGGCTCGGCGGCATGCACCGGGCCGAACCAGGCGAGTGCGCAGCCCACGAACGCCGCGGCCACGCTCCGCACAGCGCAGCGAATTGCGCGTGAGACGAATGAAGCGGCCAGGGCAGACATGCGGTCACTGTAGGGCGAGGGCGTCGTGCCGGAGCACCGAATTGGCCGCCGATTGCCGCTCTGTTCCCGCTTATGTTTTGGCAAGCGCTGACCACAATGCCTTCACAACGGCCCATGGGCTTTTCCATGCAGCCACAGACGACGGGACGCAAGCAGCCATGCTCAACCGACTGACCGACACGCTCGACTTCCACGGCCAGGCGCTCGCACTGCGCTCCGAGCGCCAGCGCCTGATCGCCAGCAACATCGCGAACGCCGACACGCCGGGTTACGTGGCCCGCGACATCAATTTTTCACAGGCGCTGCAAGAAGCGACTGCGGGTCTGAATCAAGCCGGTGCGATGGCGACATCGCAAGCCGGCCACATCGGCGGCAACAGCGCGGTGGCCACCGAAGCGAAGCTGGTCTACGCCACGCCGAGCCAGACCAACCTCGACCGCAACACCGTCGACATGGACCGCGAGCGTGCCAACTTCGCCGACAACTCGGTGAAGTACGAGGCCACGCTGCGTTTCATCAACGGCAATGTGCGCACGATGCTCAGCGCCATCACTGGTCAGTGATCGAAGGAGTGATGCGATGTCCATGCTGAACATCTTTAACGTCTCGGGCAGCGCCGCCAGCGCGCAAAGCCAGCGCCTGAATGTCGTCGCCAGCAACCTGGCGAATGCCGACACCGTGGCCGGCCCGAACGGCCAAGCCTACAAGGCGCGCCAGGTGAGCTTTCAAACCGAGCTGATGGGCGCGGGCGGCAACGACCCCACCTCGGCCGGCGTGCGTGTCAGCACCATCAGCGAAGACCAAACCGAAGGCCGCCGTGTGCACGACCCCAAACACCCGAGTGCCGACGCCGACGGTTACGTGACCTACAGCAACGTCAACCCGGTGGAGGAGATGGTCAACATGATCTCGGCCTCGCGTTCGTACCAGAACAACATCGAAGTGATGAACACCGCCAAAAGCCTGCTGCTGAAAACGCTGCAGATGGGTCAGTAATTTCAAAGGAACCGCCATGGCCATCAATGCCCTCGACGCACTCACGACACAAACCCCCGCTGCCGCCGCCAAGGCCGACGCCACGGCGACCTCCGACCGCTTCCTCAAGCTGCTGGTCGCGCAGATGCAGAACCAGGACCCGTTGAACCCGATGGACAACGCCCAGGTCACGAGCCAGATGGCGCAGATCAACACGGTCAACGGCATCGAGAAACTCAACACCACGGTGCAGGGTTTGTCGGGCCAGTTCGTGCAGATGCAGGCGCTGCAAGGCGCCGCCCTGGTCGGGCGCGACGTGGTGGTGAAGGGCAACAAGATGGACATCGCCGATGCGGTGGGGCAGGGCGGCTTCGAACTCGCCGGCCCGGCCGACGCGGTGAAGGTCGAGGTGCTCTCGCCCGCGGGCCAGGTGCTGGACACGCTCAACCTCGGCGCGCAAACCAGCGGCATGCACAGCTTCGACTGGGCCGCCGGCGCCAACACCAACGACAGCGCACTGAAATTCCGCGTCACCGCGACCTTGGGCACCGCCACGGTGGAATCGACCGCGCTGATGCGCGACAAGGTCGACGCCGTCAGCACCAGCGGCAACACGCTCAACCTCGAACTCCAGAACTCCGGCACGGTGGCGTATGCCGACGTGAAGGCGCTCAACTGATTTTTCGCCCGACTTTCCGCACGACTTCGCAGCACCACAGGGACACTCCATGAGCTTTCAACAAGGCCTTTCCGGACTGAACGCCACCAGCAAGAACCTGGAGGTCATCGGCAACAACGTCGCCAACGCGAACACCTTCGGCGAGAAGTCTTCGCGCGCCGAGTTCGCCGACATGGTCGCCGCATCGATCAACGGCGCCAGCACGGTCAGCCCCGGCATCGGCGTGAACCTGGCCACGGTGGCGCAGCAGTTCACCCAGGGCAACATCACGACGACCGAGAACCCGCTCGATCTGGCGATCAACGGCAACGGCTTCTTCCAGATCAATGCCGGCGGTGCGGTGGAATACACCCGCAACGGCCAGTTCAAGCTCGACCGCGACGGCTTCGTCGTCAACAACCAGAAGCAGCAGCTGATGGGTTACCTGGCCGACAGCGTGGGCACCATCCAGCCGGGCCTGGCGCGGCCGCTGCAACTGCCGACCGGCGGCATCAAGCCGCAGGCCACGTCGACCATCAAGATGGAAATGAATCTCGATGCGCGCAGCAAGACCACCACGCCGGTCGCCGGCGCGCCGACCGACCTGGGCGACGCCACCAACTACAACAACGCGACCTCGGTGGTCGTGTACGACGACAAGGGCCAGGACATTGCTCTGACGTACTATTTCCAGAAAGCCGGCACGGACCAGTGGAACGTGTTCGTCACCGCGAACGGCACGCCGATCAGCGCCGACGCGAGCGGCAACCCGCTCGCTTCCACGACCATCACTTTCCCCTCCAACGGCGGCACTCCGACCGCGCCGGTCGGCACCGTGCCCTTGAACATTCCTGCGACGACCAATGCAGTGGGTGCGAAGACCCTGCCGATCACCGGCCTCGCGCTCAACCTCGCGGGTGCCACGCAGTGGGGCTCGAAGTTCGGCGTGACCGACATCGCGCAGAACGGCTACGCGCCGGGCCAACTGGTCGGCTTGCAGTTCGAAACGAACGGCATCGTGACGGCACGTTATTCGAACGGCCAGACGAAGTCGGCCGGGCAGGTCGAGATCGCGACCTTCCGCAACGTGCAGGGCCTGTCGCCGAACGGCGGCAACTCGTGGTCGCGCACCTACTCGTCGGGCGAGCCGATCGTCGGCGTGCCGGGCGATGGCAACCTCGGTGTGCTGCAAGCCGGCGCCTTGGAAGAATCGAACGTCGACCTGACCGCCGAGCTGGTCAACATGATCACCGCGCAGCGGGTCTACCAGGCCAATGCGCAGACCATCAAGACGCAGGATCAGGTGTTGCAGACGCTGGTCAATCTGCGTTGATGACAAGCTGACGGAGCGCTGCCATGGACCGGATGATCTACTTGTCGATGTCGGGCGCGAAAGCGACGATGCAGCGACAGGACACGCTGGCCAACAACCTGGCGAACGTGTCCACCGTCGGCTTTCGCGCCGAGCTGGCCGCGTTCCGCTCGGTGCCGGTCGAAGGCAGTGGTGCGAGCACCCGCGTCTACGCACTCGAATCGACACCGGGTTACGACGCCACACCGGGCATCGTCAGCGGCACCGGCCGCAACCTCGATGTGGCGATGAAGGGCAATGCCTGGCTGGCCGTGCAGGGCCTCGACGGCACCGAGGCCTACACCCGCGGCGGCTCGCTCGATATTTCTGCCGACGGCACCCTGATGACCAGCGGCGGCTTGACCGTGCTGGGCGACGGCGGCCCGATCCAGGTGCCGGCGAATTCCGAGGTGAGCATCGCGCCCGATGGCACCGTGAGTGCGAAGGCCGCGAACGGCCGCAGCAGCTCGGTCGGCAAGCTCAAGCTGGTGACGCCCGAGGTGCCGATGCAACGTGGCACCGACGGCCTGTTCCGCACCGCCAACGGCGACCTGGGTGCCGACGCGACGGCGCGCCTGCAAGACGGCGCGCTCGAAGGCTCGAACGTGAGCGCGGTCGAGACAATGGTCTCGATGATCTCCGCAGCGCGCCAGTTCGAAGCGCAGATGAAGATGTTGCAGACCGCCGAGGCCGACGAAAAGTCGGCGGCGCAGTTGTTGTCCGTTGTTTAGTTGACGTAAAGGGGCCTTGCCATGATGCGTGCGCTGTCGATCTCGAAAACCGGCATGGAGGCCCAGCAGACCCAGCTGGACCATGTCTCGAACAACCTCGCCAACGTGGCGACGAACGGCTACAAACGTTCGCACGCGGTGTTCGAGGATCTGATGTACCAGAACCTGCGCCAGGCCGGCGCCAGCAGCTCCGAGCAGACGACCCTGCCCACCGGCTTGCAGGTCGGCCTGGGTGTGCGTGCGGTCGCGACCTCGCGCAACTTCAGCCAGGGCAACCTGACGCAGACCACGAACCCGCTCGACATGGCCGTGCTCGGCAACGGCTTCTTCGCGGTGCAGATGCCCGACGGCACGACCGGCTACACGCGCGACGGCGCCTTCCAGGTGAATGCCCAAGGGCAGCTGGTCACCAACAACGGCAACACCGTGCTGCCCGGCATCACCTTGCCGGCTGCGGCCTTGAGTACCACGGTCGGTGCCGATGGCACGGTCAGCGTCACGATCGCAGGCCAAGCGCTGCCGCAGGTGGTGGGGCAGATGCAGATCGTCAACTTCGTGAACCCGGCCGGCCTGGAGCCGAAGGGGCAGAACATCTTCGGCGAGACCGCGGCCTCCGGCACACCGAGCACCGGCACGCCGGGGCAGGGTGGGCTGGGCAGCTTGCGCCAGGGCTTCGTCGAAACCTCGAACGTCAACGTGGTCGAAGAACTCGTCGCGATGATCGCCACCCAGCGCGCCTACGAGCTGAACTCGAAGGCGATTTCCACCGCCGACCAGATGCTGGCCAAACTCTCGCAGATCTGATGATGAACACGAGCTTGAAGGCCGTGGCCTGGGCTGCCGCCGCACTGGCCTTGTCGGGCTGCGAAACTCTTTACAACGCGAGCAACCCGCGCGCGCCGGTGGACGTGGCCGCGGTGACCTACGCGAAGCCCGAAGTGATCGACACGCCGCCCGTCAACAACGGCTCGATCTTCCAGGCCAACCAGTACCGGCCGCTGTTCGAAGACCACCGCGCGCGCCTCGTCGGCGATTCGTTGACGGTGCAGATCGTGGAAAAGGTCTCGGCCAGCCAGAAGAGCACAAGCTCGATCGACAAGGGCGGCAAGCTCGCCGGCGGCATCACGGCCTTGCCCCTCATTTCGTCGAACTCGTTCGGCCGCGCCAGCGTGGGCGCCTCATCGACCAACACCTTCGAAGGCAAGGGCAGCACCGAGAACAGCAATGACTTCTCGGGCACCATCACGGCCACCGTCACCGGCGTGCTGGCGAACGGCCACCTGCTGATCGCCGGTGAAAAGCAGATCGGCGTGAACCACAACGTCGATGTGCTGCGCTTCTCGGGCCAGGTCGACCCGCGCGCGATCCAGACCGGCAACACCGTGGCCTCCGCGCAGATCGCCAACGTTCGCATCGAGCACCGCGGCCGCGGCGCCCAGGCCGAAGCGAACGGAATAGGCTGGTTGGGACGCTTCTTTTTGAACGTTCGGCCGATTTAAGTTTCCCCAGAATGGGTCTACCCCCGAGGTGG
>JANYJL010000338.1 GCA_025361845.1 Rhizobacter sp.
CTTCACCGATCGGCTCTGTCCGGCGGCGGCGATGGTGCGCACCGTCATCGCGGCGTCCATCAACGCGGCTTCGGAGATGTCGTCGGAATAGGCGAATGCCGTCTTCTCGCCCGCCACCGCACGCACGCCCACACCCTGGTCGATGCCGAAGCTGCCACTCTTCACGATGCCTTCTTCCAGGCTCCAGCCTTCGCTGCGCGTGTACTGGAAGTAGAGGTCGGCGTCGTCGATGCGGTGCGTGGCGATCGTCTGCAATGCCTTCGACAGCGTCGCATCGGTCAGGCCGAAAGGTTCGAGCAGCAGCGAGCGTGCCACGGCCAGGCGTTCGATCGTGGGTTCACGGGAGATCATGGCGGTGTCCTCGGGTTGACGATCCATTGTAGGAGGCCGACGTTTGGCACAATTTCTGCACGGCTACGCCGACCTCACCCGCCACTCGGAATGAAAGGGCCCCCTGTGAACGCAAGACTCTCCACCCTTTCCCGCACCGCCGCCACCGCTGTCTGTGCGGCCGCCGTGATGGCCTTCGGTGCCGCCCATGCCGCAGCGGGCGCGCCGAAGCCGATGGAGGCGACCGAGCCGAAGGTGCTCAACATCTACAACTGGTCGGATTACATCGCCGACGACACGATCAAGAACTTCGAAAAAGAGACCGGCATCAAGGTCCGCTACGACAACTACGACAACAACGAGATCCTGCACACCAAGCTGGTGGCGGGCAAGACGGGTTACGACATCGTCGTGCCGAGCGGCCACTTCGCCAAGACGCAGATCGAAGGCGGCCTGTTCCGCCCGCTCGACCGCACGCTGCTCACGAACTGGGGCAACCTCGACCCGGCCATCCTGGCGCAGATGGCTGCCGTGGACCCGGGCAACAAGTTCCTGGTCGACTGGCTGTGGGGCTTCGTCACCGTCGGCATCAACGCCGGCAAGGTGAAGAAGGCGCTCGGCGACATGCCCATGCCCGAGAACCCCTGGAGCCTGCTGTTCGACCCGAAGTACGCCGCCAAGCTGAAAGGCTGCGGCGTCAACATGCTGGATTCGGCTTCCGAGGTGTTCCCGGTGGCGATGCTGTATATCGACAAGCCGCCCTACAGCAAGGTCGCGGCCGACTACGCCGCCGCTGGCGACATGCTGAAGGCCGTGCGCCCGTACATCACGCGCTTCTCGTCCTCCGGCTACATCGATGAAATGGCGGCCGGCTCGCTCTGCCTCGTGATGGGCTACTCGGGCGACATCAACATCGCACGCCAGCGCGCCATCGACGGAAAGACCGGCCAGGACATCGTGGCCCTGGTGCCGAAGAAGGGCTCGACCCTGTTCTTCGACTCGATGGCCATTCCCGTCGACGCGCCGCACCCGCGCAACGCCCACCTCTTCATCAACTACATCATGCGACCCGAAGTGCATGCCTCGTTGACGAACAAGGTGTTCTATGCGAACCCGAACGCGGCCTCGCAGAAGTTCGTCGTGAAGAACGTGGCCGAGAACAAGACCGTGTTCCTGAGCGCCGAAGACATGAAAAACATGACCGCGCCGGACGCCGTGCCGCAGGACATCCGCCGCGTGCAGACGCGCTTGTTCACCAGTTTCAAGGCGAAGAAATGACAGCCCCAAGACGCCTTTGGCGTCGCCCCCCGAGGGGAGCTCGGGCCGCTTGGGAGCGGCCCGGCGCTGGCCCGAGGTGTCTCCCGGCGTGACTAAAGCCCTGGCGCCGGCGCGCTGGGGCTCGCTGCTTGACCGCCGGTTTCGGTCAGCATCTGCAAGAGCCATTGATGGGCGCTGGAGCGATCGTTGCGCACATGCCAGAGCGCATCGACGAACACGGCGCCGGGTGCCAGCGGCAGCGGCAGCGTCACCAACTGCTCGGCATGGCCGGTGACGTGCAGGAAGCCTTCCGGCAGCACCGTCAGCAAATCCGTTGCCAGCACCACGCGAGCCGCGGTGAAGAACTGGTTTACCGTCAGCGCCACGCGGCGGCTGCGGTTCAGGCTCGCCAGGGCCTGGTCCACAAAACCATGGGCGCGGCCTGAAAAACTCACCAGCACGTGCCCGGCGGCGCAGAACGCGTCGAGCGTGAGCGGCCCGGCCGCCAGCGGGTGGCCACGCCGCATCGCGCAGATGTAATGCGTCTCCGACAGGCGCCGGTAGCGAGCCGATGCCCCAGCGCCTTCAGCCACGATAGCGGCCACTGACTCCGGAAAGTGCCCAAGCGCAAAGTCCACATCGCCGTGGGCGAGCGCGTCGCGCGGGTCGCGGTTCACCAGGGGCCGCACTTCGATGCGCGCTTGGGCGCCGATCGCCTCCAGCCGCGTCATCAGCGGCGGCATGCGCGTAGCGGCCACGGCGTCGACCATGGCCAGCCGGAATACCCGCGTATCGGTGGTCGGGTCGTACTGGCCCGGTTCAAGCGCCTGGCGCAACTGGCCCAGTGCTTCGCGCACCTGCGGCCACAGCGCCTCACCGAAGGTTGTCGGTTTGACACCCCGCGGTGCCCTTGTAAGCAAGTCCTCACCTGTCGCATCACGCAGGCGCTTCAAGGCATTGCTGACTGAAGGCTGGGTCATCGACAGGCGCTCGGCAGCGCGTGTGATGTTGCCCTCGGCCATCACCGCGTCGAACACCCGCAGCAGATTGAGGTCCAGCGTACGAAAGTTCATGGCCTGCCAACATATTCACGAAGTGAATGGCCAGAATTCACACTATTCCGGT
>JANYJL010000384.1 GCA_025361845.1 Rhizobacter sp.
GCGAGGTCTACAACATGTACGCGATGACGGCGGCGCACAAGACGCTGCCGATCCCGAGCTACGCACGCGTGCGCAACCCGGCCAACGGCAACGAGATCCTGGTGCGCGTGAACGACCGCGGGCCCTTCGTCAAAGGGCGCATCGTCGACTTGAGCTACACCGCCGCGCTCAAGCTCGGTGTGCTGCGCGGCGTGGCCATCGTCGAGGTGGAACGCATCACCTTCGACGACATCCGCACCGGGGCGTGGCGGCGCGATGCGACCACCGCCGTTGCCGTTGCTGCCGACCCGGCGGTGGTGCCCGTCGTGGCGCCTGTCATGGCCGCCGCCGTGGAGGTGCCCGCAGCGCCCGCGATACCGCCGTTGCCCGATGCCGCGCCGGCACCCGCGCCCACGCCGGCCACGGCCGAGCCGGCGATCGCAAGCGCCTCCGCAGCGCCGGCCTACACCGCGCCGGCGCGCGGCTTCTGGGTGCAACTCGGGGCCTTCCGTGAACGCGGCGGGGCTGAAGATTTCCAGCGCCGCGTGATGGCCGAACACGATTGGCTGGCACCGCTGCTGGCCGTCTTCATCGACCTGCCGCTGTTCCGCCTGCAGGCCGGCCCCTACCCGAGCCGCGACGACGCGCGCGGCGCGGCCGAGCAGATCCGCGCCGCGCTGCGTCTGGTGCCGGTGATCGTCGAGCGGCGCTGACGACTCCGCGTGGCGGCGTCAGCGCCCGCCCGTCACATCGACGATCGATCCGGTGGTGTAGCTCGCCGCGTCCGACAGCAGCCAGACAATCGCCTGCGCCACTTCGTCGGCCGTGCCCGCGCGCTGCATCGGCACTTGCGGTGCGACTTGTTTCGCGCGCTCGGGCTGGCCACCGGAGGCGTGAATCTCGGTGTCGATGATGCCGGGGCGCACCGCGTTCACGCGCACGCCTTCGGTCGCCACTTCTTTCGCCAGGCCGAGCGTGAAGGTGTCGATCGCGCCCTTCGCCGACGCGTAGTCGACGTACTGCCCCGGCGAGCCGAGGCGCGCCGCCGCCGACGAGAGGTTGACGATCGCGCCGCCCGCGCCGCCATGGCGTGTCGACAAACGCCGCAGCGCTTCACGCGCACACAGGAAGCTGCCGAACACATTGACCGCGAACATGCGCTGCCAGCGCGCCAGGCTCATCGCGTCGACCCGTGCGCCGACATCGACGACCCCGGCGTTGTTGACCAGGCCGGCGAGCAGCGGCAGCTCGGCATCGATGCGGGTGAACATCGCGAGCACCTGTGCTTCGTCCGACACATCGGCCTGCACGGCGAATGCGGTGCCACCGTCAGATCGAATGCGCGCGACCACGGCCTGCGCCGCCGCAGCGTCGCGGCTGTAGTTCACCGCAACGGCCCAGCCGGCCTGCGCGCAACGCAATGCGGTGGCCGCGCCGATGCCGCGCCCGCCGCCGGTGACGAGCACGCTGCGCGCGGTGGCCGCTGTTCCGCGGGTCGGTTCACTCATCGTCGCTCCCGCCCTCATCGCCGCTCGTCGGCTCCTTGGCTTTCTTGTCCAGGCGAGCCTGCAGCGCCGCAACACCGCTCATGAACTGATCGGTGCTCACGGGTTTCGCCACCCGCAGCGCGGGCGGGAACAGGTGGCTCATGTAGAGCTCGTCGCCATATCGGTCGCTGCGCTGCTGGTTCTGCCACAGGCTCAGGGCCACGGCGGCCACCACGCCGGCCACCGCCACCCAGCGCATCAAGCGCGGCCGCGCGGGTTCGACCGCGAGCAGGTGGCAGTAGAACGCCACGCCACCGACGGCATAGGTCGCGATGAAACCGAAGTCACCGAGCCACGGCCACGATAGGCTGTAGGCGAGCAGGTTGGGCACGAGGCCGACCACCAGCAGCACACAACCTGCGATCAGGAACACGCGCAGGTGCCAGCCGAAGCGGCCTCGGCGCGTGAAGGTCTTGGACAACAAGGCCCACAGGCCGCACCACACCGCCGCGGCCACCACCGCGCCGACGGCGACGCTGGCGGCGGCGCGCCACCAGCCGTCCGGGTCGCTGTCGAGCCAGGCGTTGAAGAGCAGGCCGCAGAGCAGCAGCGCGCCCGCGATCAGCATCTGGGTCGCATGGCGGCGGCGCGGCTCGGCGGCGGCCAGCGGCCGTTCGTCGGCGAGCACCTGGCCGGGCAGGCGCAGGCGCAGGTGCGTGCGGCCGAGGGTCAGCTCGATCGCCGGGCCACCACTCGGCAGCAGGTGCTGCGTGCCGGCCGCCAGCCGCAAGGCGCCGAGCTGCACGCCGTTGCGGGTCTCGCCGACACTCAGGCGCAGGCCGTCTTCGGTCGCGTCGATGCGCAGGTGCTGCGGCGCGACGTGCGGGTCGGAGAGCACCAGGTCGTTGTCGAGCGCGCGGCCGATGCGCAGCGGCCAGGCGGCCACCGGCACGCTCTGGCGCACCGGCGCGTCCTGCCCGTCGTGGCCCTCGCGGTCGAGCAGTTCGACCACGGCCTGCGCCGCGGTGGGCGGCGGCACCTCGGCAAATCTCAACGCATCCATGCGTAGGCCTCGACGTAATGGCGGCTCAAGGCCAGCGCGCTGGCGAAGCTCACGCCCTGCGCATCGAAGCGGCCCTGCACGCCGGCCTGCGTCTGATCAAGTGTGGCGACGAGCACCGACACGTCGTAGAGCTGCGGCAGCTTCTTGTACGCACGCAGGCACACCACCGCACGCAGCGGCAGGCCGTTGCGGTCCACGTAGTCTTCATGGCACTGCGGTGCGGTCTGGTGCTCGGCACGCAGCCGTGTGAAAGATTCGTTGCGGAAGCTCTGCGCATACCGCGCCGCGAAACGGAGAGGCCCCAGCTTGCTGCCGTCGTAGCTTTCGTGGCGCACCGAGATTGCCCCAGTGTTGAAATCGCCGACGAAGATGCGTGTGTCCATCACGCAATCACTGCGTTCCATGTCGAGGCCGCCGGTGCGCGAGGGCTCGCTGCTGCCCCAGCAGCGCATGAACACATCGGGCGGCACCGGCACCCGATAGCGCGGATGCGTGGCGGGCTTCCAGCCCTGCGCGATGAAGCGCTCGGTCAGCGCCGCCTGGTGGGCCAACAACTGTTCGGCGACGACACCATAGGCGTCGCCCTTCAATGGCACGGCGTCGCGCCCGCGCGCCAGCAGGGCCCTGGCGAACGTGGCCGGCACAAGGAAGCTCACCTGCTCGCCATCGACCCGCCGCGCCACGTTGATGCCGATGACCTGGCCTTCCTGATCGAGCGCCGGGCCGCCGCTCATGCCGGCGCTGAGCGCGCCGCCGAAGAAGATCTGCGGATAGAAGCTGCGTTTCACGAGGCCGTTGTAAGTGCCTTCTGTGACCGCGAAGCCCACGTCGAGCGGGTTGCCCAGCGAGTAGATGCGCTCGCCTTGCGCCAGCGCGTTCGCCTCGGGGCGGAAGGGCAGCGCGTCGAACTGGCGCGCAGGCACGTCGGCCGCCTTCAGCAGCGCCAGATCGTGCAGCACGTCGATCTGCAAGATGACGAGCGGTGCTTCGCGCCCATCGGCGGTGACATAGACCAGATCGTGCCGGTCGGGTTTCAGCGCCGCTTCGCTGACGACATGGAAATTGGTGACGATGTGACCCTGCGCCGAGACGAAGAAGCCCGAGCCCACCGAGGTCTGGCTGGCGCGGCCCTTCAGCACGGTGCGGATCTGCACGAGCTGGGTGCGCGCCTGCTCGTAGACCTTGCGCGCCGAGAGCGACAGCGAGATGGAAGCCGGCGCGGGCGCAGAGGCCGCGGCATCGACCGGCTCGGCCTCGGGCTGGGCCCAGGCCGAGGTGGCAACGCAAAAACCCAGACCAGCTAACCAGCAGTGCCACTTCATCCAGACAATTCTACGGGCCGAGGCCGATCGTCAAGCGCCCGCGCGGCACGCTGCCTTCAGGGCCAAAGCGCCTTCAGGATCTGCGCCAGCCGCGCCCCGCCGCGCACCAGTTGCTGCTGCTGCATCTCCGCGCGCGCCAGGCGGTACGCCGGCTCGGCCGTGGTGGCCGGCCATTCGGCGCCACCCAGCGTGACCGTGCGCTTGCCGAGCTTCAGCGGCGCGTACACCTGCGCCGCCTGCGCGGTGCTTTCGCCAGCCCACTCGGCCGACCAGGTCGACAGCTCGCCGCTCGTTGCCGCCACTTGGCGGGCCTGCGTTGCACCCGGGCCGGTCATCAATGGCTTGAAGATCTTGTCGGGCACGTCGTCCCATAGCGCATGCAGCTTCTTGCCTTCCAGCTGAACCTGGTTGCCGCCGGCATTGCCATGGTCGTGCGCCTCCTGCGGCGTGGCCGGGTCGAGCGGGTGGCCGGCCTCGTCGAGGTAGATCGCGCCAACGTGCAGCGGCTGGTGCACATCACCCACGTAATGCGCCAGCAGGCGCAAGGCTTCCCGCTGACCGCGGATGTCGAAAGGCGCTGGCGACGCACCGCCCTTCAAGACCACGATGCACGCATTGATCGCATGCACCAGGTCGTTCGGCGCCGTGCCGGGCAGCGCCGGGTCGTACTTCGGGTGCTGGAGCGGCAGGTCGACGAAGTGATAGGCCTTGTGACGGCATTGCAGGCTGCTGGAAAACCCGCCGCAGCGGCTGGCGTTGCGCTGCACGAAGTCGACCAGCGCGTGCTCGCTGGCCGGGTTCTCGAACACACGGCAGTCGGCGTAGACACCCGTCTGCGTGTAAAGCCACTGGCCATTGCGCAGCTCCACCGCACGCGCGCAATCGGCCCAGGCCGAGGCGGTTTGCAGGCTGCTGCCAAGGATCTTGCGCGCGTTCTTGCCAGCAGGCGTGCCGGCGATCAGCTGGTCGGCAATGGCACCGACGGCCTGGTGGCCTTGCGGGCCCCAGGCCTGCACAGGAGCGCTGATGATGGCCAGCGCGACGAACCCGAGGGCGCGGAGACGGCGAGGTTTCGACATGGCATGTCCTTGCGCCCGCGGGGTGACGGCGGCTCGCGTCGGGCGAGCGCGAGACGCCTGCGACATCTTCACGCATTTCGCCCCGTTCGGGCGGGACAAGACCGGCCCGACAGCCCCCTAGAAGCCCGGTTCAGGCAGCATTGGGCCCTCGACACTGGCGCGCCCTCGCGACCGCTCACCGACGACCTCATGCCGCCTGCCGTTCACGCCTTGCGCCCCGCGCCCCAGCCGATCCAGACCTTCACCTCGCTGGCGCGGAAATTCCAGATCCTGTCGAAGGACGAAGCCGCCGGGCGCTGCCTGTCGGTCTCGCTCGAATTCGCCCTGGCGGCCCAGCGGCAGCTCGACGTGGACGTGCAACTCGTGAAGTGGCGCGTGAAGGACGACCCTGACTATGTCGACCACTGGGCCGTGCTGCTCGACAGCGACAACGTGGTCGACCTCACCCGCGTGCAGGTCGACGGCAGCACGAAGATGGTCTGCCGCATCGGCGACTACCCTGCGAACTACGTGAACCGCCGTGTCTACCCCGCCTCCCTTCTCGGCCCGGCCTATCTGGCACGCCGGGCGCCGGGGGCGGCGCGTTTGTCCAACACCTTCCTGTGGCGGTGCGGAACGCAGCTGCTGCGCCACGACCTGGCCGCTGCGCTGCGTGGTCGCGACCCGCGCAGCGCGCGCGTCGCGCTGGACGAATTCACCACCTTCCTCACCTGCTTCGCGATCAGCAGCCTGACGCGGGCGCTGGAGAAACGCGCAAGCCGGCTGCTCGGCCGCCTGCGCCGGCATGCCGAGCCCTCGGCGCGCACGGCGTTCGGCGACCTGAGCGAGTTCGAGCCCGCGGATGCGCCGGGCTTCGGCGCCCTGATGGCGCTGCGAAAGCTGCCGCAAGCGACGGGCCGCGAACGTGCCCCAACGCACACGCGGTCGAAGTACAAGGCCTGATTGGGCTCAAGCGTGGACCGGGCGAGCCGATACCCTCGTATCGACTCGTGCACGGAGCACCCATGGACATCACCAGCCTCGCCGTCTCGCCGGCCGCCATGACCGCCACGCAGGGCTCGCCTGCCGAGGCCGCTCAGACACTCATGCTGAGGAAGGCGATGGACATGCAGGCCAGCAGCGCCTCGGCGCTGATCCAGGCCTTGCCTCAACCGGCCGCGCTGGCCACCAGCGGGTCGGTCGGGCGCAACCTCAACACCTACGCGTAGCCTGCGCGCGCACGGCGCTTTCGAAGTCGGCTGAAGGCCAGGCTTCGCGCAGCGCCCGGGTCATCAGATCCTGCTGGCTCGGCGGGGCCAGGCCACCGATCGGCGGGTCGCGGTCGAGATTGGTCGGGAACGCATAACCCTCGGCGCAAGCCGCGATGACGTTCGCACACGCCGCCTGGCTCAGCGCGCCGCTCGCGCGTGCCGCGGCCAGCACCGGGTAGAGCGCCAGGCTCATGCGCGTGCGGTCCACGGCTTCCATCGCACGGCCATAGGCCGATGACACCTGCAACAGGTTCGCCATGCGGTACACGTCGCTCGTCCGGTTGTGGCCGGCGGCGTGGAAGAGCGCCGGGTTGAAAAAGACGGCATCGCCCTTCTTCAGCGGCAACTGCACATGGTGTTTTTCGAAGTACGCGGCGAACTCGGGCAGCGGCCAGGCTAGGTAACCGGGCTCGTACAGCTGCGAGTAGGGCAGGTAGAGCGTCGGGCCGGTATTGAGCGGCATGTCGCTGTGCGCCACCGCGCCTTGCAGCGTCAACACCGGCGACAGGCGGTGCACCTGCGCCGGATACCGCGCGGCGACCTCGGGCACTTGAAAGCCGAGGTGATAGTCGCGATGCGGTGACTGCGCGGCGCCGCCGGGGTTCACCACGTTCACTTGCGAGGTGATCTGGTACGCCGGCCCGAGCCAGGCCTCGCTCACCAGCGCGACGATCGGGTTGGCGTAGTAGGCCGCGAAAGTTTCGGGCTCGCGCACGCAGAGTTTTTCCAGCGCGTTCCAGATGCGGTCGTTCGCGCCGGGCTTGGCGAAGTGGTCGCCGCGTGCGCTGTGGCTCGCGATCTGCTCGGCGATGATCGTCTTGAAGACGGCCGATGCGGCATCGACCGTGGCCAGCTCATCGTCACCGCTGAACGCGCCACTCAAAACCAAGAGGCCGGCGCCGTTCAACATCACCTCGCCCCACTCTGCCATCACGGCCTGGCGCTTGTCGGGTGATGCGATCCAGCCGCGCACGGCCGTGCAGTCGTAGACCGGCACGTTGGCGCGGATGTCCGCGGCCAGCGGCACGTCGGAAGGTTTCGTCATTCGATCGACCAGCTTCACGAAGTCTTCGATGCGGCACTCGGCCTGCTTCAGCCAGTACGCACTGCGCGCCGGGTTCATACCGCCTCCGCCTGCCCGCTGCGCAGCGAGCGTGTGATGGCCAGGCCGATGCGTGTGGCTTCGGTCGCATCGGACAGGGTCAGTGTCAGCGCCTTCTCACCCCGGCAGGCCGCGATGAAGGCCGCCATCTCGCTCTGAAAGGCGCCGGCAAAACGCTCGAAGAAATCGGCGACCGATTGGTGGCGCACCCCGTGCACATCACTCGTCACCACGCGGTCGCGCGCGGCGCCGTGGCCGACTTCGAGCTTGCCTGCCGTGCCAATGACTTCGGTGCTCGTCTCGTGCCCATGCGCGAGCGTGCGCGAGGCATAGAACACCGCGCGCGCACCGCCTTCGAACTCGACGATGGCCAGGCCGTTGTCGACGTCGCCGTGTTCGGCCAGGCCCGGGTGCAGCGCGATCGTGCCGCTGGCGAATGCGCGCAAGGCTTTGGGGTTGCCGAGCATCCAGCGTGCGAGGTCGATGTCGTGCACGCTGCAATCCATGTAGATGCCGCCGGACTGCGCCGAGTAGGCGACGAAGAAGCCCGAGGGGTCGTTCATGTCGCAGGTCTGCGAGCGCACGAGGAAAGGTTTGCCGATGCCGCCGGCATCGATTTGCGCCTTCGCGTTCGCATAACTCGCATCGAAGCGCCGCACGAAGCCGACCATCGCGACGAGCTTCGGGTGCTTGCGCGCCACGGCCTCGACACGCTCGCAATCCGGCACGTTGAGCGCCAGCGGCTTCTCGACGAAGACATGTTTGCCGGCTTCGAGCGCGGCGATCGTCTGGTCGGCATGCAGCGAGGTCGGCGTGACGAGGATCACCGCGTCGAGTTGCGGATCGCGGACGAAAGCATCGAAATCGGTGTGCAGCCGCTCGACACCGAGTTCGCTGCGCGCCCAATCGCGTTCGGCCGCGACCGGGCTGCAAGCCGCCACCAACTGGCAGTGACGAGTGTTGAACGCCAAGGCCTGCGCGTGGCGCTTGCCGAGACGGCCGAGGCCGGCGATGCCGACCTTTAAAGGAAGAGAAGACATGCTGACGATCCCAAAAAATTGACACCCGGTTGAAGTGGCACCGCTCACTCCCTCGCCCCTTTGGGGGAGAGGGTTGGG
>JANYJL010000043.1 GCA_025361845.1 Rhizobacter sp.
CGACCCGAACAAGTACCTGAGCGACAAGGGTGCACCGTGGAAGAAGCTGGCGAACGAAAAGCCCAAGGGCACGACGATCGACTACGAGAAGCTGTTGACGGCATGGAAGGAAGGCCGCGTGCGCTGAGGCACGCGTGAGCAGACGCGGGCCCGCCCCTTGGGGCCCGCGTGGGTTGAGTGGGTGGATTGGGCCGCAGCACCGGTTTGTACCGGGGCTGCGGCCTTTTTTGCGTGCCATCATCGAGTGACTCGACTCGGGAGACGACGATGAAATGGATGCGCTTTCGCCGCGACGGGCGCGACGGGTTCGGTGCGCTGGAGGGTGACGAAATCGCGGTGCATCGCGGCGACATGTTCGTATCGTCGCAACCGACCGGCGAGCGCATCGAGGCCAATGGCATCGAGTGGCTCCTGCCTTGCCAGCCGACGAAGATGTTGGCGTTGTGGAACAACTTCCGCGCCGCGGCCGAGAAGAATGGCTGGGCGCAACCGGCCGAGCCGCTGTACTTCGTCAAGACGCCGAACAGCCACGCCGCGCATGGCGCGCCGATCCCCGTTCCGCCGGGTGAGGTCGGGCGGGTGGCCTACGAAGGCGAGCTCGCCATCGTGATCGGCCGGCGCGCGCAAGCAGTGAGCGTGGACGATGCGCCGGCGCACATCTTCGGCTACAGCTGCGCGAACGACGTGACGGCGATCGAAGTGCTGTTCCGCGACGCTTCGTTCCCGCAGTGGACACGTGCCAAGGGCTACGACGGTTTCGGCGTGTTCGGGCCGGTGATCGAGACGGCGTTCGAGGTGGCCACGGCCCGCGTGCGCACCACCGTCGCCGGCCGCGAGCGGCAGAACTATGCGCTCGCGGACATGTTCTTCAGCCCCGCCGAGCTGGTGTCGCGCCTCTCGCACGACATGACACTGGAGGTGGGCGACGTGATCCTGTGTGGCACCTCGCTCGGGGTGCTGCCGATGAAGGCGGGCAGCACGGTCGAGGTCGAAATCGACGGGATCGGCAAGCTCGTGAATGTCTATGGCTGAGCGCGATCCCGTGCAGCAGCCGACCGACCACCTCAAGCGCTTCGTGCTGATGGTCATCCTGGCGCTGGCCTGGGTGAGCTCCGGGCTGGCCTGGATGCTGATGGAGTCGCTCGGCAAATCGTCTCCGGTGCTGCGCGGGGTGTTCGGCCTGAACGCGGTCTTTCACCCGATCGTGTTCGTCACCGTCTGGCGGCGGCTGCTGCCGCCGCGCATCGTCGACATGGCGTGCCTGTTGTTCGCGGCCGGCCTCTGCGCGGCCTGCATGGGCCTGCGCCTGTACTCGCCGACCTACGGCGCCAGCATCGACCTGCAGCCGCTGTACCTGTGGATCCCGGTGATCTATGTCTTCGTGTTCACGCTGGCGGGGCACAAATCGAGCCTGAACATCTCGCTCGCGATCCTGGCGCTCTTCGTGTCGATCAGCCTGCCCTACCTCGTCTATCACCTCGACGAGCCCTACGGCAACTTCACGATCCAGTTGCACGGGGTGTCCGCCGTGCTGATCGCGGCGCTGCACTTTTTCTCCAGCTACCAGCACCGCTTCCAGGTGGCGCAGCTCACGGCGGATGAGCTGGCGCGCCTGGCCAACACGGACGAGTTGACACAACTGGCCAATCGACGGCGCATGACCGAAACGATCGAGTTCGAACTGGCTCGGTTCGCACGTTATGGGCACACGTTCTCGCTCATCCTGATCGACATCGACCACTTCAAGACCGTGAATGACCGGTTTGGCCACGGCACCGGTGACAAGACACTCGTGGCGATGGCCACCCGGGCCCTGGCACTGCTGCGCCACGTCGACACCTTGGGTCGCTGGGGCGGCGACGAGTTTGTCGTGATCCTGCCGGAGACGCGCTTCGAGGAGAGCCTGCACAAGGCTGCAAGCCTGTGCACCCACGTGGCCGCCACACCCTTGGTCGGCCACCATCCGCTCACCGTCAGCTGCGGGTTGACGAGTGTGTGCACCGGCGACACCGCCGACAGCCTGCTGCAACGCGCCGACGTGGCGTTGTATGCCGCCAAGGACCGCGGGCGCAACCGGGCCGAGGGCGTGCTCGCCGGGCAGGTGGAGCCGTCGTCGGCACCGGTTGTCGGCAGCAGCGATCCCCTCGCGCTGCAATACCCGTGATGGCCAGCGAGCCGCCGCTCAGAACACCGCGTGGTCGCCGCGCTCCGGCGCGACGGCACCGCTGAGCAAGCCGGCGTAGAAGTCGAACAGCGTCTCGGACCCCGTCGAAGGGGTGGCCGCAGCGTCGTAGCGGCCCGTCTCGGTGTTCAGCACCAGCATCGATTCCGTCGCGTAGTAGCGGCCGATGCGCGCGAGTTCGGCCTTCGCCGCCAGCGCGGGCACGAGGCGCCCTGCCGTCGCCAGCACAGCGATGATCACGTCGAGCAGCTTGACGGGCACCTGCTTGAAACGCGGCGGGCGCCCGAGCAACGCGAACAGGTGCTCGCCTTGTTGCCGCGGCGTGATCGCATCGCCCGGGCCGCCGATGGGCAGCACGCGGTCGAGGCGGCTCGGGTCGGTGAGGCAGCCGGCAAGGTAGTCGCCCAGATCATCGTCACTGATGGGCTTGCAGGCCGTCAACGTGCCGTCGCCGAACACGAGGAAGGGCTTGCCCTGCTTCACGCGCTCGATCTGCCCGGACAGCGATTTGAAGTACGCCGTAGGCCGCACGATCGAATGCGTGATGCCGGATTCGATGAGCGCTTTCTCGAAAGCCAGCTTCGCGTGCTGGAAAGCGAGCAGCGGCTTTTGCACGCAGATGGCGGACAGCAGCACAAACTGGCGGACACCCGCCTGCTGCGCCACGGCCAGGGCGTGCAGATGCGCTTGGTGGTCGATGGCCCAGGCATCGCGCGGCGCGCCGGTGCGTGAGGCGAGACAAGACACGATGGCATCGAAGTGCTGGCCCCGAAAGCCGTCCGCTGCGAGCGAGGTCGGGTCACTCACGTCACCGAAACGAAGCGTGGCGCCGGCCAACAAACGCGCGCTGTCGTCGGGGGCCAGCGTGCCGCCGACACCCGCACGCGGGCGCACGAAACACACCACCTCGTGACCGCGCCGCACGAGCGCGCGCACCGTCGCTCGGCCGATGGTGCCGGTGGCACCGAGGACAAACACACGTTGGGGCATCGCGCCCAGCCGAGCTGCCGTCTCGCCCGCGCCGCTCAGGCGAGCGCTTGCATGGCGAGCTGCCCGCGCTGCTCGGCCAGCGTCTTCGCGAGCAGGCTGCTCACCGCGTAGATCGCCTCGATCGTCGGTGTCGGCGTCTCGGTGATGCGGCCGAGCTCGACGACAGCGCCGACGAGCGCTTCGAGTTCGAGCACACGCCCGTGCTCCACGTCTTGCAGCATCGAGGTCTTGTGCGCACCCACGGCTTCGGCACCGGCGATGCGCTTGTCGAGCGAGATCTTGAATTCGACGCCGAGCCTGTGCGCCACGGCCTGAGCCTCGCCCATCATCGACGCGGCGAGGGACCGTGTCAGCGGAAAGCGGCAGATGTCTTGCAGCGTCGCATGCGTCAGCGCCGAGATCGGGTTGAAGCTCAGGTTGCCCCAGAGCTTGAGCCAGATCTCGCCGCGGATGTCTTTCGACACCGGCGACTTGAAGCCGGCTTTCATCATCACCTGCGACAAGGCCTCGATGCGCTCGCTGCGCGAACCATCGAGCTCGCCGAGCGTGAAGCGGTTGCCTTCGATCAGCTTCACCACCCCCGGCGCCACCAGCTCGGCGGCCGGGTAGACGACGCTGCCGATGACACGTTCGGGTTCGATGTTCGCGGCGATCAAGCCATCGGGATCGACACTCGCCACCGCGCGGCCATCGAACGGCCCGCCGAGCTTGTGGAAGTACCACCAGGGGATGCCGTTGATCATCGTCACGACCATCGTCTGCGGGCCGAAGAGCGCGCGCAGCTCGGGCAGCACATCGCGCAGCTGGTGCGCCTTCAGGGTGATCAGCACCACGTCCTGCGGGCCGGCATCGGCCATCTTCTGCACGGCGCGCACGTTCGGCGTGTGTTCCTCACTGCCGTCTTCGAGGATCAGCTTGAAGCCGTTCGCATTGATCGCTTCGAGGTTCTTGTTGCGCGCGATGAAGGTGACGTCTTCACCCGAACGCGCGAGGCGCGCGCCGAGGTAGCCGCCTATCGCGCCGGCGCCTACGACGGCGACCTTCATGATGTTTCACCCGCTCCGACAACCGCGATCTTCATGACGCGGCCGCCGCCGCTTCACGTGCCTTGGCCAAACCCCGCAGCTTGCCCCACAGCGGCCACAGCAACAGCGCAAGCGCCAGCCCGGTGATGCTGCCGACCAGAGGGTTCGACACGAAGATCGCCAGGCTGCCCTGCGACATCAGCATCGCCTGGCGAAAGCTCGCTTCGGCCATGTCGCCAAGCACCAGGGCCAGCACCATCGGCGCGAGCGGGTAGCGCAGCTTCTTGAAGAAGTAGCCGACGACGCCGAAGACCACCATCATCACCACGTCGAACATTGCGCTGTGCACGGTGTAGGCGCCGATCGCGCAGAGCACGATGATGACCGGGGCGATCACCGCGAACGGGATGCGCAGCACCGCGGCCCAGAAGGGCACCGTGGTCAGCACGACGATCAGGCCGACGATGTTGCCGAGGTACATCGAGGCGATCAGACCCCAGACAAAATCCTTCTGCTCGATGAAGAGCATCGGCCCGGGTTGCAGGCCCCAGATCAGCAGGCCACCGAGCAGCACGGCGGCCGTGGGCGAGCCTGGAATGCCGAGCGTGAGCATCGGCAGCAGGGCCGAGGTGCCAGCGGCATGCGCGGCGGTTTCGGGCGCGATCACACCTTCGATGTTGCCCTGGCCGAAGGTCTGCGGGCTCTTCGACATGCGCCGCGCCATGCCGTAGCTCATGAACGAGGCGGGTGTCGCGCCACCGGGGGTGATGCCCATCCAGCAGCCCACCGCCACCGAACGCAGGAAGGTGCGCCAGTGGCGCAGCAACTGGCCCCAGGTTTGCCAGACCACACGCACATTGATGCGCGCGCTCTTGCCCTTGAAGGCCAGGCCTTCTTCCATCGTCAGCAAAATTTCGCCGATTCCGAACAGGCCGATCACCGCGATCAGGAAGTCGAAGCCTTTCAGCAGCACGGGGAAGCCGAAGGTCATGCGCAGCTGGCCGGTCACGCTGTCGAGGCCGACGGCGGCGAGCGCGAAGCCGAGCATCATCGACGCGATGGTCTTGGCTGGTGGCTCCTTGCTCATGCCGACGAAGCTGCAGAAGGTGAGCAACTGCACCGCGAAGAATTCGGCCGGCCCGAACTTGAGCGCGAACTTGGCGAGCCACGGCGCCATGAAGGTGATGAGCAGCACAGCGAACAGCGCGCCGACGAACGATGCCGTGAATGCGGCCGTGAGCGCCTGCGCCGCCTCGCCACGCTGGGCCATCGGATAACCGTCGAACGTCGTCGCCACCGACCAGGGCTCACCGGGGATGTTGAACAGGATCGAGGTGATCGCGCCGCCGAACAGTGCGCCCCAGTAGATGCAAGACAGCATGATGATCGCCGAGGTCGGGTTCATGCTGAAAGTGAGCGGCAACAGGATCGCCACGCCGTTCGCGCCGCCCAGGCCGGGCAGCACGCCGATCAGCACGCCGAGCAGGATGCCGATGAACATGAAGCCGATGTTGGGCAGCGTGAGGGCCACGCCGAAACCATGCATCAGGTTGCCAATATCGTCCATGACCTACAGCCCCAGCAGGGCTTCGAGCGGGCCCTTGATCAGCGGCACCAGAAACCAGCGTTCGAAGACGCCGAAGAACACCAGCGGCACACCAACCGACACCGCGGCCGTGAGCGCCCAGCCGTACTTGCCGTGGCGACGCATGAAGTAGCCGATCAACAGCGCCGATGCGACGTAGATGCCGAGCCACGCGATCAGTGCGACGTAGATGACGATGGGCACGAACACCTGCACCACCATCACAAGCTGGGCACGTTCGGCAAACACCTGGGTCGAACGGACGCGCAGCTGGCCGATCAGGATGGCCACGCTGGCGCCGGCCAGCAGCAGCCCGATGCGGAACGGGAAGTAGCCCGAACGCGGCCCGTCGTCACCCCAGCCGATGCCGCTGCGCACGCTGTCGAACATCACCAGCAGGGCCGCCATCAGCAGCACGCCGGCGACCATGATCTCGGGCCAGCGCGTGCTGACCGCGGCGCCGCCCGCCTCTTCGGAAAAATCACTCATTGGGGTGTGCCGCTCAGTTCGCGATGAAGCCGGCTTCCTTCATCAACACCCGGTGCACCTGCTCGTTCTTGCCGAGCCAGTCGGTGAACTCCTGCCCGCTCATGCTGGACTGCTTGAACGCGCCCTTGTCCATGAAGTCCTTCCACTCGGGCAGGGCACGCATCCTCTTGAACAGATCGAGGTAGAAGGCGACCTGCTCGGGCGTCACGCCGGGCGGCATGAAGATGCCGCGCAGCATCAGGTAGTCGACCGGGATGCCGGCGGAGGCGCAGGTCGGGATGTCGGCCCAGCTCTGCGTCGCGGTCAGCTTGGTCGGGTAGGGCATCTTGTTGCTGTCCATCACGCACAGCGCGCGCAGCTTGCCGGCGCGCCAGTGCGATTCGGCCTCGATCGGGTTGTTCACGGTCGAATCCACATGCCCGCCGACGAGCTGCACCGCCACCTCGCCACCGCCCTTGTAGGGGATGTAGGTCATCTTCTTGCCGGCCGCCTTTTCCATCATCACGGTGATGATCTGGTCTTCCTGCTTGGAGCCGGTGCCGCCCATCTTGAAGGTGTTGGGCGTGCCGGCCTTGATGGCGTCGAAGTAGGCCTTGGCGGTCTTGTACGGCGACTCCTCGTTCACCCACAACACGAACTCGTCGAGTGCGAGCATCTGCACCGGCGTCAGGTCACGCCAGTTGAAGGGCACGCCGGTGGCCAGCGGCGTGGTGAACAGGTTCGACAGCGTGATGACGATCTTGTGCGGGTTGCCCGCATCGCCCTTCACGTCGAGAAAACCTTCGGCACCGGCGCCGCCCGACTTGTTGACGACGATGATGGGCTGGTTCATCAGCTTGTTCTTGGCGACCACACCCTGGATGAAACGCGCCATCTGGTCGGCGCCGCCGCCGGTGCCGGCGGGCACGACGAATTCGACCGGCTTGGTCGGCTCCCACGCTGCTGCCAACGCGGCCGGCACCGCGGCCACGAAGGCCAGGCCACACAACAACGCACGAAGATTGAATCGCTTGATCGCCACGGGTACTCCTTGAAATGACGGTCGGGGAAAATTGGAAATGGCGAGGCTCAGGCCGCGCCGAGGCCGAGCTTCTGCGCCAGGCCGATGCGCTGCAACTTGCCGGTGGCGCCCTTCGGGATCTCGTCCATGAAGAGGATCTTCTTCGGCACCTTGTAATCGGCTGCGCGCGTGGCAACGAACTCCTGCAGCTCACGCTCACTCGCTTGCTGGCCGTCACGCAGCACCACGACCGCAGCGACCTCTTCGCCGAGCTTCGGGTGCGGCATGCCGAAGCACACCACCTGCGCGACGGCGGCGTGGTCCATCAAGATCTCGTCCACCTCGCGCGGGCTGATCTTCTCGCCGCCGCGGTTGATGATTTCCTTCAGGCGGCCGGTGATGCTGACGTAGCCCTCGGCGTCCATCACGCCCTGGTCGCCGGTGCGGAACCAGCCGAAGGTGAACGCCTCGGCATTCGCCCTCGGGTTGTTCTCGTAGCCGGCGGTCACGTTGGGGCCGCGGATCACGATCTCGCCGGTTTCGCCAGCCGCGAGCAGGCTGCCGTCGTTCGCCATGATGGCCACTTCGGGCCCGGCCGCGCGGCCCACGGTGCCGGGTTTGCGCGCAGCCGGCGGCAGCGGGTTCGCGGTCATCTGGTGGGTGGCTTCGGTCATGCCGTAGGCCTCGACCAGGGGCGCCTTGAAGATGTCTTCGAGTTCGCGGATCACTTGCGGCGGCATCGACGAGGACGAGGAACGCAGGAAGCGCAGCGGGTGGCGCGCGATGATCTCGGCGTTCTTCGAGGCCCGCGAGACGATGGCCTGGTGCATCGTCGGCACGGCGGTGTACCAGGTGGGTTTGGCCTCGTCCATCCAGCCGAAGAATTTCAGCGCGTTGAAGCCGGGGGTGCAGAACACCTGCGAGCCGGCCGAGAACGGCGCGAGCACGCCCGCGATCAGGCCGTGGATGTGGAACAGCGGCATGATGTTCAGGCCGCAATCGGTGGCCGTGAAACGCAGCGTTTCGCGAATGCTGGTGGCCGAGGCGCAGAGGTTGCGCTGCGACAACGGCACGATCTTCGGCCGCGAGGTGGTGCCCGAGGTGTGCAGCACCATCGACACATCGTCGGGCTGCGCGTAGCCCGGGTTCGCGGTGGGCGTCGAGGCCGCGCCGTCACGCGCCTGCAATGTGAAGTCGCCTGCGGCCGCGCCGGGTGGCACGATCAGATCGATGAGGCGAACGCCGAGCTTTGTGGCCACGTCGATCGCCGGAGAGGTGCTGCCCTGTTCGACGATCAAGGCCTTGGCGTTCAGGTCCGACAGATAGAACTCGAACTCGTCGGCACGGTAGGCCGGGTTCAGCGGCGCACTCGTCACGCCGCTGGCACAGGCGATGAAACAGGCGGCCATTTCGGGGCCGTTGGCGAGCACGATGGCGACACGGTCGTTGCGGCCGATGCCTTGCGCGTTCAGGGTGTCCAGCGTGCTGGCGATGAGCCGGCGCAGATCACCGTGGGTGAGCGCCGCTCGGCCGGGAGCCGACAGTGCGGCGGCGGACGCGCTGCCCGCGGACAGCATGTCCCTTAAGGTTTCTTGCATCATCAGCCTTGTATTTTTGGTCCCAACGGTGCCTGCAAGAGGCACGGCCGATTTATATCGCACGCGCCCGCGCACGGATATTGGGGTCGCTGCCCGAGGGCCGCGCCCAACACGCCGCCGTGGCACCGGGAATCGGCGACACTCGCCGCCGAACCATGTGGACCGGAACCTTCTTCGCACTCGCCGCCGGCCTCATGTGGGGGCTGGTGTTCGTGGCGCCCTTGCTGCTGCCGCAGTACCCGGCCGCCCTGCTCTCGTTCGCGCGTTACCTGGCCTTCGGGCTGATCGCGCTGCCGCTGGCCTGGCTCGACCGCAGGCGCCTGCGTGAGTTCACACGCGGCGACTGGATCGAGGCGCTCAAGCTGTCGACGATCGGCAACCTGCTTTACTACCTCTGCCTGGCCGCGGCGATCCAGCGCGCCGGCGGGCCGCTGCCGACGATGATCATCGGCACGTTGCCGGTCGTGATCGCGATCTGCTCGAACCTGCGCGACGGCGCGCGTGACGGCCAGCTGCCGTGGCTGCGCCTGGCGCCCTCGCTGGTGTTGATTGGCAGCGGCATCGGCCTCGTCAACCATGTCGAGATCGGCGCGCTGCGCGCCGATGCCAACGCCGACGTGGGGCGCTACGCACTCGGCGCCTTGCTCGCCATTGGCGCCGTGGTGTGCTGGACCTGGTACCCAATGCGCAATGCCGACTGGCTGCGTGCGCATGCGGACCGCAGCCCGCGCACCTGGGCCACCGCACAGGGCATCGCCACGCTGCCGCTGGCAGCCTTCGGCTTCGTCGCCTTCTGGCTCTGGAACGTTTCAACCGGCCAGGTCTTCGAGATGCCCTTCGGCCCCACGCCGCAGCGCTTCATCGGGCTGATGCTGGCGATCGGCCTGCTCGCCTCCTGGCTCGGCACGCTGTGCTGGAACGAAGCGAGCCAGCGCCTGCCGACCACGCTGGTGGGCCAGCTCATCGTGTTCGAAACCGTGTCGGCACTGAGCTATGCCTTCGTGCTGCGCGGCCGCGGGCCGGAGCCCGAAACGCTGGCCGGCGTGGCGCTGCTGATTGCGGGAGTGGTGTGGGCGCTGCGCGTGCGGCCCGAGCCGATGGCGGCCGAGGGGCACGCCACGTAGCCGTCACAAGACGGTCAGAGAACGATCGGCGCGTCGGGCAGTTCGTTCGGATTGCGCGCACTCGCATCGATGGCGAAGTGCTGCCGCAGCAAGGCATCGACGGCATCGACGGCCTGGTTCAAGCCCGCCTCGAATTGACCTTGCTTGAAGGCAGCGCCCATCGCGTCGGCGATCTGTTGCCACTGCGCGGCATCCACATGCCGGTTCAGGCCGCGATCAGCCACGAGTTCGATGCGGCGCTCGGCCAGCAGCAGGTAGATCAGCACGCCGTTGTTGTGTTCGGTGTCCCAGACTCGCAGCTTGCCGAACAGGGCCACGGCGCGTTCACGCGCGCTCGCGTTGCGCATCAGGTAGGACAGTGGCAGGCCGGCTTCGACACACACGCGGATCTCACCGCTGTGATGCGACTCGCTCGCGGCCACACGCGCTTCGATGCGCTGCAGCGCTGGCATGCCGACGGCACGTTGCGCATCGCGCTCATCGAGCCAGCGGTGTTTGAAGATGCGCAGGAGCTTGTTCATCGTCACCACCCGCCCGACGAACCGCCGCCGCCGAAATTGCCGCCGCCACCGGAGCCGAAGCCGCCCCCTCCTCCGCCACCACCGCCGCGAAAGCCGCCACCACCACCGCCCCACACCACCGGCCCGCCCACCGAGCGGCCGCCACTCACCCCCATCACGCCGACGACGATCAAGGCAATCAGCCCGGCGCCGCCAGCCACGAGCAGGCTGGTGGTCACGAGCCACGCGAGGCCACCGACCGCGCCACCGGTGGCGAGTGCCCCGAGCTTGCGGCCGAACAGGGAGCTGAGCACCGTGCCCATCACGGGCGCCGCGACGACGAGAAACATCAGCAGGTCGCGCAACTCGAAGTCGGAGTTGGCTGCGCCTTTTTTGGTGTCGGGCTCGGCCAGGCCTTCGCCGCCGATGCGGGCGTCGAGCTTGTCGACCGCAGCGTTCAGGCCACCGGCAAAGTCGCCGGCCTTGAAGGCGGGCGTGAGCTGCGCGTCGATGATGCGTTTGGCAGCGAGATCGGGAATGGCGCCTTCGAGTGCCTTGGCCACTTCGATGCGCATGCGGTGGTCGTTCTTCGCGACGACGATGAGCAGGCCGTCACCAATCTCCTTGCGACCGATCTTCCAAGCATCGCCAACGCGCTGCGCATAGGCCGCGATGTCTTCGGGCTGCGTGGTCGGGACGATCAGCACGACGATCTGCGAGCCGCGCTTCGTTTCGACTGCGGCGAGCTTGGTTTCGAGCGCCTGTGACTGCGCCGCGGAGAGCGTCGCGGTCTGGTCGATCACCCGGCCCGAGAGCGCGGGCACGGGCAGCACGCCTTGCGCCTGCGCCGCGCCGGCGAGCCAGAGCAGCGCAGCGGCGAAGAGTGCGAGCCAGCGGCGCATCACGAAGCTCGGCAGCAAGGTGCCGATCTACTTCGACGCCGGCTTGTCGAAACTCACCGTCGGCGGCACCGAGATCTGCGCTTCGTTCTGCA
>JANYJL010000058.1 GCA_025361845.1 Rhizobacter sp.
CGACCCCTATGCACATATCTGGACTATGCACAGGTGACTTGGCGCTGATGACGCGGAGGCGGCATCGGCGCGGCGTATGGCGGGATGGTCAATCGCTGAACTGGACATAGTTTCGGCGTCGGAGCGCACTGGTGATCCCACTTTCGGAGATCACCATGGATACCGCTCAGGACTCGCGCGTCATCGAGGTCGATTGGCTCGCTGCCAGCCCTATCGGGCCACATGCCACTGCGTTCAAGCGTCACTTGACCGAGCGCAGGTACGCCGTGCACACCGTTTACAGCTACGTCGCGGAGGTGACGCACTTCGCGCGCTGGGTCTGCACCCGGCGGCTGCCGCTGGCCAGGATCGACGAAGTCTCGGTCGCCATATTTCTTGACGACCACTTGCCGAGCTGCGCATGCACTGGGCACATGCGGCACGACCGGGCCGATCACAGCGCCGCGCTTGGGCACCTGCTCGTCGTGCTTCGCGCTCAAGGCGCCATTGCGCAGCCGCCAATCAGCACAACGCCGGTGGGTGAGGAACTGCGCCGCTACGACGATCACATGGACCGCGTGCGCGGGCTCGCGCTCCAGACCCGGACCATGGCGCTGAGGATCGTAGGACGACTGCTGGCGGATCGCTTCGATGGCAACGCCGTCGATATCAAGGCCATCACGCCCGAGCACGTTCGGCGCTTCTTTGCCGAACAGGCCGCGCTGCACAGCAAGCCCGCCGGCGCGGGTTCGGTCGTGTCATCGCTGCGCGGCTACTTCCGCTACCGCGCGTCGCTGGGGGACTGGGTCCACGGGTTGATTGGCGCGCTGGCCTACCCGGCTAACTGGGCGCTGTCTTCACTGCCCAAGAAGCTGACCGACGAAGAGGTCGCGCAGTTGGTCGGCTCGCTCAACAACCCCTGCCGCGCCATGCGGCGAGCGTGTGCCATCGTGCGCTGCGCCCTTGACCTCGGGCTTCGCAGCATCGAAGTAGCCCAGCTCAGCCTGGACGACATCGACTGGCACGCCGGCACGATCACGCTGCGCCACACCAAGGGCCGCCGTGTCGACATCCTGCCGCTGCCGGTGGCCACCGGCGAGGCCATCGCCCGGTATTTGGAACTCGAACGCCCCAAGACATCCAACCGCGCTGTCTTCGTGCGCAACATAGCCCCACGCGACGCCCCGCTCGGGGCGGACATTATTCGCAGCACCATCCGCCAAGCCTACGCGCGCGCCGGATTGCCGTACACGCGTTCGCACCTGCTGCGCCACACGATGGCCAACCGCTTGCTCGCCAGCGGCTCGTCGTTGAAGGAGGTGGCCGACGTGCTGCGCCACCGGTCGCTGAACACCACGATGATCTATGCCAAGTTGGACAGTCGCAGCCTTGCTGCGGTGGCCTTGCCATGGCCTGGGAGCGCGTCATGAGTGCCGCCGCCATGCCCTTCAAGTCGCGTGTCGAGCGCTTCTTGGTCGAGCGCCATGGTCTGGGGTTCTCCGCGCGCGGCGAGGCGTGTACCTTACGCAGCTTTGCCCGCCATCTCCATGAGATAGGGCATTGCGGACCGTTGACGGTCGAGGTGATGACAGACTGGGCCCGACGCGACAGCCATGGCAGCACTGACCCGGTCACGTGGGCGCGGCGCCTGAAGAGGCTGCGTACGTTCGTGCGCTGGTTGCAGCAGTTCGAACCCGACACCGAAGTCCCCGATGACACGGTCTTCGGGCGCATGCCAGAGCGCAAGGCGCCCCACATCTACAGCGAGCAAGAGATCATTGACTTGCTGGCCAGCGCCAGGCGGCTTGGCCCGGCGTCCAGCCTTCGCGGCGTCATCTTCGAGACGCTGTTCGGGCTGATTGCCTCGACCGGTCTGCGGGTCAGTGAAGCGCTGTCGCTGAAGAACGCCGACGTCGATCTCAAGACGGGCATGCTGAGCATCCACCTGACCAAGTTCGGCAAGTCACGCCAGGTGCCCGTGCATCCCAGCACGCTCGAAGCGCTGCGTCAGTATCGCCTGCGGCGTGACTTGGCGGGCGAGTCATACGGCGACGACACCGCGTTCTTCGTCGGCAGCCGGGGGCGACTGCATGGCCTGCCACTGGGTGATCGCCAGGTGCATCGCGTCTTCGGTGAGTTGCGGCGGCAATTGGGTTGGCCCAATCGCGGCTCGCACCATGCCGCACGCATTCATGATCTGCGGCACACCTTCGTCGTTCGACGCATCGTGCAGTGGCACGCCCAGGGCGTGGACATCGATCAGGCAATGCTGTCGTTGTCGACCTACATCGGGCATGCGATGGTCACCAACACCTACTGGTACCTCTCGGCAGTGCCGGAACTGATGGCGCTGGCCGCGGGGCGGTTCGAGGCGTACATGTCACAAGCGGAGGCAGGCGATGAATAGGCCACCCACTTCGCCGCCTCCGTCATTCCCGGCGCTGGTCCAGCAGTTCTTCACCGAGTACCTGGTCGCGCAACGGGCGGTTAGTCCGCGCACAGTGACCTGCTACCGAGATGCACTGTCGTTGTTCCTGGGCTTCGCCAGCCACAAGCTGGGCAAGGTGCCGACGGCGATGCAGCTTGCCGACATACGACCCGAGCTGATCCTGGCATTCCTCGACCATCTGGAGCAGGGCCGCAAGAACACGGTTCGCAGTCGCAACTTGAGGCTCACGGCGTTGCGCGCGTTCCTGAAGTTCGCCGCTCGGCGAGACGTCACTGCGCTGCACGACATTGAGCGGGCGTTGGCGGTCCCGATGAAGCGCTTCGAGCGGCCGATGCTGGACTTCCTGACACGCCCGGAGATGCTGGCGGTGCTCGGGCAACCGGGCGAGAGCTGGTCCTCGCAGCGAGACCACCTGCTGCTGGCCATGCTCTACAACACCGGCGCGCGGGTCTCCGAGATGATTGGCGTGCGTGTGGTAGATGTCATTCTGGACGGTGGCGCCTGCGTGCATCTGCACGGCAAGGGCCGCAAGATGAGATCGATCCCGCTGTGGAAGTCCACGGTGCTTGAGATACGCGCCTGGCTCCGGCTGAACCCGGTGTTGCGCGGCGAGGCACCCTTGCTGCCGAACCGAGATGGTCAGGCCATGTGCAGATCGAACGTCACGCAGCGCCTAAGCCTTGCGGTGACCCGCGCCACGGCGGAGCAACCCAGCCTGGCCACCAAGCGCGTCTCGCCGCACACGCTCAGGCATACGAGCGCCATGCACCTGCTGCAGTCGGGCGTGCCGTTCAACGTGATCGCCCTGTGGCTCGGC